>JBOHVN010000134.1:0-41036 GCA_050735675.1 Binatia bacterium | reverse complement strand
CGCTTTCGATATGCCGCCACCGTATCGTTGCAGCGCATCGTGTCTTTGATGCCGTCGGCCTGGATGTACCCCGTTGCCGCCAGGATTGCTGCCATCGATACGCCGTTGCCATCCATGATGCGCACCCGATTGGCGTAGTCACGCTCCTGCCAGCCGTCTCCCTCCTGCAGGCTTCCTCCCATCAACGATCCGAGATGGTGATGGATGTCGAAAATTTCCATGGCCTCTCCTTGACCTGACTCGATTTCAGCTCCAAGCCAACGGATCCAAACGCGTTGACTGATGTCTACTTCCTCTCCGTTCCGTCATTCCCGCATGCTTTAGGCGGGAATCCATCTTGAATGGGTCATCCGCCCCGCCTGGATGCCCGCCGACTCGGGCATGCCGCCGCCCGTTCATGCGCTTAAGAAAACAGCCTTCCACTTTTTTGAAAAATGTCATCAGTTCTTTCCCTGGGGCTTTTCCGTCTGCGGGCGCTTGCCGATTTGCTCGCCCTTCGGCAGCTGCTGGTATTTTAAAACGATCCGCTTGTCCATCGCGGCATAGATCTTTGCCCAATCGATTTGACTCATTGCTCGTTCTCCTTCTTGTCCATCGTATCTTAAATCGCCGGCGCATATTTTCCGCTTAGCAGCACGCCGCTGTCGGAAAGCGGATTGTCGATTTTTAGCATGTGATACGTCAGCCACATCTCCGCGGCCAGCGCCCACACGACTTTAGTGTTCAAATCGCGCTCCAAGTAGTCGATCGCCGGCGCGGCGTCCCAGCCGCCGCCGTTGATATAAATTGCTTCGACCGGCGCCATGCGCGCCAACGCCTTCTTGCAATGACGATAAACATCCATGTGCGACACTTCGTCCAAAGCTAAAAGCGAAGTCGTATACAACCCCGAGCTCTGGCCTGTCGCGCTCAAGCCCGGCATCAGCTCTGATTCTATGCCGAAGCGCGTGAAATAATTCACGATCGCCTGATTGAGCTCGCTGCCGTAATAGGTCGCCAGCGCCACCTTGCGCACGCCCAGTGTCTGCAGCGCGATGGCGTGCGGCTCCATCGGCGTCACCACCGGCAAACCGATTTTGGTCGATAACTCGGCTGCCCACTGCCGCTCGAAATCGAGGCCCTTCAGCAAAAACGGCGGCGTGCCGCTGACCGAGATAATGTCGCAACCAACCTCTTTGAGCTGCACCGCCAGTGCTTCCGCTTTTTTGAACCCTTCGAGAAAACTCTCGCGCTTCTCGCTGCGAAACCCGATAAACGTCGGCACAATCTCGACGCCTTCCGGCGCATGTTTATACCAATACGCGAACGATTTGCCGCGATGAGTCGGCTTGATCAAACCGATACGGGCGCGCCACGCAACCATTCAGCAACCCTCCATGCTCTATTTGCCGTGTGTTCGGCAGGAAAAAATACTTTCCCCAGTTCGCGCCTACCATCGTCGCTAACAGATGTCAAAGCTGAACGACCGATTCACGCCGGTGATGAAATGAATGATAATCGCCACCCTAACAGCAATTCCAACAATCCAGCAGTCTCGCCCTCATACTTCCGGTCCGCGGAGGCCAAGGGCTCGGCCCAGTGAAATCTGCTTCTCGTAATCCCGTTGGCATTGCAAGATGCTTCGCGGAGTTTATCCTGCGTCCCCCGAAGGACCCAGCATGACATCCGGATAATTTTAGGATTGCGACACAGTCTCAGTCCCGCGAAAGATTGTCATAAAGCGCCGTTTGAGCTAACCGGGATAAAGCGAAGCTTGCTCAATTTGCGATCGACGCAAAAATTCAAGGAGGCCGATATGGCTTTGGACTTTGTCACCAATCAAGAGATCATCGTTGCAGCGCGGCGCAACCTAACGCAAAACGTTTGGCACTACCTCACCGGCGGCGCCGAATCGGAAACCACCATGCGCCGCAACCGATTCGGTCTCGATAGTCTGGCCTTTCGCCCGCGCGTGCTCGTTGATGTTTCCAAGATCGATACCTCGACGACGGTTCTGGGACATAAACTCAAAATTCCCGTCTTGCTCGCGCCGATCGGCTCGCTGCAATCCATCGCGCCGGAGGGTGGTATCGCCGTCGCCAAAGCCGCCGCGGAATTCGGCACCGTCAATTTCGTCAGCTCCGTCACTCAACCGAGCCTGGAAGAGACCGCAGCGGCTAGTCCTACGCCAAAGATTTTTCAGCTTTACGTCCAAGGAGATCTGAAATGGGTCGAGACTCTGCTGGCGCGCGTCAAGCAGGCCGGCTACTCTGCGCTTTGCCTCACCGTTGACACGGCGCACTACGGCCACCGCGAGCGCCAGATGATGGATCGTTGGCTGCCGCCGAGCCGCCGCGGTGTCGGCTATGAGTATCGCGCCGGGCTGACGTGGGAGACTCTCGATGCCATTAAGGAAATGGCCGGACTGCCGTTCATCTTGAAAGGCGTGGCCACCGCCGAAGACGCCGCCATCGCCGTGGCGCATGGCGTCAGCGCGATTTACGTCTCCAACCACGGCGGCCGCCAGCTCGATCATGGGCGGGCGACGATCGACATGCTGCCGGAGATCGTCGATGCAGTCGGCGGCAGAGCCGAGATCGTACTCGACGGCGGCATCCTGCGCGGCAGCGACGTGCTCAAGGCGATCGCCCTCGGCGCCCGCGCCGTGGCGATCGGCAAGCTGCAAGGCTGGGGACTCGCCGCCGCCGGTCAGGCCGGCCTGGTGCGCGTCTTGGAAATACTCGAAAGCGAAATCGCAACCACCATGGGACTGCTCGGCATCACGCGGCTCGATCAACTCAACTCTGCTTACTTGTGCGAGGTACAACCGTTGGCTCCAGCTCACGAGATGAGCGCTTTCCCTCATCTGCCCGGCGGACAGTTGCTGTAGAACCGACGAACACCCAGATGGTCGAGCGCCTCAACCGTGAAGCGTTGAGCTCTACTTTTGTTTCACCTTGGCCAAAACTTCGCCGACCAACTTTCTGAGCGGTTTCACGTCTTCGTATTGCGGCAAGCTGGATAAGAGATACTTGGCCCCTTCTTTTGGCACCTGCTCTTCCTTGTAAAGAATCATGTCCTTGGGAATATCGGTGCGAAAGGAATTTCGGCCGGTAAGTTTTTGCCAAGTGAGCTGACCCTCGCGCGATAGAAACCAATTGATATAAACCTTGGTCGCGTTGGGATGGGGCGCGTTTTTAAACGACACGATATGTCCTGAACCCGAGCTGATCGTGTCGCCTTCTTTGTCGCTGAAAACTTGCCTGACCGGCAGCCCTTGTTTGCGCGCGTTCTCCGTGTTCTCGAATTTCGCCAGCACATGCATGAGATATCTTCCTGAACCCACCCAATCCATCATCTGATGCTCATTGGCGGCGAAAGTCACCTGCGCCTCGGTCAGCAACCGCGTGATGAACTTGGGGCCAAGATCGGGACTGTAGTAGAGGAATCGCCAATTACCGATATTGCCGGCCGAGTCGGGATCGGTCATCACCAGCTTGCCGCGGTACTTGGGCGCGAGCAGGTGCCACCAAGAATCGATTTCGCCGGTCTTGATGAAATCGCTATTGATCGCGCCGATCCCCGAGCCCGCATCCCCTTGAGCCATAAAAACGTGTTGCCCTTCCGGATCCGAGTAGAGATGCTTTTTCGACCACCATTTTGTCTGGTCGACAACTTCAGGAAGCATCAACTGCGGCTGGATCGGCTGCAACAGACCTCCCTTGTGATAGACCAACACCATGGTTCCGCCGCCGCCGACGCTCAAGTCGACGAGGTGTTTGCCCGCGCGGTGCTCGGCCATGATTTTTTTCGACAGGTCGCTCCCCGAGCCGCCGACGAAGTTAATTTTGATTTTCGGAAAAGCATCCTTGAACGAAAGTATCGCCTTCCCCACCCCGGCCCGGGACTGGCCGTAGATCGTGACCTCGCCTTCCTTTTCAGCCGCCGCCACGGTCCTCTCCCAATCCTGCTTCCAATCGCCGTACGCCGAACCGACAAGCGCGGCGTTAAGCACAAAGGCCGCGAACAAATTTGCCACGCGCGGAAATTTCACAGGTCACCGCCTTTCAGTTTTATTGCTGTATCCGACCAAGCGCCATGCCAACCGTACCGTTGGTGATAGCTGCGCAAAATGCCAGCGTCAAGAGACGCAGGTAGCGTCTTGCTAAACGGGTGCGCCGCCCGTCGATTTTTCCTCGGCGGCAATCGATCCCAGGCAAGACTTAACGGACAAAAGGAAACGCGGCTGCAACCGGAAGGTTTTAATAACCGTGGTGCCCGGAGCCGGACTCGAACCGGCACAGACCTTTCGGTCCGAGGGATTTTAAGTCCCTTGTGTCTACCTATTCCACCATCCGGGCATGATCAGGTGAAACGTGAGACGCTCAGCATCGATGTTAACACGCATCCACTCCTGGCGCCCCACCTTTTCGGCGATACGCAGCTTATACGGCTTGAAGCGGTCCTTAAACAAACAACGGCGCCAGAACGAGGGTGATCGTCGCCAGGAGCTTGATCAACACGTGTAAGCTGGGCCCGGCGGTGTCTTTGAAAGGATCACCGACCGTGTCGCCGACGACTGCGGCTTTATGGGTCTCGGAGCCCTTCCCGCCGTAAGCGCCGGACTCGATAAATTTCTTGGCATTGTCCCAAGCGCCGCCGCTGTTATTGAGGAATGTGGCCATCAAAATACCGGCGATGGTACCAACCATCAAAAAAGCCGCCACCGCCTCGGCGCCGACGCCGAACATGCGGAAGATCAGACCCACCGCGACCGGTGTAGCGACGGCAATGATCCCTGGCAATACCATTTCTTTCAGCGCGCCGCGGGTAACGATGTCGACGCATCGAGCGTAATCAGGCTTGGCGGTACCCTGAAGAATCCCGGGATTCTCCCTGAACTGCCTTCTGACTTCGTTGATCACGTAATATGCGGCCTTGCCCACCGCCCGGATCGCCAGGGCGGAAAAGAGAAAGACTAGTGTCGCGCCCAGCAGCCCGCCGACGAAAACTTCCGGTTTGGCGATATTGACGCCCTCCAGTTTGGCACCGTAGTGATGCACTTCGTCGAGGTAAGCAGAGAAAAGCAGAAACGCGGCGAGCGCCGCCGAACCGATGGCATAACCTTTGGTGAGAGCCTTGGTGGTATTACCGACCGCGTCGAGACGATCGGTCTTGTGGCGCACCTCTTCGGGTTGCCCGCTCATCTCAATGATGCCGCCGGCGTTGTCCGTGATCGGCCCGAAGGTATCCATTGCCAAGATGTAGGCTGCGGTTCCCAACATTCCCATGGTCGCCACCGCGGTGCCGAACAAGCCGGCGTTGGGCACGCCGCTCGCGGAACCGAGAAAATATGCGCCCAGAATCGCGATCGAAATCACTATCACCGGGGGAAATGTACATTCGAGACCGACCGCAATCCCCGTAATGATATTGGTCGCCGGGCCGGTCTGCGACGCCTCGGCGATCTCTTTCACGGGACGGTATTTGTATTCGGTATAATACTGCGTGATGTAAACAAACGCCTGCGCCATCAAGATGCCGATGACACCGCACAGAAAGAAATAAATCCAGGCGGAGGTCGCTTCAGGATATTTGATGGGATCGACTTGCAGCATGTAATAGCTTGCCGCCAGAAAACCGAGAGCCGCCAGAATGCTGGTCACATAGTACCCTCTATTGAGCGCCCTCATCGGGTCTTCATCTTCCCGGCATTTGACGATCATGACGCCGACAATCGAAGCCAACAGTCCGAAGGCACGCGCGACCAGTGGGAAGAGAATTCCCTTGAGGCCGAAAAACGGGTACAGGCCGACGCCGAGAATCATCGCGCCGATATTTTCGGCGGCGGTGGATTCGAACAGATCAGCGCCGCGGCCCGCGCAGTCGCCGACGTTGTCGCCGACCAGATCCGCAATCACGGCGGGATTGCGCGGGTCGTCTTCCGGTATGCCCGCTTCGACTTTGCCGACCAGATCGGCGCCGACGTCGGCAGCCTTGGTATAGATACCGCCCCCCAACTGGGCGAAGAGCGCCACGAAGGAGGCGCCGAAGCCGTAGCCGACGATCGTGAACGGAATCTTTTGTGGATCGTGGCCGAGCGTTTCCAAAAGCGCATACAGGCCGCCGACTCCGAGCAGGCTCATGGCGACGACGAACAAGCCCGACACGGCGCCGCCGCGCATGGCAATTTGCAACCCCTCGTTGAGACTCGACCGCACCGCCGCTGCGGTGCGAATATTGGCGCGAATCGAAACCCACATGCCGACGTAGCCCGCGATGACCGAGCAGACGGCGCCGAGAACGAAGGAAAGCGTCGTCCAAAACGCCATCTGCAGAGGCGGCACGGGATCGGCCGGACTGGGCGTGCGAAAATAGCCGTAGAGAATGAAAATGAGCGCCGCCAGAATGGCGGAGTAACTCACGATCGTCCGATTTTGCCGCGACAGGAAGGCCTCCGCGCCTTCTCTAATCGCGTTGGAAATCTCCTGCATCTTTGGCGTGCCGGTGTCGCGTTGCATCACATAGCGGGCCAAATAGACCGCAAAGGCCAACGACAAAAAGCTAATCACAATCACAAACGAGATCATTACTCCTCCTCATCCCTTTACATTGCTATGCTTGAAAGTTTTCGCGGCTTGCGCAAATTTTTCCGAGCGAAAGACCTTGGATTCCGGTGCAAACATCCGGGACACGGACCGATCGGTGCGCGCAGCGCACCCTACGAAAGCCTTCGTGTTCTTCGTACTACTATAGTTGAGAACTTGCGCAGCTTGCGCAAATCTCACGGATTCGAACCCTTTCGAACTCGGATAATCCTCCCGCCAAGGCGCCAAGACGCCAAGTTCGGAAATTGTTTTTTACCTTTGCGTCTTGGCGGGAGATATTCCCAGTTATCTTTTTGCGTACTTTGCGTTCTCTGCGATAAATCCCCTTCTGGGTCCTTTTTCCGAGGGCGCGATCAATCGCGCCCCTACCTTGTGACCCTTGTGATCTCTGTGGTTAATTCTTCTTATTCGGTTGCGGCTTTGCCGCGCTAGGCTCTTTGTGGGTAATCTTTCGTTTCGGTGCGGCTGTGCCGCGCCGGGCTCTTCGTTGTGAAAAAATCTCTTGGACTATCGACGATCCCTTGCTCGGACAATCAACGGTTCAACTCGCTCCCTGCGCCTCGCCCCGGGATCACAAACGCGAATAAGCCGACGGTTACCGCCAGTAAAACCATCGCGCTTAGCGCCAACGACCGGTGGATACCGATCAGTCCGCCGACCACGCCGACGGTCACGCCACTGAAGGCCTTGAGACCGTTGTTCGACATATTGAACAAGCCGATCAGACGACCGCGCAGTTGCGACGGCGCTTGAAGTTGAACAAGTGTCTGCGCCATCGAGAGAAAAGCGAGGTTTAGAAGACCGGCGCCGAAGAGCAACGCAACGGAAAGCGAATAGCTCGTCGATGCGGCGAAAGCGATGATGAGCAGGCACCATAGAATAGAGCAGATCGCCGCATTGCGCGGATTCGCTTTCAGCAATCCTCCACCCTCTAACAGAATGCCGCCGACGACGGCGCCGGCGGCGTTGGCGCCAAGCAGCATGCTGTAAGCCACGTCTTGTTTATCGTGCCCGTAGTCGTGCGCGAACTCAGGCATCTGCGCTTGGAAGGCATTCCCAACCAGCAAGGACGTGGCGCCACCTAGAAGAATCATTGAAAGAATCGTCGGATTGGCGGATGTCTCGCGCATGAGTTGGAGCGCGCCGCCAAAACTTAGACGCGGCGCTCGCGCGCTCATCCCATCGTCGCGCCCATGACCGGTATAAGGCAAGAAGAACATATAGAGGACCGCCGGCATGAACATGAGCGTATTGAGAAAGAGCCCCGCCGGAGCGCCAAGAAGAAGCATCGTCGCGCCTCCCACCGCCGGTCCGAAAAGAACTCCTAGATGCCGGCTGGTGGAATTGAGTCTCACCGCGCTCTGTAAATACTCGCGGCCGACGATGTCGTGAATGATCAATTGGCCCCCCGGCCCGCCCAGCACTCCGGCCATGCCGTGCAGCACCAGCAAGACGCACGCGTGCCACACTTCAATGGTGTCGGTGAGAAATAGGATACCCCAAGTCAGCGAGACACCGGCGTAAAGCAACTGCGAGGCTTGAATGATCCTGCGGCAATCGTGTCGATCGGCGAGCGCGCCAAAATAGACGGCGAAAAATAGGAACGGCGTCCAGTGACTGATCACGGCAAAGCCGCCAAGGACCGGCGAATGAAATTTTTGGAATAACAGCCAGTAGCTGATGACATGCTCGATATTGTCGCCCATGGTCGAAAGGAAATGGACGAAAAAATAACGCCGGTAGTCGCGATGACGCAGCGCCGCGAAAGCGACCTTTCTTTCCGGCTTCGACGCCGAGTCGCCTTTTGCCGAGCCTGGATTCACAGTCATAAGATTGTATAGCGATCGAGGCTAGAAGTACTTGAGTGGAGCGAAGCCGCGTGTGCCTAACCGAACTCCCCGCGTCTCTCTCCGGGCATTGCGAAAGCGCACAATGCGACCGTCACGGCGAGTAATGCCATCGCGCTTGCGGCAAGCGACCAGTGCACGCCGATCAGTCCGCCCAACACGCCCACGGTGATCCCGCTGAATGCTTTAAGCCCCATGCTTGCCATGGAAAATAATCCGATCAAACGGCCGCGAAGCTGCGGCGGCGAGAGAAGCTGCACGATCGTCTGGCCCATCGAGGAAAAAGTAAGGTTCAACACGCCGGCGATAAAGAGAAGCGTCAGCGATAAATAGTAACTGGTGGAAAACGCAAAGGCGGCGATCGTCAGGCACCAGAGAATCGCGCTGATCATCGCCGTGCTGACGCGCGGCGGCAACCAACCACGGCCCTCCAAAAGAAACCCGCCAAACACCGCGCCCGCTGCGTTGGCGGCCAAGAGGGCGCTGTAAGCGAAGTCAGCTTGCTCGGTGCCCAGATCGTGCGCGAACTCGGGCATCGTCGCTTGAAAGGCGGTACCGACGAAGAACGACACGCAGCCGGCCAGCGCGACCATCGTGATAATCGGCCGGTTGCCGGACACCTCGCAGATGACGGCGATGGCATCGCGCCAACCGAGTGCTCGCCGCGCCGGCGGCGCGCCTTCGCGGCTATGACCCGTGTACGGCACGGCCAGCAGCCAGATGGTCAGCGGCAAATAAATGAGCGCGTTGACCAGCAAACCTGCCGCCGGGCTCAACAAAAGCATCATGCCGCCGCCGACGGCCGGGCCGAAGAGGATTCCGAGTTGTCTACTCGTGGAATTGAGGCGGACGGCGCTTTGCAGATGTTCGGTGCCAACGATGTCGTGGATCAAGAGTTGGCTGCCCGGTCCCCAGAGCACTCCAGCCATGCCGTGAATCACGAGCAGAACGCAGGCGTGCCAGACTTCGATCGTATCCGTGTAGAACAAATATGCCCACGTCGCCGACACTCCCATGTACATGATTTGCGCGATCTGGATGACTTTTCGGCAGTCGAAGCGGTCCGCCAGCGCGCCGAAGTAAACGGAAAACAGCAAGAACGGCGTCCAGTGCACCAGCACGGCGAACCCGGCAAGGGTCGGCGATTGAAACTTTTGATAGAGCAGCCAGTAACTTATGACATGCTCGATATTGTCCGCCATCATCGCCAGCATGGTGCCGATGAAGTAAACGCGAAAGTCTTTATGATGGAGCGCCGCAAAGGCGATTTTCTTGGTTGCACCCGCTGCCGCGTGTGCTTGCGTGTCGCTAGAAGCCACAGTCTTCTCCGCAGTCACTGGGATTAATCAGCGACAGTAACGAATCTTGGAATGTGACGCAAACCGATGGAAAATTAGGCGCATTTGCTGCGGCGGGCGCCTTGTCGAAGTTCTAATTTCTTCCCGACTCTTCCTGGCCTTGCCTTGGCGAGGCGAAGGCAAGTAACGCGATTGTGACGGCAAGCAGAATCAGCGAGCTCAAAGCGAGCGACCAGTGAACCCCGATGAGCCCTCCGACGACACCCACCGTCAGGCCGCTAAAGGCACGCAAGCCGTAAGCTGACATGGAAAATAATCCAATCAGCCGGCCGCGCAGATTCACCGGCGCCTCCAATTGCACAATCGTCTGCGCGATCGAGTAAAATGCCAGATTCAATGCCCCCGCGACAAACAAGAGTACCATTGACAACGGATAGCTGCTTGAAAAGGCAAAGACGGTCATCGTCACGCACCAAACAATCGCGCATGTAATCGCCGACCTCACCGTCGGCGGCAACCACGCCTTGCCGTCGAGCACGAAGCCGCCGAATACCGATCCGGCCGCATTGGCGGCAAGCAACGCGCTGTAGGCGAAGTCGGCATGCTCGGTGCCGAGATCGTGGGCGAACTCGGGCATGTTGGCTTGAAACGCGTTGCCGACAAAGAGCGATGCTGCGCCGCCGAGCGCCACCATCGTGATGACCGGCCGGTTGTGCGCCACTTCGCCGATCACGTCCAGGGCATCGCGCCAGCGCAGCGCGCGGCGCGGCTGTAAACCCTCTCGGGTATGCCCGGTGTAGGGAACGATCATCAGCCAAATGGTAAGCGGCAAATAGATCAACGCGTTGATAAACAACCCGGCGGGCGCGCCGAACCACAACATCAGCCCGCCGCCCACCGCGGGGCCGAACAGGATGCCCAATTGGCGGCTCGTGGCGTTTAGGCGCACGGCGCTCGGCAAATCTTCGGAGCCGACGATGTCATGAATTATTAACTGCTCCGCCGGCGTCCAGAAGACGCCGGCGATGCCGTGAATCACGAGCAAGACGCACGCGTGCCAGACTTGAATGGTGTCGGTTAAGAAAAGAATCGCCCATGCGACCGCCACCGCCATGTACATCACTTGGGCGATTTGAATCAGTTTGCGGCAATCGTACCGATCGGCCAAGCCACCGAAGTATACCGACAACAGGAGAAATGGCGTCCAATGGCTGATCACGGCGAAGCCGGCCAGCACTGGCGACTGAAATCTTTCAAACAACACCCAGTAGCTGATGACGTGCTCGATATTGTCCGCCATCATCGCGAGCATAGTGGTGAAGAAAAACCAGCGAAAGTCGTGATGCTTAAGCGCCGCAAACGCGACTTTTGGAGGGACAGGAACGGGCTTGGTCGAGCGGGTCGTATCGTTGATGGAACTCAAGGTTGCGCGTCCGGAAATCTTGACGGTAGATTTTGAAACTAGCGGATATCGAACAGTCGTGCAAACCGACCCGGGGCAGATAAAATATCGGTCATGTTGATTTAATATGAATGCATCTGCTTTGCGTTCTTGATCGAATTTTAAACGATGCATACACCCGACCCGACGAAAACCTTCTCAGTCTTTGTCGACGAAACTAGCGAAGGCGTTGTCTGCATGTTAGGAAAAAGCCTCTCATCCGACAAAAATTCACCTATAAAATCCAACTCGAACACGGTGCGAATTCGACTTTTCATCCCGCCAATGGTCAAAGCGCCTCATTCTGACAAATGATTTACGGCTCCCTGTCTTAATTGTGGGACTGTATCCATTCCCCGCGCAGCTGGCACGAGTTTGGCTCCTTCTCATTCCGTGTTGTGAGGCAACGCTTTTCAGTGAAAGGAGAAAAATCATGCGCAAATCGTCGCATTTCATTTTGAGCTTGTTCCTCGTCGCAAATTTGGCAGCGGCGTGCTCAACGCATCGGACCGTCACGGACGAAGTCGCGTACGATGAACGTACAGGCCAGCCCGTCACCGTCGAAAGACATACCACCACCACGACAACCGATGGTTCCGGAGAGACGGGTGTTCTCAGCAGCACGGTGAACGTCGTAGGAGAAGTTATCGCACTGCCTTTTCGAGCGGTCGGCGGGCTGTTCCGAGCAATCTTCTAGCGGCGGAGAATACATACGACCCTCATCATTCAATCGAGAAAGGGCCCAATCCCGCAAGCATCGGGTCCTTTCTCGATTCTTAAGTTTGTCCCTCCTCCTGCCCGGATTCACTACTACGTGAAATATTTTCGGTGAATGTTGCGAAAATTCTTGAGAGTGAAACGAGGCCGGCGTCGGTCGGCTAATAGGCTTCAACAAACGGCCACGGATGTAGCAGAAGAAGCCGTCCGCTTCCAGGTTAAATGTGGGCAGTGCGATGCTGGCGAGCGCTCGAGTGCAAAAATGGATTGACATTCCTTCGAAAAGAGTTACGAAACTGATATGGCTGCACCCCTTGCGATGAGGTCGGGAAATCCGGTTCTGAGCGAGCGCACTTTCCGCAGAGAGCGGGTTTTACCCGGCACCGAGGCTATGACGATTGCCGGCACGGTCAACAAGACCGCGCTGTTATTCGCCATCCTGTTTGTGACCGCGACAGGGCGCCGAGCAGGGCGCGCCGAAGTACATGGAATGGTACGCCGCGTTCGGCCTCATGGTCACGCTGATCTGGCTTTATCTTGAAATCCTGCGGCTCCTCAGCAAACTGCAACAGCGACGCTAGGCTTCCCTGGCTGGTGTCTCAACGGAAGATTCTTCTTCGTTGACGCGACAGCGTAATTATCCCATCTCGAACTCCGGACTCTGGATATCTCCGCCCCAGATATCGACCGGGCTGCCAACTGGAAAAATGACCGATTGATGAGTTGCGTCGTCGAGACGGCGATGGCCCCAACCGAACTCTACGGCAAATCCGCCGGGGGTTTGCACGTAAAGATGCGTGGTTTGACAGTTGATGTGCCGCCCAGGTCCCATGCCGATCGGCGCCTTGCGGATGCGCAAGAAATGATATGAGCGCATGACATCATCGAGCGTCTCCACTTCCAGCATCACATGTTGCAGCCGGGGAGACTTGCCGGGCATGCAAGGAGCGAAGGTCATGCTGTGATGGCGCTCGTTGCAGCGCAGAAAACACAAACGAATATTGTCGCCGACGTATACCCAATCACTCAGGCGAAAACCCAACACGCCGCTATAGAAATCATGTGTCCGCTGGGTGTCCTCGACCGTTAGCAGCACGTGGCCTAGGCGCAAAACACTTCAGGTCACGGGTATAGCGCACCGGCTCTTTGTCGATCTCGAAGCCGTAGGACAAGGCCAGATGGTGTCCATCGGGGTCTTGGAGTTCGATAAAATCATCGACGTGCCGTTCGCCACATTCCGCCGAAGTACCATGGCGCCAAGCGACGCCTTCGGCCGTAAGCTTGGTCTTCCACGTGGCAAGCTGTTGAGGACCTCCAGAACCGGCTCCGGAGCCGTACGCGTTGCAATCCGATGCTGATACTGATCCGACCGCACATACGTGACTTTTCCGTCGGGCGATCGATTGAATGAAAATCCCAGCAGATCGCGCGCAAAATTCTCGAATCTCTCGCGATCCGGCACGCCAACGCCAACCTGTATGATTTCGTGGATTGTCGTCATATTAGACCTTCACAGCGTACAAACGCCATCGAGTTGATGTAATCGATCATGTGAGAAACCACCCCGAAAGCCACATCAAGCGCCAACGCATATGTCTGTCCTCCCGCGCTGAGCCTAGAGCAATTCGACGATATCCGTCAAGCTAAAGACGTTCAAAGGTTCCATCGTTCAAGGTTCCAACCCTCAAATCCAACCGCACTTATTACCCTTCGATACCTTGCGACCAGGCGCCAGAGCAAGAGAGGCGATCATTCAAAGTGAAACAAACAGCGAAGATTCTCGAATTGAAACAAGCCGCGACAGAGTCGCGACGAAAAACGGCGTATACCGCTAAGCCGAAAAAGGACTAGCGGTCTCGCTTGTGACCGCAACCAGTAGCAGAGAATGGATCTCACGGCAGCAAGCCGACGCCGCATCGGGAGCATTGATGACATTTGTTTCACGGCTCTCGTCGCCGCTCTCTTGGCCAAGTCGCTTTCGCTGGTTGGGGGTATCGCGTACGTTTCGAAAAACGGCGGCGTCGGCGACGTCGATAAGCTTTACGACCGGCTCTTCGATTGTATTCTCGCGCAGGTAATTGCTCTTTTGCACGATAACAAATTTCGTCACGTCGTCGCTATCACCTTCATCGGCCATGAAATCGCTTGCGCCGCGATACCAGAGATAAAAGTAAGTGGGATAATCGGCCGGGGCGCTCGCGTGGATCTCAGCTCCATTCTTTAGCAGCGGTTTGAGATATCCGGCGATCTGCGGTGCTTCCGGGAACGTGCCGGTGTCCGGATATTTCAGAATGGCATTTGTCGAAATGAGAAACACAGCATAGCAAGCCCCGCCGAACACAATACCTCGATGAATCGAGCGCTGCGTATTCATCGAGAAAGCTTCAACGCAGAGCGCCAATCCTGCGTTGG
Organism: Binatia bacterium; assembly: GCA_050735675.1. Lineage (GTDB taxonomy): Bacteria > Desulfobacterota > Binatia > UBA9968 > UBA9968 > DP-20. The sequence goes on along the minus strand of JBOHVN010000134.1, from coordinate 26,734 downwards.
CTAAAATGAGCGCTATTGGAATCAAGAAAATCCATGTCCTTGAAAAAGGAATCGCGTGCTTCAACAAAAATAACAGCCCTGAACCAGCCAAAACCGAAGGCAATAAAAGCAGCATGGCCCAATCGCGTCGCCGCGCGGCGCTGTAGGTGCCGATCGCCATGAGCGCTACGCCAATCCAAAGGACGGGTCCAGCGATGTCCCTGGAAAAATCGGCAAGCGTGGCGGTGAGATGAGAATAGACCTCACTGAAAAATTCCGCCGAGGGCTGCGCGGCCACGTACTCGTTATTGAGCAAGGGATCGATGCCTTTCGAGACGAGAATGACCGGAGTGTAAAGAACCGCGGCCAATCCGGCCGTCATAATCGCGCACGGAATAGCAAAATCGTGCAAAATACGCCTCAGCTTGTTGCCGTTGATGAAGAGTAAGCACGCGAGCCAGAGATAAACGCCGGCGACGGCAAACGCCATGCTCGGAATCGTCGACAGCCCCAAAGCGGCAATGATCGACAAGATCACCGAAGCCGCGATGGAAGGAGTTTTCGCCGTCAGTGCTGCGACCAAAATAAGCGCCAGCGTTAGAAACACGATCATCGAATAGCCTCTGGCGATGGTCGAGTAGAGTACCAGATAGGGAAACACCGACATCGCCACCGTGGCGAAGATCCCGGATCTTTCGTTTAGCAGAATGCGCGCAAGACAAAACATCAGCGGGATCGACGCAATTCCCGCCAGGAATGCGGGTATCCGTATCGACGGCGGATGAGCCCCCCAGACGATCGTCGACAGCTTCACCAAAATCGTGTGGAGCACGTGATTGTTCGGATAGGGATAATCGAACAAACGCGAGAGATTACCGTTCACAAAGTTAAGAAACGTATAGGCTTCATCGTAGCGCACGGGTTGCGTCAGGAAATAGGCGCGCACGATGATCCCGAAGCAAAGGACAACGAGCAATCCACGGGCAGTCCAACCCGGCCCGAACGAGCGCCGGAGAGCCGGCAGCAGGTCGTCGCGAATCAGTGAATGAACATTGCTAGCGTGCCCGGCAGTCTCGGCGACAAATGATGTCCCTCTTAATGCAAGACGCCGGCTCCAAACACTCAGAATCACGAGTAGTGTTCCATAACCGATCAACAAGGCTGCGAGCACGCTCGATCTTTGCCAAAGGTAGGCATTGTCGTCGGGATCCAACAAGCTTAAGTGAATCTGCGGCGCGCTCATTAAGAGCAGACCGCAACCCGCAATCAGAAGCAGCGTGGTCTCTAAAGTGAGGCTCGGAAACTTCATGCTTTGTTGCCGCTGAGTTCAAATAGCGGCGTAGAGCCAAATGTGCGCGAATCGCTCGTCGCGAAAATGAGACAAAGCCTGTTTTCTTCCCAAAGAGGCAGCGCGAGCGGAGATCTGCCGATGCGCTTTGATTGCCTGAATGAGTTGACGGGGCAGTCAATGACGTTATAACGCCAGGCGGCTGCTGCGCCGCTACATGAGGAACGCAGGCCGCAATAAACCCACATGCTAAGCCCGTCCCCTTTTATCCGTTGTTCGCGGTATCAGGAGTAACCGTCTTTGTCCCGTAACAGCTCTGCTTTTGAGATCATCCAGCGGCCTTGCTGTTTCTTATGGCGGATGACGAACGAGCCTTCGGGAGACTTTTCAAAACCTAGAATCCTCACGCCATTCAACCGGTACTTCCCTTTGACGACGGGCTACCGAGAACGGCGACATCTTCGACTGCGTGGATCAAGGTCGTGTCCTTCAACTTTCCGCGCCACTCGTCAAGAAGTCTTTCGCGAATTCCAGAACGGGAGCGCGCGATGCTACCGGTCGGCATTACCAAAATCGCGCTCGGAAGAAAGAGTCCGGCGATCGTTTCTGCATCATTCGCATTCCAGGCCGACACGAGGCCTTCCACTGCTTTCGCCAGCAATTCGCGATTGTCGGGATTTTTCCTCCCGGCCTCCGTGGTTATGACTGCTTTGGCCGACAACGGAATCAACAGAAATAAAATAAGTCCCAAGATTCCAATGCTCCGGCGAAGGCGATGCACCTTCAAGATCATGGCGTGGATTTGGAGCAATTCGAGTGCCAGCGCCATCGATCGCACCTTAGTAACGAAACAAACCCGAGCGGGAAGGCTGCCGACCGGCTAAAGATCACTGCGAGAGCCCTCGGCTTCTAGTTCCTTGACAATTCCTTCCGCTACCGGATAGATGAAAGTAAGCCGCGCATTCCGTATTGTTTGAAAATTTAATCATAAGGAGACTCGTCATGACCGTCGGATTCGAAGAGCACTGCTGGAAAGATATCGTCTCGCCGGAAATTCTAAAAACCTACACGCCGTATCACCGCGAAACCTACATCGGTCAACGGCCCGCGCTACTGGCCATCGACCTTTATAATCTCGCCTACGAAGGCGGCGCCAAAGAGCCGCACGAGCTCGTGGACACCTACAAAAGCTCATGTGGCATTTACGCCCACAACGCCATCACGCCGACGCAAGAGCTTTTCGCGTTGGCGCGCTCGCTCAAGATCCCGGTCTTTTACACCACCACCGAGACGCGCAAGGAAGCCAAACCGGACGCCGTCTATGCCACCAACCGTCAGCGCGTGAAGATCGATCCTCAAGCCTTCGAGATCAAGGAAGAGTTCAGACCTCAAACGGGCGACGTGGTGATCTTCAAAGAACGGGCCAGCGGATTTTTCGGCACGCCGCTGGTGGCCCACCTCACCCAACTCGGCGTCGACAGTCTGATCGTCTGCGGCGAGAGCACCAGCGGCTGCGTGCGCGCGAGTTGCGTCGACGGCTACTCGCTTGGCTACCACGTGTCGATCGTCGAAGAATGCGTCTTCGACCGCAGCATTCTGTCGCACAAAGTGAACTTGTTTGATCTGCACCATAAGTATTCCGACGTCATGAAGCTCGACGAAGTCAAAGAGAAGATCAAGCAAGAGCGGCCGAGAAAACCAACTAAAGACTGAACTCGTTCAAGCTGTTCAAACCGTCGGAGACACGGAACGAAAACCTCCGAGACGATTTGAACGGCTTGAACGGAGCGAAGCGGTTAAACGATTTGAACTCCGAAACAATTTCATGCCTTACAGCGATTCGAACGGCGTAAAAATTTACTATGAAGTTTCCGGCGAGGGGTTTCCCTTCGTGATGGTTCACGCGAATCCTTTCGACCATAACTTGTGGATGTACCAGATCGCGCATTTTTCGACCTACTTCAAAGTCATCGCCATCGATATCCGCGGCTACGGGCGCTCCGACAAACCGGAGACGCCGTTCAGCCTCAAGAACATGGCCGACGACGTGCTCGGCGTCTGCCACGATGAAAACGTGACGGAAGCGATTCTCGGCGGCGTCAGCGTCGGTTCGGGCATGGCGATTCTTCTTGGCCTCGATCATCCCGAAATGTTCAAAGCGATCATTCTCGTCGGTGGCAGTAGCGGTCCCGGCGGATCCATCAACGATCGAATCCACGGCTACACCAAAATCGGCATTGAGAAGTATCACATTCAACATCTGCGCGATTTGGTGGCGCCTGATTTCGCCGATTCGAAACTCGGCAGGTATCTGCTCAATACTTTCGTCGAGCGCGATCCCTGGCTATTGGGCGAATCCATCGACCAGATTTTTCGCGCCCGCGGAGGTCTCGACATGACTCCCCGGCTGGCGACTATGAAAGTACCCACGCTGGTGATCAACGGCGAGTACGATAATTCATTGCCAGGCGGCAAGAAAACCGCATCGTTAATCCCGGGAGCCGTGCACAAAATCCTGCCGAAGACCGGCCACGCCTGCAACATCGAAGATCCCGCCGGTTTCGACACATTGGTTATCGAGTTCCTGCGCGCCTATCATCTGATGCCGGCATCGCCGAGTTGAGCAAGGCGGGCCGAAACGCTTCGGCAAAGACGCGGTTGCGACGTAACAGCGCAAGCGCCACCAGCTGTCATCCTGAACGTAGTGAAGGATCTAAACCTTCATTGCGCGAATGCGGAGAAAATTGAGTTTCACCAAGAAATGAGTTGTTGCGGCGTCGGCTGAAATGAATTACCCCGCAGCAAGCTGAGCGGTATGAAGAGCATTTATGAGAAATATCTTCCAAAGTTGTCACCCCCGAATCTTTTTATCGGGGGTCCAGCTAAAGTTCGCCTGGATTCCCGCTAAAAGCATGCGGGAATGACGGAGTAAGAAATTCACCATTGCGAAGCAAGCTGCGGGAAATTAACCCGCAGCGATTAAAACGGGAGGACCAAACATGGCGGTGAATGTAGAAAAACTAAAAAGCATGTCTCCTCCTGTGGGACTAGATTTTCACATTGCCAAGGTCGGCCATGTCGTCTTGCAAGTGGGCGATCTCGAACGGTCCACGGATTTTTACACGCGTGTGCTCGGCTTCAAAGTCTCCGACGTCTACCCCGAAGACATGATGCCCGGCGGCATGGTTTTTCTCCGCTGCGGCACGGATCATCATTGCCTCGCGCTCGTCGGCGCCGGCGACGGCAAGAACACCAAGCGGGAATTGCACCATCTCGCCTTCGAAGTGCCGACCCTGGCTCAGGTGATCGCCGCGCGCGATCGCTTGCGCGAATGTGGGGCGAAGATCGACTTCGAGGGGCGGCGGCGCGCCGGCTGTCAGATCGCCGTCGAGTTCCGCGACCCGGATAATCATTCGCTGGAAATCTACTGGGGGGTCGACCAGGTCGGCAGCGACGGCCGTGTGCGTCCGGCCAATGAATGGCACGGCGTCAAATCGCTGGAAGAAGCGATCGCCAACCCGGTGCCGGGCCAGGACACTCACCTGCCCCGATGACTTCCGCGGCGGCTTCGCTCGAAGATTTGCTCCGCGCGTCCGCCCACGCGTTGGTTATCGGAGTGGGAGGTGGCGGCGACGTAGTCGGCGCCTTGGCCACGGCTCGATTTTTAGAATTCCTCGGCTTGCAATTCACCCTCGGCGGACTGTCCTGGGAACGTAGCGTCTACGATCCGGTGCCCGGCCCGCGTAAATTGACTGAGGTGAGGAACGTCGCCGCGCTTCATCCTTTCGCCTGGATGGCGAATCGGGACAGCCAGACAAGCACCGGTGTCTTGTTCGCCGAGTCGCGCATGGCGGCGGCAATCGGCCGCGATGTTTTGCTGGTGGATATCAACGGCGGGGTGCGAGGCGTCGTCGACGGCCTGGAAACGGCGATCGCGCAACTGAAAATCGATTTGCTTGTCGGCATCGATGTCGGCGGCGACTCGTTGGCGCAAGGCCACGAGCCCGGCCTGCGCAGCCCGTTGGCGGACTCGATCATGCTCGCGGCCTTCGCGGAGCTGGAGCGGCGCGGCCGGCGGACGGTCTGGGGCGTGTTCGGCTACGGCAGCGACGGCGAGTTGACCGTCGATGAGATCGAGGCGGCGCTCGCCCGCATAGGCGGAGCAGCCGGCTGGCTCGGCAGTTGGTCGTTGACGCCGAAAATTGCCGCCGAGCTCGAAGAGATCGTCAAGTCGGTGCCCACCGAAGCGAGCGCGATCCCATTGCAGTGTTTCCGCGGCGCATCCGGAACGAAACGAATTCGCGACGGCCGCCGAAGCCTCAAATTGACGCCTTTGACCGCCCTGACATTTTTTCTGTCGACCGGGAAATTATACGAAACCCTTTCCCGTCCCGCGCAAGCCGTGCGTCAAAGCTCATCCTTGGACGAAGCGAACGAGGCGCTTCATGCCATCGATATTCGCACTGAGCTCGATTTCGAGCGCAACACTGCGGCGGCAGAGCGATGATTCGGCAAGTTTTCGCCGATCTTCAACGCGACGCCGCTATCTTGATGATTTCGCGCGGCGTGCGCGCGTTCGCGTTTTCTTATCTGGGGGTAATTTTCACCATCTATCTGAGCCAGCTCGGCTATTCGACAGTCACCATCGGCGTTGTCATCACCACGGCTTATGCCAGCGCCGCTGTTCTGACCGCGGTATGGGGCTATCTCTCGGATCGCTACGGCCGCAAAAACATTCTTGTCCTGCTCGCCGCTCTGACCATCGTCTCCAACTTGATCTACATTTTCTCCAGCCATCTGATCTTCATCATCGCCGCGGTGATTATCGCCAACGTTGGCGCCGGCGGCTCCGGCGCGGGCGGCCAAGGCGGCGGTCCGATGAGCCCGGTGGAACAGGCGCTGCTCGCCGAGAAATGCTCGCCGGAAAATCGCAACGCGGTTTTTTCCGCCAATGCCTTTGTCGGCTCGATGATGGGCGCGCTTGGCGCTCTCTTGAGCGGCTTGCCGCAGCATCTGCAAGAGGCGTGGGGCTGGCGGCCGATCCCCTCCTACAAGCCCCTGTTCATTTTGACCATCTTCTTCAGCGTTATTTTAATCTTCGCCTATTCCCGTATCGACGAACACCACGTTCCAAAAAAACGCGAAAAGAAACCGCTGGTGACCAAGGCCAACAGGTTCGTTGTCAAGATGTCGCTGCTCGGCATGATCGACAACCTGGGCGGCGGGCTCATCAGCCCGCTGATCTCTTACTGGTTTTTTCTCCGCTATGGAGTTGAATTAAAGTCGTTGGGACTTATGTTCTTCCTCTCCTATTTCCTCGCGGCCATGTCGTTCTTGACCGCGCCGATCATCGCGCGCCGCATCGGCGTGGTGCGCACCATGGCATTTTCCCATGGGCTGGCATCGGCGATCTGGCTCATCCTTCCTCTGGCGCCGACTTTTACCGTCGCTGCGGCGATGACGATCATCCGCTCCTATCTCGCTTACATGGACAACCCGCTGCGCAGCTCGTTCATCATGGGCGTCGTCCGTCCCGAAGACCGCGGCGCCGCGGCGGGCTTTACGACGCTGTCGCGCCACGTCCCCGTCGCCATTAGCCCGACTCTGTCCGCCTATCTCATGCAAGCGTTTACTCTGAATGTACCCGTCTTTATCGGCGGCTTCTTGCAACTCACGCACGACTGCATTTTTTATTTTCTCTTCCGCGACGTGAAGCCGCCGGAAGAACAAGGAACAAAACCGCAACCGGTGACCGCGTAGTCATGGGATTGCTACGAGATTTACACCGGGACGCCAAGTTGCTGATGGCCGCGCGCGGCATCCGTGCCTTCGCCTTTTCGTATTTGAACGTCGTCTTTGCCATCTATCTCGACCGGCTCGGGTATACGACCGTCATGATCGGCGTCATTTTCACGGTCGCGTATTTGAGCGGGGCGGTACTTACGGCGCTTTGGGGATATTTGTCCGATCGGGTGGGCCGCAGAAACATTTTGATGCTTCTCGCTCTCCTGACGATAGTCTCCAACCTCATCCTGGTTTACTTTACAGGCCTTTTCTTCATCCTGGCTGCGGTTATCATTGCTAACGTCGGCGCGGGCGGATCCGGAGGCGGCGGGTCGGGAGGCGGTCCATTCAATCCAGCAGAGGAAGCTTTACTAGCAGAGAAGTGTCGGCCCGACAATCGCAATCAAATCTTCGCCATCAATTCGTGCGTCGGGTCAATCATGGGTTCTTTAGGCGCTCTCGCCAGCGGGCTGCCGCAGTTTCTGCAAGAGGATAGGGGCTGGGCCGACGTCGAGTCGTACAAGCCGCTTTTCATTTTGACCATCGTATTCAGCGTGGCGCTGCTATTCGTGTATCGGGCCATAAGCGAGCAATACCAGCCGCGGACAACTGAAAGGAAAATGTCCAAGAGCAGCGGAGTTTTCGTCACCAAGATGTCCGCGCTGGCGGTAGTCGACAACTTCGGCGCCGGCATGGCGGGCGCGCTGGTGCCGTATTGGTTCTTTCTCCGCTTCGGAGTCGAGCTAAAGTCCCTCGGCTTTATCTTTTTTGCCTCCTATTTTCTTGCCGCGCTGTCATTTCTCAGCGCTCCCGTGGTCGCGCGCAAAATCGGCGTCGTGAAAACCATGGCGTTCTCCCATGCCCTGGCATCGGTGATCTATCTGGTTCTGCCGTTGGCGCCTACCCTGGCTCTGGCCGCGGCGCTGCTCGTGATCCGCTCCTTCTTTGCTTACATGGACAACCCCTTGCGCGCGTCGTTTACCATGGCGATGGTCAAATCGGACGAGCGCGGCTCGGCCGCCGGGGTCACGAGCCTGGCACGCATCGTGCCTTTCGGTGTGAGCCCGACGATATCAACCTATTTAATGCAAAGCGTTTCGCTCACTCTTCCCTTATTCATCGGCGGCGGGTTACAATTGATCAACGACGTGGCTTTCTATTTGATGTTCCGCCATGTTCGCCCGCCGGAAGAGCTGGCGGCGAAAGAAACCAAGGGCCGCAAGGCGGCAGGCTTAAGCGGATGAAGAGACCGAGAGAGCAAACCGGTGCTGTGTCATTCATGCACCGGGTCGCCGAGCAGCGTATCCTCGAAGCCCAGCGGGCCGGCGCCTTCGACAATCTCCCCGGCAAGGGCAAGCCGCTCGAATTGGAAGATCTCAGCTGGGTGCCGGATGATTTGCGGATCGGCTACATGGTGCTCAAGAATGCCAACGTGCTGCCGCCGGAAGCCGAGCTGCTCAAAGATATCCACACCATCGAAGACCTGCTCAAGCATGTCGAGGACGAAGGCGAGCGGCTCGCGCTGGCCAAGAGCATCCAGTGGAAAATGATCCGCCTCGACATGCTCAAGCGCCGTTCGTTGGATGCGAGCACGCTACGCGGCTACGGCCGCAAGTTGGTCGCCAGATTCCAAATAAAGTAGCGCCCGGCAGCCGCTTACCGCGGCTCTTTTTAACTTTGCCTTGGTCGAACTTCCGTGGTAGAAAATCCTTAGTTTCGGGCTTTGGCATTGCCGCGCCGATCTAAATCAGAAAGGAGCCTTTTATGGCGGAAGAAAATTCTCCGATAAAAATCAAGAAAATCGGTCACGTGGTCCTGAGCGTTAGCGACGTCGAGCGCAGCACGAAGTTCTGGACCGACATCATGGGCTTTAACTTCTCCGACAAGAATGAGAACGGCATGGTGTTCTTCCGTAACGCCACGGACCACCACTCGGTGGCGCTGATTCAAGCAACGGAAAAGAACAAGCTTCCCGAGCGCGGCCAAGTAGGCTTCGACCACATGGCCATGGAAGTCGCCACCGTCTCGGAGTTATTCAAAATCCGCGAGTTTTTAAAGTCGAAAGGCGTGACGATTTTCTACGAGGGACGGCGCGGTCCAGGGGGCAATCCTGGTTTAGAATTTTACGATCCCGACGGCTACAAGATCGAGATCTACGCTTCTATGGACCAGGTCGGCCCCGATGGCCGCAGCCGCCCGTCCAGCGAGTGGAAGCGCGCCACAACCCTGGAAGAAGCAGTCCAGAATCCGTTACCCGGCGCCGAGTATCACTGATTATTCATTGTAGCAAGGGGCGGGTTTTAAACCCGCCCCTTGCTACGTGTTCGTGGCAATATATTTCTGCCTCTAGCTCACTTCGCCGCGAAGAATCTTTTCCAGCTCCTTCTGGGTGTCATCGTAGTGCTTGTTCTTGTTAAGCCATTGCGGTGAGCTGATCAGGACCTTGGCGCCTTTGGCCTTGGCCGCATCAAGCTTCTTTTTCTGGTTCGACTCGGCGTAGAGATGGAGGTCCAATCCGTCGATATCCCACATGAGCTTCTGGCCTTCGGCGGTGTGCAAAAACGCAATAAACAGAGCGGCCGCGTTCGGCGCCCGGGAATTTTTTGGAACTCCACTATAGCGGGTGTGGGAAATTGTGGCGTCTGCCATGATCGCGTAGCCGAGCGGAATGCCCTTGCGCTCCGCTATGTTAACTTCCTGATCGCCGCAGGCCAGCCCAAGTATAAGGAACTCACCGCTGGTAATGCGATCCATCTCTCCGCAACGAATCAACCCGCCGATATGTTTGGAGAACTTTTTGACAAAATCGACGATTTTCTCCTTGCCCAAAAGTTCCGGCATGGCAAATTCCCTGAATCCAGCCGCATACGGTGTCGAGGCGATCTTGCCTTTCCACTTGGGGTTCATCAAATCCTCGAGCTTGCGCGGGATGTCGTTTCCCTTGACTAAATTACTGTTGTAGATGGCTCCGACCAAGGTAGAGGCCATGGCGACGCCGATGTTGCCGGGCACGATCGGATCAAACCCGGGCTCCGCTAAGAACTTGCGCTCGATCAGAGCGCGCCAATCCATCGGCATCAATGGCTTGTTTTCCATCGCCTGCAGCATCGACTGCGAATTACCGAAGTACACGTCGCTGCTGGCCGGCTGGCCGGCCGCCAGCTCGCGCGTGATCTTCGCCATCATTCCCTGCATGTTCGCGCCGGGAGTAAAAGACGGCTGAAGATTGAGACCATACTTCTTGTTCATCGCAGCGACGATTTTTTTCAGCCCCGGCCCGCCGTCCAGCGTATCCGCACCCCACTGCGCGCGGAGCGTCGTCTCATTCTTGGCCTTACTGACCAGGTCAGCGATGGTGGGCGCTTTGCCGCTTTCCGCCGCCGCGGCATCGCTCGCTGGGATTGAGAAAACCAGACCACTTGCAAAAATCATTGCGGTGCAAAATCCTATTCTTCTCCGCCGATCAGGAATCATATGATCCTCCCTCCGTATTTGAGTAGCCGTTAGGTTTCGTCCGTTAATTATTAGACGCGTCAATTAAGTATTTCTGCAACGGTTAGGACTCCGGCATAAGCTGGCGCCGCCCGAACCACCAAAAAATCAGAATGAGCGGCGTGAGCACGAGCGTCATGAGTAGCGTCACCGCCGACGCCTCATTGATGGCGCCGGAGAACCAGTAGCTCCAGATCACCGCCGGCAAAGTAATGCTTTCCTGGCTGATCAGGAAAACCGCGACGGTGAGCTCGCGGTAGACTAAAATCGCCGACCAAATCCATACCGACATGAGCGTCGGACGGAGTAACGGCACAAGAATCCGCCACGACGTTCGCACCGGCGACAAGCCGGCGGTATAAGCCGCCTCTTCAAGCTCTTTGTGAATCTGCAAAAGCGAGCTATTAAGCGCCCGCGTGGCGAAGGCCAGCCGCGAGATGACGTAGACGATAGCGATCAACCACACCGAGCCGTACAGGGGCATGAACTTGGGCAGGACAAAGAGCGCCAGCAGCAGCGCGCCGATGGCCATGATCACTTCCGGCAACGCGTGCGGCAAGAACGCGCCGAATTCCAAAACGTAGCGCATGCGGCTGCGCGAGCGCACGATCAGCCACGAGATGCTGAAAGCCAGGAGCAACGTGATGAGCGGCACCGTGACCACGAGCAAGACGGTGTTGTAAAGCCCGCGCCAGAATAGGTCCCAGTTAAGATTGTAGAAGCCGGCGAGGGAAAGCTTGCCGAGCATCTCCCACGACGGCGGCGCCAGATACGGCGTGAATGCCGCATAAGCGATCAGCAACAGCGGAATCAATTTGGTGGCGAGAAAATAAAGCGCGATCAGCCCCCAAGCGAGCACTGACCAGCGGCCTAGATGGATTAAAGCGGGCCGATAGCCCTTCCCCGTGATCACTTCGTAGCGGTGCCCCTGCCGGAGCACCTGGCTGTACCACCAGGTAAGGAGTAGCGCCAGTAGAATCATCACCGTCCCTAACGCGGCGGTAATGCCGTGCTGCGGTAGACCGCTGTCGGGCGGGTTGGCTTTCAGATAGACATAGGTGCTCAGCATGTAGATGCGATTGCCGAGGCCGATAATCGCCGGAACATCGAAGGTGGCAATGCCGATCGTCAGCATGTAGATAAACGCCGCCAAAATCGCCGGGAACGCCAGCGGCAGTGTGATGCGGCGCACCGTGCCGGCAAAGCTCATGCCGTGAATTTTCGCGGCCTCTTCGAGCGACGGATTCATCGCGCGAAACATTTGCGCGGTCAAAATGAACGCCAGGGCGGTGAGATTGAGCCCCTGCACGAGTCCCATGCCCACTGGCGTGGCGATATTGATCGGTCCCTGCTCGAGCGCGAAGACGTCCATGAGCCAGCGATTCAAAAACCCGATGCGCACGTGGGCGATAAAAGTCCAGCCCATCGCCGTATAAATACCGGGGATGAGCAGTCCCAGCGTCATAATCGTGTACACGAGACCCTTTCCGGGCATGGTCGTCCGTTCGGTCAGCCAGGCAATCGGCAGCCCGAGGGCGAGCGCGGTGAAGGTCGTCGCCAGAGTGAAAATCAGAGTGTTCCAGAAGACTTTAAGGACGAACGGATCGCCAAGAAGGTCGGTGTAGTTCTTTAGCGTGTAACTCGCTTTGGGAGTGCCGACGATGCCGGTTTGAAAGCTGATCCAGATGAGCGCGGCGACCAGGATGAGGATAACCAGCATCGGCGCCACCGCCAACGTCAACAATAATGGCGAAGTGCGTAAGCGAATCGCAAACTGGCGAGGCATTCTCAGTACGGCTTCCATCGTCAACCTCTCAGAATTTACAGTAACCCTTGCGCTCAGCGTTGCATGCCGGTCAGATTCTGTCCCGCGACTCGATAAAGCAAGTTGACTTCATTCCGGGCTTCTTCTCAACTACGCTGTTCCGGCGCCAAGATGCGATCCTTGCTCTCCGAGTGAGGGAACACCATGATCTCCGCAGGATCGACGTAGAGCTGTAGGCGGCGGTCGTCGCGCATCGGAATCAAGCGGCTTTTGCCCATCACCAGTAAGTCTTTAACGAACGCCTCGTAGACAAATTGATCGCCGAGAAAAGTGCTCGATCGGAGCATTGCCTCGAAGGCATTCTGCCGGCAGGCATTCGAACCATCGACGATCTGCAAGGACTCGGGTCGAAAACCGACGAGAACCTCCGGGCCGCTCAGGCCACCGCGCAAACAAACTTCCAACTTGCCGATCTTGGTCTCGACAATTTTTGCTTCGGTCAGCCTGCCGGTCAGCCAGTTGACCGAGCCGAAAAAGTCGGCGACCTCCGAGCAGTTGGGACGGCAGTATAGCTCCATCGGATCGCCGTATTGGAGCAGCCTGCCGAAGCTCATGATGGCGATCTTATCGGCCATGGCCATCGCTTCGATCTGATCATGAGTGACGTAGAGAACCGTGGCGCCGAGCTGCTTGGCGAGATCGCGGATCTTGCCGCGCACCTCTTCTCGCAGTCGAGCATCGAGGTTGCTGAGCGGCTCATCCATCAGCAGCACCCGTGGATTGACCGCGATCGCGCGCGCCAACGCGACCCGTTGCTGTTGTCCGCCGCTCAGGAGCGTCGCTGAGCGGTCTTTTTGCTCATCGAGCTGCACCATGCGCAGCGCTTCACGCACGCGGCCATTGACTTCGCTGCGGGGAATTTTTTGGGCGCCCTCGCGCAGCGGCAGAGCGATGTTTTCGAAAACAGTTAAATGCGGCCAGACGGCATAGGACTGAAAGACCATGCCGAAGTTGCGTTCCTGAGGCGCTATCCACGTCGGCGGGTTATCCGAGAACACGGCGCGATCCGCGATGCGAATTTCACCGCTGTCCGGTGACTCGAGTCCGGCCACACAGCGCAGCAGAGTGGTTTTGCCGGAGCCGCTGGCGCCGACGATCACGAAGAATTCGCCCTCGGCAACGTCTAGATCCAGGGTTTTTAGAGCCGCTACTTGTCCGTCAGTAACGGTGAATGCTTTGCAGAGTTTGCGGATGGAAATCATCGCGGCTTACCCCGCTTGGCGCTCGAGAGTACCAGACTTGCCTCCGACGCTGCACCCTACCCGGGTATATCAATTAGCCCGCGCAACCACAAAAGCCAAGGGCATAACTACCCATTCCCGGAACTTGAGTCAACCACAATCGACAACCGGCGCGCCCACTGATGCCTGCGAGAGTTAACCTTACCGGTCGACCTTCCGCAGTCATGCCCCCATCGAAGGACATGGCCAAATGACTGGAGCGACGCGCTTGTTGCTGATATAGAGAAACAGCGGCGTTGATCGGCGTCTGAGCGACGCTGAATCGAGGTGAGGTCATGACTCGGGTTTTGACCAACATTGAATTCCAAGGAAGAGTTCTCACGAAGACAGACCAGCTGTTGAGCATCATCCGCACCAGACGAAGCGTGCGGGTTTATAAAGGCGGCAAGGTCAGCAATCGGCAGCTCGAGACCATCTTGGAGGCCGCCCGTTGGGCGCCTTCCGGAGCGAACACCCAGCCCTGGGAGTTCGTCGTCACGCGCGATCGTAAGAAGATGAAGCGCGTCCGGGAAATCTATGCCAGCGAATGGAAACAGCGAAAATTGGAAGATCCGGTACACTACAAAGGGCTTAAGAAAGACTACGTCGGCGATGTCAGCGTTCTCGTGCTGGTGTGCGGCGACGCGCGCACCAAGCAAGTTTATCTGACGACGCGCCAGCCCGCCGACCGCGAGAAGCTCTTTCAGGCGAGCATCGCCAACGCCGTGCAGCAAATGATGCTTGCCGCGGCGTGCATGAATTTGGGCACGGTCTGGGTATCGGTGCGCGAGGAGGTCGAAGCGGAGTTAAGAGCGCTGTTTAAAGTTCCCGACGAGCTGCGTCTACTGTGGGTCGTGCCGATCGGCCATGCGCGCAGCTGGCCCAAGGCGAAACCCCGGCGCGGCCCGGCGGCGTTCACGCACTGGGAAACTTACGACCAGAACAAACTCCGGCCCGGTTCCGACATTCACGCTTGGCCGAAGAAATGATTTCACGCTTCGGCGATCTCGTATTTTTCGTGGTGCAGTTCCTGGCTCGCCTTGATGATGATGCGGTGATTGATTTCGCGTTCGAGATTTTCCAGGCTGTTGTTTTTTTCGTCGTAGAGAAAGTTCGCGATGTCGGGATGCAGGCGCACGACGATGTTTTTGCCGTTTTCGACGTTCGCCTGCTGGCGCTTGATCGCCCGTAAAACATCGTAGGCGACGGTCGCCGACGACTTAATCCGCCCGCGCCCTTCGCAGTGCGGGCAGGGCCGCAACAGCTGGTTCTCTAAACTTTCACGCGTGCGCTGCCGCGTCATTTCGACCAGGCCAAGCTCGGAAATCTTCAGGATGTTGGTGCGCGCTTTATCTTTCTTGAGCGCCTCTTTGAGCGCGTCATAGACTTTTTTCCGATTGCCTTCCTTTTCCATGTCGATGAAATCGATAATGATGATGCCGCCGACGTTTCTCAGACGCAGTTGCCGCACGACTTCCTGGGTCGCCTCAAGGTTGGTCTTGAGGATCGTCTCCTCTTGATTGCGCTTGCCGACGAACCGCCCGGTGTTGACGTCGACGGCCGTGAGCGCTTCGGTACGTTCGATGATGATGTAACCGCCCGAGCGCAGCCACACGCGCCGTTCCAAGGCTTTGGCGACCTTTTCCTCGATGCCCTGCTGCTCGAAGAGCGGCTCCGTGCCGGTGTAAGTGACGATTTTCGATCTGAGACGCGGCATGAAGTGGCGCACAAAATCGACCACGCGGCGCTGGTCCTTGGGCGAGTCGATAACCACCCGTTCGGTATCGTTAGAGAAAAAATCCCGTATCGCGCGTGTGATAAGATCGAGATCCTGATGGATCAGCGCCGGCGCCGCGGCGCTCTGAGCCTTCTTCTGAATCCCTTTCCACAACCGGGTGAGAAAGGCGAGATCCCGTTGAATCTCCCGCTTGCTCCGTCCTTCGCAGGCGGTGCGCAAAATAAATCCGCCACTTTCAGTTCCCAAAGACTGGGCAATCTCTTTCAGCCGCTTACGCTCCTCTTCGCTCTCGATGCGGCGCGAAATACCAATATGCTTCGTATCCGGCATAAAGACCATATAGCGCCCGGGCAGCGACACGTGAGACGTAACTCTCGCGCCCTTGGTACCGAGCGGGTCTTTGGCGACCTGAACGAGGATTTCTTCGCCGCGCGAGATCTGCTTTTCCAGCGGCAGCCGGCGCGACGGTTGCCGCTTGGGCGGCTCGGCGAACTCGACCTCGTCCCCCGATACGTTCAATAATGAAGCATCCTCCGGTTCACTGGAAAAATCCGACGCATGGAGAAATCCGGCTTTTTCCATGCCAATGTCGACAAACGCCGCCTGCATGCCGGGCAGCACCCGCGCCACCTTGCCTTTGTAAATATTTCCGGCGACGCCCATTTCTTCTTTTCTCTCGATCAAAAACTCGGCGAGGACGCCGTCCTCCATGAGTGCTATGCGGCTTTCTTGCGGCGTCGAACTTATGTAGATCTCTTGCTTCATACGAATTGATAATTCGGCCAGGACTGGAGGGAAGTATGTCAGAAGGAGTGACAGGACGACGCAGTGACTCCGCTAAAATCGTTCACAAAATTTAGCTGTGTTTATAGAGGAATTTATCCGTGACTTCAAGTAACACGGCGTTCGACGAACGCGAATGAATTGACAATGGCGCTCTTGCCCGATATTTTGGGACGAGTAACAACGGCTCGCGTCCACTCCGTATTAGAGTTAACGAAAGAGGCTTATGAGCTACCCGGCCACGGCGCCAGCGTACGGTATTCTCAATACTAAAGTCCTGATCCTTAATCGATCCTATCTGCCGATTCACGTCACCTCGGTGCGGCGCGCCTTCGTGCTGCTCTACCAGGGCATCGCTAAGGCCGTCAACGACCAGTATCAGACCTTCGATTTTGCCAGCTGGAGCCACCTTTCGATTTCGGCGCACGATGAGACCATCGGCTTGGTCAACCGGGTGATCCGCGTTCCGCGAGTGATTTTGCTGGTAAGTTATGACCGGGTCCCCAAGCGCCAGGTGCGTTTTAGCCGCTATAACATTTACGCGCGCGACAAGTGTACCTGTCAATATTGCGGCCGGCGCCTACCGCGTCAAGAATTGAATCTCGACCACGTAATCCCCCGCTCCCAGGGCGGCTCATCGATCTGGGAAAACGTCGTCTGTTCCTGTCACCAATGCAACCGGCGCAAAGGCGGCCGAACGCCGCAGCAAGCGAATATGCCGCTGGTAAAGAAACCATTGAAGCCGCAATGGACGCCCTTCATGCAGGAAACCTTTAGCATGTCGCGCTACAAGGAATGGATGCCCTTTCTCAATACCGTCGATGTTTCTTACTGGAACACTGAACTGCTCGAAATGTAGTTTTATAATCGACGCGCATAAACGCTGCGGCTCTCTCGCATTGTCCCCTGCCGTAACTTCTGCTCTGGCAATATTTCTTCCTTCAGAATACTGCGGTAAAACCGCGCAACGGTTTTCTATATCTTGCGGTAACTTATCTATCGATCCACCGTATATTGGGTTTTTCTCTTGACAGCTCCTACTTGCTGTGAAATATTGCGGCTAGCTTTCATTGGGCTAAAATGCTCTTAAAATTCCCTAGATAGAAGCAACCATGCGTTTAAAACGCCTTGAAATGATTGGCTTCAAGTCATTCGCTCATCGCACCGTCGTGGAGATGAACCCCGGCATTACGGCGGTCGTCGGCCCGAACGGCTGCGGCAAGTCCAACATCGTTGATGCCTTGCGTTGGGCCATGGGCGAGCAGAGCGCTCGTCACCTGCGGGGCCACCAGATGGAAGACGTGGTGTTTAACGGCAGCGACAGCCTGCCCGCCACGGGGATGGCCGAAGTCTCGATCATCTTCGACAATGAGGACGGGCGCGGCCCAGCAGAATACGGCAACTTCAGCGAGATCATGGTGACCCGCCGGTTGTTCCGCTCCGGAGAATCGGAATACGCCATCAACAAAGTCAACTGCCGATTGAAAGATGTGGTCGAGCTGTTTTTAGGCACCGGCGTCGGCAGCAAAGCGTATTCGATCGTCGAGCAGGGCAAGGTCGATGAGCTGGTTAACGCGAAGCCGGAAGAACGGCGCGGCTTGATCGAAGAAGCTGCCGGCACGAGCAAGTACAAGAGCCGCAAGATCGTCGCCGAAAAGAAACTCGAGCGCACCCAGCAAAATCTTCTCCGGATGAACGATATCGTGCGCGAGATCGAGCGGCAGATCCGCACGATGGAACTGCAGGCGAAAAAAGCCGAGCGATACCGCGCGGTCAAAGCCGATCTCAAAGAAAAAGAACTCGCGTTCGCCTTCTTGCAGCGCGAAGCTTTCAATCAGGAAATCACTCGGCAAGAAAGCCAACTCGCCGGCGTGGAAAATCGCCTGGCCGAACACCTCGCCTCACTGCACGGCAAAGAAGCGGAAAGTGAAGCGGTCCGGCTGTCGCTGATGGAAACCGATCGCGAAATCGGAGTCCAGCAAGAGAACGTTTATCAGCGCCGCGCGGCGATTCAGAGCGCCGAACAAAAGTGTGAATTCTATCACAAGGACTTGACGCAACTGGCACAGAGCGAAGCCGAAGCCCGGACCTCTCTCGGACAGCTCGAAGAGCGGACCAGGATTCTCACCCAGGAAATCGACGAGCTCAACAAAGCCAAGGAGAGCTTCATTCAGCTTTCGCTCTTTGAAGAATCATTCCTGCGCGAAAAAGAAAATGAGCTGGAACATTTTCAGGCGCGAATCCGCGCGCTGCAAGCCGAGTTGGATCAGGAAAAGACGGCGCTGATCGACCTCGCCAACCAGATCGTCAATCTCAAGAATGACGCTCTGGCGAAACAACGCCGACACGACGAAATCACCCAAGAGCTGTCGCGCGGCCGGGCCGAGGTCGAGCAAACTTCGGCGGCGCTGGCTGCGTGCGAAGAGAAACAGAGCGATAGCGCGCGGTCCTTGGCAGTCTGCGTCAATGAAATCCGCGAACGCACGATCGAAGCTGCCGCGGCGACCGCGACATTGCAGGGCTTGAGCAGAAACCGCGAAGAGCAGGAAGATAAGACTTCGTCACTCAAAGAGCAGATTCAGGAGAACCGCTCGCGCTTGCGCTCCTTCGAAGAGCTGCAAAAAAATTACGAAGGCTATCAGGAAGGCGTGCGCGCCATCATGCTCAAAAAACAGCAGTCCGCGCCGAACGGAATCTATGGCTTGGTAGCCGAAGTGATTGAAGCGCCGGAAACTTATGAAAAGGCGCTGACCGCGGTCTTGGGTGATCGTTTGCAATACGTCATCGTCAAGAGCCACCAAGAGGGACTCGAAGCCATCGAATATTTGAAACACCAGGCTTCAGGTCGCGGCAGTTTCATCCCCATTGAGATGTCACGCAAGCCGCATAAGGATTTGCCGCTCGGCGAAGCCGAAGTGGTCGCACCGTTGATGGAAATGATTTCGGTTAAGGACGGTTATCGCGAAGTCGCCGAATACCTGCTTTCCGACGTCATGCTGGTGCAAAATCTCGAAGCCGGCTTGGCCCTTTGGAACCGCAACGGCTATCACAGCACGCTGGTGACTCCCGAAGGCGAAGTGATCGACCCGATCGGGATCGTGACCGGCGGTAGCGGCGCGCCGTTGGAAAGGAGCTTTCTCACCCAGCGCCGGCGCATTCGCGAGCTCGGCATCCTTCTTTCCGAGCGCGAAGCGGAGTTTTGCCGAGAAGAGCGCGAAAGCGAAAATCTCAAGCAAGAACTCGATCAAGCCGAGACCAAGAAGACGGTTCTGGGCGCTCAGATTCACCGCCTCGAACTCGAGCGGGTACGTTTGGAGCACGAAAATCGCGCCGCTAACCAGGAGCATGAGCGCTTAACCCAAGTGGTGCGGGCGCTGTCTCAGGAGCAAGCCGACCTGAACAAGACCGTCCAGCTTCTCACCGATGAAATTGAACGCTGTCATCATCAAGCCCAAGCGCGCGCAGAAGAAAAGACGGTAGGCGAACAAGCGCTGGCTCAAAAGCAAACCGAGTTCGCCGAGATCGGCAAAGCGCTCGAAACGGCCGAGGCGGCGGTGACACAGTCGCGCATTCGCAATGCGGCTTTGGGCGAAAAGCGGGACAACACCCATGTCAATTTGGCCAATCGCGTAAAGCTGCAAGAAGAAACCGCTCAGGAAATCGCCGCGCGCCACGCACAGATCGCTGATTTCCAGCGACGGCGCCTCGACCTCGAGCGGGCGCTCGTGCAAACCGACCAGTCGCTCCGCCAAGACCGCGGCGAGCTGCAACAGCTCGAAGAGCGGCTGCAGGCTGACCGGCAAAAATACCGGGAAATCTCCATGCGCGTCGCCGAGATCGACGAGACGATCAAGGAGCACCGAACGCTGACTGATGCCTGCCAACAGGAAAAACCGCGGATTCAGTTAACGCTCGCCGAGCAGCGCATCGAGCTCCAACATCTCGCGACAAACCTGCGCGAGAAATACGACGCGACTCTCCATTCGCTTGCCCCGGAATTCTCCGAGGGCAGGCCGTCGCAAGCGGAATTAACGGCGGAGATCGACGAGCTGCGCGGCCGCTTGGAGCGCATGGGCGAGGTGAACCTGGCCGCGATCGACGAGTATGAGGAGTTGACCGAGCGTTTTCGCTTCATGAACCAGCAGAAAGAAGACTTGGAGAAGTCCACCGCCGACTTGCAGCAAACCATCGTCAAGCTCAACCGCATCTGCCGCCTGCGTTTCAAGGAAAGCTTCGAAGCGATCAATGAGAAATTCGAAACGATTTTTCCGCGCTTATTCCGCGGCGGCAAGGCCAAGTTGGTGCTGACTGACGAGAATGATTACCTGGAAACCGGCGTCGATATCATCGTGCAACCGCCCGGTAAAAAACTGCAATCGATCACGCTCCTCTCCGGCGGGGAAAAAGCGCTCACCGCGGTGAGCCTGTTGTTCGCGATCTTTTTAACCAAGCCGAGCCCATTCTGCTTTCTCGATGAGGTCGACGCGCCGCTCGACGACGCCAACATCGACCGCTTCACCGAGATGATCCAAGAGATGAGCGAGCACTCGCAATTCGTATTGGTCACGCACAACAAGAAAACCATGCAGGCCGCCGAGATGCTCTATGGCATCACCATGGCGGAACCCGGCGTTTCTAAAGTCGTCTCCGTCCTGATGAACTAGCCTTCCATCGCCACGCTGATTTTCCTCTCGCCCGGTTGACTCCGCGCGTGTCTTCTCACAGTATCAAAACATGAACGGTGGATCGTTTTTTCAACGGCTGAAGCAAGGATTAACCAAGAGTCGCGAGAGCTGGACCGACAAGATCGGGGCGATCTTGCAAAACCGGCGCTGGGACGAAAACTCGCTCGCCGAGATGGAAGAAAGCTTGATCGCTGCCGATGTCGGCGTGAAGGCCAGCGAAAAACTGATCGCCGCGCTGCGCTGCCGGGCGCCCAATGACAGCGATGATATGGCGCAAGAAATGGCCTCGCGGCTCCAGGCCGCCATGGTCGAGATGCTCCAAAGCCCCCATGCCGCGCCAAAAATTCCGCACCTATCGGTGCGTCCTTGGGTGGTTCTTTTCCTCGGCGTCAACGGCGTCGGCAAAACCACCACCATCGGCAAGCTCGCGGCGCAGTACCGTGGCGCCGGCAAAAAAGTCCTGGTGGTCGCCGGCGACACGTTTCGTGCCGCCGCCATCGAGCAGCTCGATGTTTGGGGGCAGCGCATCGGCGTCGATGTCGTCAAACATCGCCCGGGCGCGGATCCATCAGCAGTCGTCTTTGACGGCATGCAAGCGGGCAAAAGCCGCGGCGTCGATGTCCTGCTGATCGACACCGCCGGACGACTTCACACGAAGGTCCATTTGATCGAGGAGCTCAAAAAAATCCGCCGGGTGATCACCCGAGAACAGCCGGGCGCGCCGCATGAAACGCTGCTGGTGCTCGATGCCACCACGGGCCAAAACGGCCTTCAGCAAGCGCGCGTCTTCAAGGAATCCGCCGACATCACAGGCATCGTCCTGACCAAGCTCGACGGCACCGCCAAAGGCGGCGTTATCATCAGCATTCAAGAAGAGCTCGCCGTTCCGGTAAAATACATCGGCGTCGGCGAAGAAATCGAAGATCTTCAGCCCTTCGATCCGGCAAGCTTTGCCCGGGCGTTGTTTGAAAACTGATCATCT
The DNA here is from genome assembly GCA_050735675.1 of Binatia bacterium. Lineage (GTDB taxonomy): Bacteria > Desulfobacterota > Binatia > UBA9968 > UBA9968 > DP-20. The sequence goes on along the minus strand of JBOHVN010000134.1, from coordinate 4,958 downwards.
TCTTCGCTCGCGATGGGTCGTGATTCATTCAGGTACGCCACAAATCTGACAACTAAATACGCGATTTGTCATCTCGAACCCTTCGGCTGCGCTAGGGTTAACTCCGTGAGAGATCTTGACCTAACTGAACCACTGCCCGGCGATACCGTCCCTTGACTTGTTCCCAAACGAGCAATACTCTTTAAGCAAGTAAGCGGGATCTATGGAAACGACCGACAAAGAAAATCTGGACCTCGGGCTGACGGAGAGCGCCGCCGAGCAAATCAGGAAGCTGCTGGCGCAGGATTCGCGCTCTGGCTGCGGCCTTCGCATAGCCGTAACGGATGGCGGCTGTTCCGGTTATTCTTATAAATTGGACTTCGACATTGAGCAGCGGCCTGAAGATATGGTTCTTGACCGAAACGGCGTAAAAATTTACGTCGATACTGCGAGCGCCCCTTATTTGGCCGGCACGGTGATCGACTTTGTCGGCGGCCTTTACGGCGGCGGTTTCAAATTCACCAACCCCAATGCCACCGCCACCTGCGGTTGCGGCACGTCTTTTTCGGCCTAAAGCGCCGCGTTAGGCCATCGACTATTCATTTTCCAGCGACCGGGAGGCATTGCCCATCACGGCGGGAACCGTCAATGAGCGGCACCCGCCTTTCAATGTGTTTTGCCGCCTCCACCGCTGCCTGTTAACGGAAAATATATTTTCTTGAGGATGTTTCTTGAAGGCTGTACGAATCCACGCTCACGGCGGCAGCGATCAGCTGCGCTACGAGGATGCCGAGGATCCGCAACTGCGATCGCCCAGCGATGTGATCGTTAATCTGAAAGCAGCGGCCGTAAACCGTGTCGATTTAACGTTACGCGCCGGCTCTGTTTGCAACCAGGTTTCGTTTCCGCGGATCCTTGGCGCCGATGGAGCGGGTATCGTCGTTTCTGTCGGCGTCGCAGTCAACAACGTCAAGCCCGGCGCTGCCGTTTGTTTCTATCCGGTGATTGGGTGCGGGCACTGCCAGCTCTGCGCCAATGAACAGGAGTCCCTGTGCGGTGAAAGGCGCCTGTTGGGCGACCGCGAGGACGGCACTTATGCCGAATACGTGCGGGTGCCCGCCAAAAACTGTTTCGCCGCACCGGCCGGACTGTCGTTTGAAGAAGCCGCCGCCTTCCCTTTGGTCTATGCGACGGCATGGCGCATGCTGTTCACGCACGCCGATCTCAAACCGGGCGAATCCATTTTGATCATCGGCGCTGGCGGCGGCGTTGCCAGCGCCGCTCTTCAGTTGGCAAGGGTCATCGGCGCGCGCGTGTTCGTGACTTCCCGCAGCGCGGAGAAATTGGCCGCCGCGACAGAACGTGGCGCTCACCATGGAATTGATTCCCGGACCCATGAGCTGGCCAAAGAAGTGCGACGTTTGACCGGCAAACGCGGCGTCGATGTGGTCGTTAACAACGTCGGCGGCGAGGCTTGGAGCGCCGGCCTGGCCGCGCTCGCGCGCGGCGGAAGATTGGTCACTTGCGGCTCCGTCGCCGGCGCGACTCCGAAAACTGATCTGCGGCGGATTTTCTGGAACCATTTAACGATCTTTGCGGCGAGATCCGTGACGCGTCAAGAATTTCGCCGGGTGTTGAACTTTTTTGACGGCTCGTGCCGCAAACCGATTATCGACCAAGTTTTACCATTAAGTAACGCCAACCACGCGCACCAGCGAATGCAGCAAGGCCAACAATTCGGCAAGATCGTTTTACGCGTGGACGAGTAGACCGTACGATGCTACCGAAACATGTGTCGTTGAGTAAGGAAAACTAAATGCGTGTCATCGGAGGAGCAGCAAAGGGACGCCGGCTGAGCGTACCGAAAGGGCAAGCCGTAAGACCGACAGCGGCAAGAGTCAAAGAGTCGCTGTTCAACATCCTGCCGCGCGATTTTTCCGGCATGAAGGTGCTCGATTTGTTCGCCGGCACGGGCAATTTGAGCATCGAAGCCTTGAGCCGAGGAGCCGATCACGCGCTTCTGGTCGACGCATCGGCCCGGTCGGCGGCGGCGATAAAAGATAACCTGCGCCGATTGGGATTCACGGCGCGGTCGGCCGTCTGGCTGGCGCCGGTAGCGCGTTCCTTGCGAGTCTTAGCGCGCCGGAAAGCAAGCTTCGATTTTATTTTTCTCGATCCGCCCTACGAGGAGGGCCTGGCGCGACGGTCGCTGGAAATCATTGCCCAGTGCCGACTCCTGCGCTCGACCGGTACGCTGGTCCTCGAGCACAGCGCGCGAGAGAGCGTAAAGCCGCGCTATGATTCGCTCCAGTTGCACGATCAGCGGCGTTATGGTGATACTCTGCTGTCGTTCTACACGCGCGCCGCGGAAATCAATTCAGCTCCCTAAGGATAAATTATGACCAACGACCATATCGCCATCTACCCGGGATCCTTCGATCCGATGACCAACGGGCACGTGGATCTCATTACGCGCACGCTTCGGGTGTTTGACAGAGTCATCGTCGCCATCGCAACCAACCCGGACAAAGACCGTTCGCTCTTCACGGTTGAAGAACGCCTGCGCATGATCGATGACGTGTTCACCGATCAACAAGGGCGAGTGCAAGCCGACTCTTTTCACGGTCTGCTCGTCGACTACGCCGAAAGCAAGCACTCAACGGTGATCATCCGCGGCTTACGCGCCGTGTCGGATTTTGAATACGAGTTTCAAATGGCGATGATGAATCATCGGCTCAAGCCGCAACTCGAAACCTTATTCATGATGACCGGCGAGTCGGAATTTTACATCAGCTCGCGCCTGGTGAAAGAAGTGGTCAGCTTGGGCGGAGATGTTTCGGGTCTGGTGCCCGACAATGTGTTAAAAAAGCTCAAAGAGAAATTCAAGCTTAAGGAACCAAGTGCATGACGAGACTCGCGGAGAGAACCAAGCTCGTAAAACCTTCCGTGACATTAGCGATCGCGGCCAAGGCGGGGAAGCTCCGCGCCGAAGGCGTCGACGTGGTCAATTTTTCCGCCGGCGAGCCCGACTTCGATACGCCCGAGCACATCAAGGCCGCCGCCGTCGACGCCCTCCGCCAAGGCCTGACTAAATATACCGACGTGAAGGGCATCGAGCCCTTGCGCGAGGCGATTAGCGAAAAGTACCGGCAAGAGCACGATCTTCGCTACCGCAAAGAAGACATCCTAGTGAGCTGCGGCGCGAAGCATTCGATCTATAACATTTTACAAGCGGTGGTCGATCCCGGGGATGAGGTGCTGATTCCTGCGCCGTACTGGGTGAGCTATTCGGATATGGCGTTACTAGCCGGCGGCTTGCCGAGGCTCATTCCGTCCAACGAGTCCAGCGGCTTTCGCATCAAACCGGAACAGCTCGAAGCCGCGCTGTCGCCGCGCACGCGAATATTTTTTTTAAACAGCCCGTGCAATCCGACGGGCTCAAGTTACAGCCGGGACGAACTGCTGGCGCTCGCAGGAATTCTCGAAAAACATGATTGCCTGATTCTTGCAGACGACATTTACGAAAAAATCGTCTACGACGGCTTTGAGGTCTACAACATCGTCATGCTCTGTCCGGCGCTGCGCGATCGCACGATCATCGTCAACGGCGTGTCGAAGACCTACGCGATGACGGGATGGCGCATCGGCTACGCGCTGGGCCCCGGCGACATCATCGCCGCGGCGGGCAAAATTCAAAGCCAGAGCACTTCGAATCCGACCTCCATCGCCCAGGCGGCCGCATTGGAAGCCATTCGCGGCCCACAAAATGATGTCGCGATCATGGTTCGCGAGTTTCACAAACGACGCGATGTCATCGTCGACCGGCTCAATGCCATCGACGGCATCACCTGTCGCAAGCCGGAGGGGGCCTTTTACGTGTTCCCCAACGTGAGCGGCCTGCTGAACAAATCCGGACTAGGAAGGAAGCTGAGCTCGCCTTGCGATATCGCGGAGTACCTGCTCGAGGAAGCCAAAGTCGCGGCGGTGCCGGGAGAAGATTTTGGCTCCAACGAGCACATTCGTTTCTCTTACGCGGCCGCGCTCGAAGATATCGAAAAAGGTTGCGCACGGATCCGCGCGGCAGTTCGGAAATTGTATTAAATCTTCGGCTGCTTTGGCTTTGGCCGGCCGGTTTTCTTGAAATTAAAGTAATCGCGCAGGATCTGCTCATGATCAAAAACCAGCGGCCGAGGTAAATCATGTTCGTCGAACTGGCGCGCGGATTTGGCATCGTCCGCGCCCTGCGGAACACCCTCGGCGGTAGCGATGAAAACCGTCGAGACCGTGTGATGGCGCGGATCGCGGGCCGGATCGGAATAGGTGTAAAACTGCTCCGTCAGGGTCACGTCGAGAGAGGTTTCTTCTTTGGCTTCGCGCACCGCCGCGCTTTCGAGGCTTTCACCGTAGTCAACGAATCCTCCCGGCAGCGCCCAACCATGCGGCGGATTTTTGCGCTCGATGAGAACAATATGGGCGCTCGCAAGCTCGATGATAATATCGACGGTCAATAACGGGTTTTGAAATTTTTCGCTCATTTCCTGTTCCTAACTTGACTCCGTCAAATACGCAGGGTAGAAGTTTAGTTCCAAGTCATGGCGCGGGGTGGAGCAGTCTGGTAGCTCGCAAGGCTCATAACCTTGAGGTCCCGGGTTCAAATCCCGGCCCCGCAACCAAACCCAACGAATCGATCGCCACATCCGATCTTACCAACCACGAGCGCGGCTATTTTAGCCGCGAAAGACGCTCCGCTGGACATCGACTTGGCGAGAGTTTAATCTCATCGTCGTCCGTGCGCGCAACGGATCGTCTAATTAAACGGGACAGTGACTTACCGTTTAATGCAAGAATTCGCTAGTGGACAATTCCTGGAAAATACGCGACCGAAAAGCCGGCAATTCTACCTTGGTTCTGATTACGCTTGTGCTCTTGGTCTTTTCGTTGCTCAACGAAAGCTCTCTCGCATCGCATCATTACACGGA
>JBOHVN010000133.1:0-1777 GCA_050735675.1 Binatia bacterium | reverse complement strand
TATTGTCGATTCGGGAGGCTCCAATACATGCACGATATTTTCCTTCGCGGCTTCATTATTGCGGCGGTTGCCTTTACCCTGACCATTTCCCAACCGACCGATCTAGCTGCCCAACCGATCAAGTTCGCGCTGCCGGGAAATTCGATGGGCTATCTGCCGCTGTTTGTCGCGGTGCATCGGGGGTTTTTTAAAGACGAGGGGCTGGATATCGAGCTGCCGCGCCTGCGGCCGTCGATCGCTCAAAATGCGCTTTTGGCTGGAGAGGTGCAGTATCACGGGCTCGCCGATTCAGGCTTGCGCCTCGCGGCGCGCGGGCTGCCGTTGAAAGCGATCTTCTACGGCGCCGACCGGCCGATGTATTATCTGGTGGCGCAGAAAGATATTCACTCGGTGGCCGAGCTCAAGGGCAAACGAGTCGGTGTCAGTCAATTCGGCGGCACTTCCGACCTTTCGGCGCGCCTGGCCCTCAAACATTTTGGCATCGAACCGGAGAAAGATGCGCTGTTGATTCAAATCGGCGCCGAGGGGACGCGCATGGCCGCGCTGCGCGCGGGCTCGGTGAGCGCGATCATCGTGCCGGTGCCCGCCGTCGCCATTCTCAAACGGGAAGGCTTCAACGAAGTCTCCTTCGTCGGCGACGTCGTCGAGTTCGCCAGCAATGGCTACACCACTACCGATCAGCGCATCAAGGAGCATCCCCAAGAAGTTAAAAAAGTCGTGAGAGCGCTCTACCGCGGCTTGCGCTACGCCAAGGAAAATCCCGAGGGAACCATCGGCGTGATTCAGAAAGAGTGGAAAGTCGATGCCGAGATCGCCAAGGGCTCCTATCAAGCCATCATCAAGGCGCTAAACGACGACGGCATCATCGGCGAGAAGCAACTCAAGGTTCACTTCGATCTCATCCGCAAGATGGAGAAAAACATCGGCGAGATCCCGGTCGATAAGGTGGTCGATTTTCGCCTGCTAAGAGAAGTTCGCCGAGAGCTAAGCGCCAAGTAGTTCGCGCGGGCCGCCGCACCATTGCCGCCTCGACTGTTGCGCGCATTTCGTAGCTAAAGCCAGTATAATCGTGCCTAAGCTTGTTGGTTCCGCGCGCGGCCCTCAGCGGCGATTTCTCGTTCTAACCAAGAGCACCGAAAGCCTGTGATCCCCAAATAGGTCATTTCAACGCGGCGCTGGACAAGCCGCGCTGCTGTTGACTTGGCTTGACGCTTTTCCGACCAACCGTTATTCTCACAAGCAAACATCATCATGGACCCGGAAATCATTGCGCGTCTTACCAGGCGCACCGCCGCTGAAAAGCTCGATGCCATCATCGCCATCTCGCCGGAAAATGTCGCATACGTCAGCGGCTTCGTCGTGCCGTCGCAGTCGCTGATGCGCTGGCGGCACGCGGCCGTGATCGTCACCGGCGATGGGCATCTCTCGATGGTCGCCATCGATATGGAGGCGACTACGGCAAAGGCGCACGCGGGGATCGACAATTTGAGAATTTATCGCGAGTTCACCGACGATCCGATGGACAAGCTCGCTGACGCGCTGAAGGATTTGAAACTCGATCGCGGCAGCGTTGGGATCGAGTTGGATTTTCTACCGGCGAAAGATTTTGCCACTCTGCAAAAGAATCTTCCGGCTGTTCAGTGGCTCGCAGCGGACGCGATCTTCAACAAGGCGCGGCAGATCAAGACGCCGAAAGAATTGGCGTTGCTTCGCTCTTTGAGCAAGCTCACGGACAAGGCTCTCGGCGATGCGCTCAGGTCGGCCAAAGTGGGCATGA
>JBOHVN010000132.1:0-5329 GCA_050735675.1 Binatia bacterium | reverse complement strand
TTCCTCCTGATTACGCGCTACGCTTTCGCGTACTGCCAATCCGGCTGAGTGTCAAGCCAACGCGGCGGTCCAATTCGCGTTCATATGGTTGTCGATGTAGGGGCAGACCTCTTTGTCTGCCCTCTGGAACGGGCGACCCCACGGGGTCGCCCCCTACAAGACGCCTGCCTTGACTTTTATGCTTGGATCACGTTGGAAGTAGGGGACAGAGTATAATTTATGGATAACACTTTGCAGGATATTTTAACCCTGGTCGAAAAGGGCACCATCGAGCAGCGCTGCGCGGCGTTGGTCGTGTTGGGCGGCCTCAAAGCGAACAACGCCGCGGTGGTGAAGCTGGTCGGGACATTGCTCGATCAGCCCAATCCAATGCTCAAAGATTACGCGCTGCGCTACTTCGAGGAAGTCCAGCCGAAGAACAATATCGCGCAGCTGCTCAGGATGCTCGACGACGCGGACAAAGAAATGCAGGAGCGGGCGGTGCGCTCGCTGGGCGGCGCCGGCCAGGCGGCGGTTCCGCCGCTGCTGCAAGGTTTGGCGGGCGCGAGCCGGGTCTGGCAGCTCAATGCCGCGCGGGTGCTGTGCCAGGTGCGCGGCAAGGCGGGGATGAAAGGTTTGCTGCAACTGCTGGCCAGCGGCACGGATGAGGCAAACCGAGTGATCTGCGACCTGATGACGCCGGCGCTGCGCGAGATGGATGCCAAAGAGCTGGACGCTCTCTACGACGAGGTCGAGTCCTTTGCGGCGAAGCTCGATGTGAAAGATCAACGGCCCGCGATAGTTTCGGCGATGCGCTTGTTAGGGCAACTGGGCCGGCCGGCGGCGCGGCGCTGGTTGTTTAAATTCATCGGCGCCAACCAGCATCCGGCGGTGCGCGCGCATGCTTTGGTGGCGCTGCTGCGCTGCCTGCGCGAGCAAGATATCCGCAAAGATGAGTATGCGAAGCTGTTCCCGATACTCGAAGAGAAGGAATTCAGCGAAGCGGCGCGGCTTACTTTGGATCTGCTCGATGCGCACGAGCTGCCGAGCGATTCCCGCGCGCTGCTCGCCAAACTGATGCAGAGCCCGCACACCGACGTGCCAAAATTCGCGCTGCGGAAGATGGGCGACGTCGGCACGCCGGCAACGGTCCGCACTCTGGTCGAACAATTGGGCGATCCGGACTATCGCAAGCGCGACGTCGCCGCCAGCTCGCTGCGCAAAATCCCCGAGGCGCGCGCGGCATTACTCAAGGAACTGACGGCTTGCGAAGACGCGAGTAAGGCGTGGAGCATCGCCGAGCTGTTGCCGTCGTTCGAAGGAAAGTGGCGGCAGGACACGTTAGATGCGCTGTGGACACGGCTGCAAGCAGCGATCGCGCACGAAGAGCGGATTCACACGGCATTTCTCCACGTGCTCAAGCGGGCCGACGCCGAGTTCGCCTACCGCCAGCTCGCCGAACACGGCGCCAAGCTGGTGAAAACGAAGAAATTCAAGGAAGCGGTAGGATTCTTAATGCCGCTCAAGGATTTTCCCGCGGTCAAGCCGGAGAATAAATTTCATCTCGCCTTGGCACAGCTGAAACTGCACTCTCACACGGTAGCCAGCAACCGCCAACATCCCGCCGTCGAACTGTTGACCGATCTTTATCGCGGCTCGGCGTATCCGCTGTTTGAAACGCTCAAGAAGGAAAAGAGCCTGGCGCCCGAAGACCTGTTCGCCCTCGGTTTCAGTTTGGCCGAGCGCGCCGGTCAGGAGCGCGGCTTGGGGATCGACCTGCTCGAACATATCGCTGAGAAATTCCCGCGCAACAAGATCGGCAAGAGCGCCAAAAACAAGCTGAGGCTCGCGGGTGGATAAAATTTAGCTAACCGAAACGATTTGCCACTCGACGGCCCCGGGGCTCTGCGCCAAGGGTTCTGAGTTTCAAGACGCGCGTGTCTGTCATTCCGGCGTATGCCGGAATCCAGGAGAATTTTTGAACATGAATCCGAGGATGAACCTGGATGCCGGCCTCCGCCGGCACGACAAACTGCTAGGCTTTCGCCGTCAGCTCCCACCAGTTCTTATCCACGTCGCTGAAAATAAAATTGACGCTGCCGTTCGTTTGGTCGAGTTTACCGAGATCGCTGATGCCGATGGCATCGCCGTTTGTCGAAAAGTCGCGGCGGGCTTGTTCGACCTCGCTGGCTGAACCAAGCTGCAGAGTGAAACGATTCACCGGCGCTAGATATTGCCGCGGACTTCGCTGCAACACGACGATGTACCAGGGCGTCGAAGGATGTTTGATGTATTGGGCGGTATTGAAACCGGCGGCGATCTCCAATCCTAAAACCTCGACATAAAAGCGCCGGCTTCTCTCGACGCTGTCGCACTGCAGCGTGCCGTGGGTAAAAGCTTGCGGCAGATAGCCGCGTCCGGGAAAGCGGTCGCTCGATAGCGGATTGTCCCAGTGACCGGCGGTGTGCGAGCGGCCATGCAGCGCGCCGCCGGGATTGTAATACTCGATTTCGAGGTGATTGCCGCCGGGCTCGCGAAAATAGATCGAGTAGGCGAAGTGGGCGCTTTGCGGCTTGGTGATCTTGCTAAGACGGTATTCTTCCTTATTGGCTTCGATATATTTCCATGCGGCTTCGACCTCTTCGTGGCTCGCGACGCGAAAGCCGTAGTGGTTGTCAAAGGTTTTCTCCGGGGCATTGGGCCCGCCTTCATGGACGATCAAGCGCCAGTCGGTATTAGGGTGCTTGAGCGTTGCTTCGCCCACTTTTTGCTCGACGACTTCCATCGCTAATAGATCGGTGAAGACCGGCAAAGTGTCGGCGAACGAGCGGCATTCATAGTGGCCGGCGATCAGGCCTGTGGTTTTCAGCATGGAAGTCTCTCCCTCTGACAAAACTAAGTTTACTATTCAATAACTTTCAAAATATCAACGAGTCAAATCGGTAGCAACGTCCTGTATCATTGCGCCAACCTTCAAATCTGTTGCGGTAGCTCGAATCGGCCCTTTGACCGCTTCCAACAAGACATTGTGTGCCTCAGTTTACAGCTCAGGCAAAGCGTCCAACGGAAAGTAAACGCCGATACGCGGCAGAGCGCAATGTCATTTATGCAGGGGCAGACTCTATGTGTCTGCCCTGTTTTGAACGAAGTGCGACCTCTGATTCGGTTTAATTGACTTCCGGGCGTTCTTTCTTATACTCATCCAGCTTTGTTCACGGAGGCTTCCCAACGCACAGTCAGCTTCCGGTTTAGTCATTCGGGTTTGAGTGGTTTGATTTCGGATTTGTCGGTGACTTGGAGGTTTTATGCCCAAGAGCTTGAGCACGTTTCTCGACGAGTGCCGTAGAGAGATTCCCAATGAAGTTGTCCATATCGCAAAGTCGATCGACCCGGCGCACTATGATGCCACCGCGATCATCAAACATCTCGGCGCGCAGAAGAAATTTCCCATCGCCATATTTGACCAGCCGCTCAATCTGCACGGCAAGGTGAGCGAATTCAAGCTCGTTCTCAACTGCGAGATCTCGCAGAGAAAAACCCAGATCGCTTTGAATTTCCCGCGCGAGATGACGCGCGGCGAGATGGCCGAGGCTTGTCTGGCGCGCGAAGCGCGGCCAATTCCACCGATGATCGTCGATAAGAAAGACGCGCCGGTGAAGCAGGTGATCAAGCGCGGCGGCGACGTCGATCTCCATCAGCTGCCGTTCATGCGCCACTACGAGATGGACGGCGGCCCCTACAGCACGCTGTCGACGATCACAAAGGACCGGAAGAGCGGTATCTATAACTGTTCGTATCATCGCATGGAGATCAAGTCGCCGAATCGCACGGCGCTTTATGCCTCGCCGCGCCACCTGTGGCGCATGTACTGCGATTACGAAGCGCAAAACATGGAAACGCCGGTGGCGACGGTGATGGGCCATCACCCCGCCTATCATATCGGCGCGTGTTACACCGGACCTTTCGAGGTGAGCGAGCTCGACATCATCGGCGGCTATCTTCAGGAGCCGCTGCGGCTCACGCCGTCGGAGACGTGGGGCGATGATTTGTTGATTCCCGCCGACGCCGAGATCGTCATCGAAGGCGCGCTCGTTCCGGGCAAGCGCGTGGTCGAAGGACCTTTCGGTGAGGCGCCGGGTTATCTGGGCCCGCAGCGATTCATCCGCTGCGTCGAGTACGAGGTCCGGGCGATCAATTACCGCAACGGCGCGATGTACCAGTCGGTGATTACGCCGGAAGGCGACAAGCCGTGGATGGATCTGCCGCGCGAGGGCGCGTATTTACGCCGCTGCCGCGAAGCGGTGCCCGGCGTCAAGGCGGTGTGCAAGCTCGGGCGCCAGGCGAATTACAATATTTTCATCTCGATGAAGAAAATGTCGGAAGGCGATCCGGGACGGGCCGCCGCCGCGGCGTTGACCTTCGATCATGCGAAAAATGTTTTCGTATTCGACGACGACATCGACGTCTACGATCCCACGGATGTTCTTTGGGCATTGGCCACCCGGGTGCAACCGCATCGCCAAGTTTCGATTATGCCACCGCTCTTTCGCGGCAACATGCTCGATCCTTCGCTGGAGGACGAGATCAAAACATCCTGTATGATCATTGACGCCACGCGGCCGTTGGACCGGCCGTTTTCGCCGGTATCGAAGTGTCCGGATGAGGCGATGGCGCGCATCAAACTGGAAGAGTACGTCCCCGGTGAAATCCTGCAGCACATTCCCACCGATCGGACGACGTACTGGGCGTGAAATTACGCGGCTAAGAAGCCACTGGTGATGCACCAGATGGGTGCGTCCGGTAGCTCGACGTGCAGTATCAACCCGGACGTATCAAAAACAGCGCGGCGATCTTCAATCGTTTTCCGAACCAGGTGATTCGAAATCCAGTCGCTCGCGTTTGGTTGTTACCTTGCCGGAGGTGCGGCGCGATACATCCACAAGCCCATCGAGCATCCGACACATGTGCTGCACCTGTCGGTCCATAATCTCACGCATTCGCTGAACCGTATCAATGTCCCCCGGTTTTAAGCCTATCGCGTGCACCGCGCTTAGAAGCGGAGCCAAAGAGTTTCGCAGGTCATGGCCAAGCATTGCGAGAAACTGGTCCTTGCGCCGGCTGGCGTCTTCCAGGCTCTCAATCAGCTTGACGTTAGCGATTGCCAGCGAGGCGGAATCGCCTAAAGACTGCAACGCGTCGAGCTCAGCCTCGGTTGCCTGGTGATTGCTGGCCCAGTATGCCCCGATCGCGCCTATGGGTTCTTCAGAGCGGATGGGCACTATAGCGAGGCTTTTCACAAAAGTGGGTTTATAGGCGTCGAGTGGCACCCGGTGATCGTTATAGATGTCGG
>JBOHVN010000131.1:0-8829 GCA_050735675.1 Binatia bacterium | reverse complement strand
GGCTGGGAAACACCTCTGAGCCAAACACCGCCGGAACCTTCTCTTTCCTGATCTGATCGATCAGACGTTTGACTTCCCGCGGGCTTGGATCGGAAAAATCCGACGGCTGCACCGCGCCGATGATTTGAAACCCATAGCGCCGCGCAAAGTAAGGCCACGAGTCGTGATAAGTGAGCAGGCGGCGGTGGCTCTCGGGAATGGTCTTGGCCGCTTCCTCCACCGCCCGATCCAGCGCTTCCAGTTTTTTTGAGTATGCCGCGGCGTTTTGCTCGTAGGCGGATTTGTTTTCGGGATCGATGCGAACGAGCTCGTCGCGGATTAAAGCGGCGTAACGCATAACATGTTGCGGATTGAGCCAAAGATGCGGGTTGGGATGCCCGTGGCTCTTGGGAAAGCTGAAGTCGTAGATGTATTCTTTTTCCGTGATCGTCTTGTCGCCGAGCCGCAACAGAGCCGAGTTTTGTTTCATGTTCGCCTTGGCGAGCTTGAGGGTCGGTTCTTCCAGTTCCAGACCGTTGACGATGAGTAGATCCGCCTCGGCGAGAATCTTGACGTCGGACGGCACCGGCTCGAAAGTATGCGAGTTGATGCCTTCGGGAATGATGCCGGTGAGACGGATCTTATCGCCACCGATGTTCTCGACCATGGAAGTGATCGGCGCCACGGTGGTGACGACGTTGATTTTCTTTACAGGCGCGACCGGCTCTGGCTCTTCTTTCTTGCCGCAAGCTGAGACCACGCAGAGACAACACAGAGTCAGCAATATTGCACGCATTCGCTGCATCGATCCGTTACCCTTTCTTAAAACCGCCGAACAGCGCCCGGTTTTGATCTTGCCAAAAACATTGCACGTCTTTAAAGCCCGCGCCGCGCAACCACTTCATTTGCTCTTCGATCGGCGGCTCATGGCGGTCGAAATTTAAAAAGCAGCCGCCGGGCCGAACCAGCGTGTAGGCGTCCTCGTAGATGCCGCGGATGATGTTCGGGCTGTTGACGTTGTGAATTGCGATCGAAGAGACAATCGCCTCGAACGGTCCCGGCATGAGTTTGCTCCAACCGTGCCGGCTAAAATCGGCGAGGACGTAGGCAAAGCGGTCCTTGAAATCCTGCATGCGCTCGTGGCCGAGTTTGGCCATCTCTGCCGAGCCGTCCTGGCAAATCGCCGTGGCGATGGGAAAACGCTCGAGCAGAAACTTGGTCAACGCGCCGTAGCCGGCGCCGAGGTCCAAGATCGTGATCGCCTGTTCTTTGCCGTAGGGAATCGTGTTGGCTATGAGATCGAAAGCCTTTTGACGATTGGCTTCCTTTTGATCTTGTCCTTTGGTCCAGTTAGCAACATAGTCCGGCGATGCCCAATTGTGGGGATCGTGATCATGATGATGCGAAGAGTGCGATGAGCTTGCCATGTCAAACCTCCCTTTTGCGTGTGTCGGGTTTCTGTCTATCTCTTAAGCCGGAAACGATAAATATAGATAAACTCCGCGGCAACGTTGCGGCCGTCTCGTTGCGCAGGCTCGAAGCGGGACTCTTTGACGGCTTTGAGCGCTTCTTTATCGAAGCCTGAACCACCGCTCTTGGTGATTTCCGCTTTGGTCACTTTGCCCTCGGGATCGACTTCAATTGTTAATGTTACGTCGCTTTCGAGTCCGGCACGCAGCGCCATGATAGCATCATTTATAGTTTCGTGTTACCGTAACGCAAAAAAATTTTAGCGCTGCATCTCCGGCGTTGTCGTCACCAGCTTGCCGTTTTGCACGCCTTTGGTGGAGATTAGCTTGCCTGCAATCTCGTGGACTTTGTCGCCTCGTCCACGGATGACAATCACTTCCAGACAATTATGCTCGTCCAAATGGATGTGCAGGCTGGCGTTCACCGTAACTTCGGCTTTGTGCTGCATATCAGCTAGAATGTCGCTCAGACGGTGTACCCTATGGTCATAAACGAGGGTGACGACGCCGATAACCTCCGAATCTCCCTGACCGACCTTCTTTTGAATCAGGTGGTCGCGAATCAAATCGCGGATCGCCTCGGAGCGATTCTGATAGCCGACTCCCGCGATGCTCTGATCGAAGGCTGTCAATAGGTCCTCTTCCAGCGAAACGCCAAAGCGCGATAAATGATGCATTACCAGTTATCCGAAGGTAACACGAAATTTAATACTGTGTCAACCACCTGAGATTAAACAAGCGGCCGCCGAAGTTGGAAGAGCAGACTACGTATGCTAGGCATAGCTTTGCGTGATTTATTTCGTAGTGGTTTGGGCCTTGCTAGCGTTCTGTCTCGGCTGCGGTCGAAATGAGAGAATGGACGCGCTGTACGCCCAACGCTGCTTTAACTGCCACGGACCTCATGGCCGCGGCGACGGCCCGTTGGCGGCGGCATTGCCCGTGCGCCCGCCGGATTTTCGCGCTACTGTGCAAAAAAACAGCAACAGCCAGATACGCAAAGCCATCACGGAAGGGGCGGGCGTCATGCCCGCTTTCGGCCCGGTTCTAAGCCCTGGCGAGATTAACGACATGTTGCAGATGGTGCGTTTCTTAAGCCGCGAAGGAAGAGAACTGGCGTGGTGGGAAAGATTCGACACTTTGGTCGTGGCCCACTGCAGCGTGCCGTGGGAGACGGTTCTGGGCTATGACCAACCGCCGGAGCAGGCCAAACCATGACTGCGATGCGCTACCGGGTATTGCAGCTGGTGATTTTTCTCCTTCTAGTCGCTCTGATGAGCCCGGCACGCGGCGGGCCGCCCCATCACCAGCAGCTAAAGATCGAGCGCCGCGAGGTGCGCATACCGATCAACGATTTCACGCTGACGGATCAGGGCGCAAGACGCTTCGAATTCAAAAATTTGTCCGGAAAAGTGGTGGTGGTTTCCTTTTCCTACACGAGTTGCTCCGATGTTTGCCCCTTGATTACGGCGGCAGCGCGCCAGGTGCAAAGCGGTTTGAGCGCTGCCGAACGTGACAGGATTTACTTACTTACCGTGACCACCGATCCGGAAATCGATACACCCAAGGTTTTGACTGCCTACGCACAGCGCTACGGCGCCGAGCTTGCCAACTGGTCCTTTCTTACCGGCCGTGAAGCTGAGCTCAAAAAGATCTGGAAAAATTTCGGCGTCGGCGTGAAGCGCAAAGGACGGGGTATCGTCGAACACACGCCGCTTACCGCGATCGTCGATCAAAGTAAACAATTGCGCTACGTCTACATTGGCCCGTCACCCGATCCGAAGCGGGTATTGACCGACGTGCGTGACTTGCTGGCGCAGCCCTGAACCGTCCGCGGCGGCTACAATTCGAGATTTTCCCGCTACGGGTTTATGCTTGCGTCCGCCAAGCCGGCTAATGGCTGTCTAGCGTCGCCATTTGTCACGGCTTCTCGCCTTGCGGCCGGCGTTCAGTTTAGCTTGACAAGGTGTGAGGTTAAAACTAAACTCAAACATGAAGTTTCGCGGTGCGCACAACCATGGCTCTCCACAATATCGAACAATTGGAAGCAACGATCGACCGGCTTCTCGAAAAGCATGAGCGCATGCGGAGCGAAAAAGAAGCTATCGAAAAAAAATTGCAACAAAAAGAGAGCGAATGGCATCATCTGAGGGGCCAGGTACGGCAATACGAGCGCGAGCGCATCGAGCTGAGAGAGAGATTGGACAAAATCATCGGCCAGTTCGCAAGCTTGCAACCGGCCGATTGAAAGCCCGGCGGCATTGATGAAAAAAGCATTGGACGTCGAGATCCTCGGTCAACGGTTCACTATCAGCAGTGACGCCGAAGAAGGCTACATGCTCAAGGTGGCGGGTTATGTCGACGGCAAGATGCAGGAGCTGATGCGCTCATCCAAGCCCGTGGCGAAATCTAATGTCGCGATGCTGGCGGCGCTCAATATCGCGGATGAGTATCATCGCTTGAAAGACACGCACGAAGCGATTTTAAATAGATTGGACCAATTATCCAAAAAACTTTCGATGACATTACGTGAGGAGGGTTAAAGTCTTTTAAGGTGATCATTTCCCGAAATAAACGGGAAAAGCCTTAATTGAGGCGGCGTGGAAAGATGAGGGAATGGGGAAAAACGATAGCAATGGATCTGATGCGTTGGATTCTTTTGTTCTTTAGTTCGCATGGAATGCGGCAGCGTGTTACCGAAAATCCAAGAGTAAGTAAGGATGTCCCGTTGGCAATGGCAACTTTAACGCCTGTCCCGGTTCGTATGGGGGGGCCATTGTCGAGGGGCCCGACTGCTTTGCATCGTCGATCAGATCTCTAGCCGCACTTTTTTCCGCCAAAATTTTTTCTTTCATCTCTTCTAACCGCTCTTGGTTTTATGCGGAGCGCCGTTATGGAAGAGACGAGGGACGGGTTGCGTGGCGCGGCGCTGTCGCGCCGCAACGCGCTGTCACCGGCAACCTGCTTCTCCTGGAGCGGGTTGATCCAAGTCAAAGCCATCGGGTTTCCGCAATATCAGGCTGCTCGCTCTATCGCTCTTTACTGCGCCGTGGGAAATGAAGTCGAGACCCGCGCGATCCGGGATCATGCATTTCGGCACCGCAAGAAAGTTTTTTGTCCGAAGTTTAGCGGTGCGGACTTGTCAGTGTTCGTCGAGCTAAACTCTGAGGCAAGCCTTATTGCCGGCGGGTTCGGCGTACCAGAGCCCGCCGGGGACGATCGTTTGTCGCCAGCGGACGGCGAAAGCTTGATCGTCTTTGTTCCCGGCGTGCTGTTCGATAGTCTAGGAAATCGCTTAGGACGGGGCGGCGGTTGGTACGATCGGGCTCTGCAGTGGCTGGGCAATCGAGGGGTTTTCATTGGACTCGCCTACGATTGTCAGGTCGTCGACAGATTGCCTGCGCAAGCTTGGGATCAGAAAGTTCATTACGTGATTACCGAGTCCAGAGTGATTGACTGCGGTCTCGCATTGCGGCCACGACTCGCTCAGTAACACTGAAAGGGGGTGTTGTCAGTGGAACAAAGTTTAATCATCGGGATCATCGGTTTAATTGGCGGGATCGTCGTCACGGCGGCAGTGGCATGGGGACGGAGCAAACGTGCGCGGATCGAGGCTGATGCGGCGAAAGATAGCGCCGCGCGGATCATCGAGGAAGCGAAGAAAGATGCCGGAGCGATTAAGAAAGAGGCTGAGATCCAGGCCAAGGACGGCGTGCTTAAAGAACGGGCCGAGCTCGAAAGGGAGGTGCGCGAAACTCGACGCGAGCTGCAGAATCAGGAGAAACGCTTGATCGGCAAGGAAGAGGTCATCGATAAACGGTTGGAATCGTTCGATAAACGCGAAAGCGATCTGGCGCGGCGGGAACAGTCTCTCAAATCGCGCGAGAGAAATATCGAAGAGAAAACCCTCGAATGTGACCGGCAGATCGATGAAGCCAGGGGGCAGTTAGAGCAAGTCGCGGGCCTGACCCGCGAGGAGGCCAAGCGCAGCCTCATCGATCAGATGGTCGACGAGGCCAAGCATGAATCGTCGAAGCGCATTCGCGTCATCGAGGAAGAGGCTAAAGAAGAGGCGGTACGCAAGAGTCAAAAGATCATCGCCTTGTCCATCGAGCGCCTGGCAGGCGACTTTGTCGCCGAGCGTTCGGTGACGGTGTTTCCATTGCCCAACGACGAACTCAAGGGAAAGATTATCGGTCGCGAGGGGCGCAATATTCGCGCCCTTGAAGCGGCGACGGGAATCGACCTGATCGTCGACGATACGCCGGAAACTGTGGTCATTTCGGGGCATAATCCGATCCGCCGCGAGATTGCCCGCTTGTCCCTGGAAAAACTGGTTTCCGACGGCCGAATCCACCCCGGGAGAATCGAAGAGGTCGTGCGTAAGTCGGAACAGGAAATCGACGAGGCAATTCGCGAGGCGGGCCAGAAGGCGATTTTCGACGTCGGCGTGCACGGCGTTCACCCGGAAATCATCAAGCTGCTCGGGCGGCTTAAATATCGTTACAGCTACGCGCAAAACGTCCTGCTGCATTCCATCGAGGCGGCGTTCATATGCGGCGCAATGGCCTCGGAGCTCGGTTTGAATGAAAAACAGGCGCGCCGCGCGGCGTTGTTGCACGATATCGGCAAGGCGGTGGATCACGAAGTCGAGGGCTCGCACGCGATCATCGGCGCGGAGTTGGCGCGCAAATACGGCGAATCACCGAAGATCGTGAATGCCATCGCGGCGCACCATGAGGATGTCAAGGCTGAAACGATTTTGGCGCCGTTGGTGGACGCCGCGGATGCGCTATCCGGCGCGCGGCCGGGCGCCCGGCGTGAAATGATGGAAAGCTACACGCGGCGGTTGGAGGAGCTGGAACGAATCGTCAATGCCTTTAAAGGCGTCGAGAAGTCGTATGCCGTGCAAGCAGGTCGAGAAATCCGCATCATGGTGCAGCATGACTTGGTCTCCGACGACGAGGCGGCGCGGATGGCCCGCGAGGTCGCGCGCAAGATTGAAAACGAGATGACCTATCCGGGTCAGATCAAGGTTACCGTGATTCGCGAGATGCGCGCGGTGGATTACGCCAAATGACCGAGTCGGGCTCCATGCGTGTGGTGATTCTTGGCGACGTGATGGGACGTCCGGCGCGGCGCGCCGTGCGGGATCTCGTCCCATCACTGGTCCAGAAAGAAGAGGTCGATCTCGTCGTCGCCAACGCTGAAAACTCCTCTGGCGGCATGGGCGTCGACCTTAAGAGCGCCAAAGAGCTCCTCGGTGCGGGCGTGCATATATTAACGTCGGGAAATCACATTTGGAAAAAGAAAGAAATTTATTCTTATTTGAATGAACGAGACGATCTGATTCGACCGGCCAATTTTCCCGCTGGCGCGCCGGGAAAAGGTTGGTGTGTTTGGCAGCAAGACGACGTCCGCGCGTTGGTGATCAACCTGCAAGGACGGGTTTTCATGCCCAACCATGTCGAAGATCCGTTTCGCTGCGTCGATGAAATTCTGCAGAAGCACGGACGAAATATCCCCTTGGTCATCGTCGACATGCATGCCGAAGCGACCTCGGAGAAAAGTGCCATGGGTTGGTACCTGGATGGCCGGGCGTCGGTTGTCTACGGCACGCACACTCATGTGCAGACCGCTGATGAGCGCATTCTTCCTGGCGGCACGGCGTATATTACCGATCTCGGCATGTGCGGTGCGATGGATTCGGTCATCGGGATGGAAAAAGAGCCAGTCATTCGGGGTTTTATCAGCCAGTTGCCGCGCCAATTCGAAGTGGCTCAGGACAATGTCATGCTGCAGGGCGTTATTGTCGACATCGATAAGAAGACGGGTAAGGCGCGGGACGTACGCCGGCTGCGCATTCCCTGGCAAGCGTCGCACTGAAAATGGATCTGGCAGCGCAACTGGAGATCATTAAACGCGGCGCCGCGGAAGTTCTTCCCGAAGAAGAGCTCATCGCCAAGCTTAAAAGAAAGCGCCCGCTGCGCATTAAGGCAGGCTTCGATCCGACCGCCCCCGATATTCATCTCGGTCACACCGTGCTGATCCAGAAGATGAAGCAGTTCCAAGATTTGGGACATGACGTCATCTTTCTCATCGGCGACTTTACCGGCATGATCGGTGACCCGACCGGCAAGTCGGAGACGCGCAAGCAATTGACTCGAGAAGAGGTCGCCCAAAACGCCGAAACGTATAAAGAGCAAATCTTTAAGATTCTCGATCCACAAAAGATCCTCATTGAATTTAATCATCGTTGGATGGAGCAGATGGACGCGGCAGCAATGGTCGATTTGGCAGCGAAGTATACCGTGGCGCGCATGCTCGAGCGCGAAGACTTCAAGCAGCGTTATCAGAAACAACAATCGATCAGCATTCACGAGTTCCTTTATCCGTTGATCCAAGGCTACGATTCGGTCATGCTTAAAGCCGACGTGGAACTGGGCGGCACGGATCAACGATTCAACTTATTGATGGGCCGCGAGCTGCAACGAGAATACGGTCAAGAAGCGCAGGTGGTGTTGACCATGCCGCTGCTCGAAGGTTTGGACGGCGTCCAAAAGATGAGCAAGTCTTTGGGAAACTACATCGGGATCAATGAACCGGCCGAACAGATCTTCGGCAAAATCATGTCGATCTCCGATGCTTTGATGTGGCGTTACTTCGAACTGCTGAGCGATAAAGGGCTCGATGAGATTCACGATCTGCGCGGGCAAGTTGAACGTGGCGAGGTTCATCCGATGGAAGTCAAGAAAACCCTGGGCGCGGAGCTAGCAGCACGGTTTCATGACACGGCTGCGGCGGAATCGGCGCGGAATTATTTCGAAACTAAATTCCAGAAGAAAACTACGCCGACCGACATTCGCAAGCAGTTCTCCGCGCCGCAACCGATTTGGATTTGCCGGTTGATGGTGGACCTTGAATTTGCCAAGTCGACGAGTGAAGCGCGCCGGCTGGTGGCGCAAAACGCGGTGAAAGTTGATAGCGAATTGATTACCGATGTGAATTTTCACTTCGACGGCGCACGTCATAGAGTGCTCGAAGTCGGGAAAAATCGTATCGCACAGGCGGCCATTTCATCCTGACGAAAAATATTTCGGAGAGCTATTGACATCAACCAATCCGGTGCATATAACATACTTTCGCCCGTTTTCCGGGCGAGCCTTCTGGTCTTTGAAAACTAAATAGTAGCAACTGCCATTTATGAGCAGTGACGGTTTAGGGTTTCCGTAAAGCCATTTGAGCACAGCTATCGTACTCGACAGTCAATCCTCCACCTAAAGGTGGATTGAAAGATTTAACTGGAGAGTTTGATCCTGGCTCAGAACGAACGCTGGCGGCGTGCCTAACACATGCAAGTCGAACGAGAAAGGGGCTTCGGCCC
>JBOHVN010000130.1:0-21982 GCA_050735675.1 Binatia bacterium | reverse complement strand
CTTCCGGCCGCGCTGGTATTTCTTCATCGCGCTGGTCTCCATCACCTTCATCGGGCCGCTGTCGATCCATCTGTTCATCCCGGCCATGCCGGCGGTGAAGGAGGCCTTCGGAGTCTCGACCGGCATGGCGCAGCTCACGCTGTCGCTTGGAATGCTGTCGATGGCTTGCTTCACGGTCGCCTATGGCGGCTTGTCCGACCGCTTCGGGCGCAAGCGCGTGCTTCTGGCCGGGCTGGTGCTGTTCACCTGCGGCGCCGCCACCTGCATGGTCGCCGCCAACATGCCGATGCTGCTCGCGGGGCGCATATTGCAGGGAGCGGGAGCGGGTTGCGGCGTCGTGCTGGCGCGCGCCATCGCCCGCGACGTCTATAGGAGCACTGGTAGGGAGCACTGGTAGGGGAGCACTGGTAGGGTCAGGACTCTTGATTCTTAAAACTTGGTGGGTTTCCACTGGCAAATTTAAGACTTAAGAGACCCGACCCCTAAACTCGATTCTTGACGAAGTTAGCCAGCGCAGCGACCCGGATACTCGCTTTATCATCAACCGCGCGACCGAGGAGCTCTTTCGTAGTAGAGGTTTGGTCGGGACGCCGGATTCCTGTCTTGAAAAGGTCGCCGGGTTGCAGGCTATCGGTGTTGATGAAGTCGCTTGCCTCATCGATTTCGGCATCGCAATAGATGCCACGATGCGTAGCTTAGAGAAACTGAGCGATCTGCAACACACATACAATACAACTCCAGGTCGATAGCGGAATTTTGAGTCTCAAAGATCGTGGTCGAGTCGTAGTTCATCGGTTTTTGGTCGGCCAGCGATGGTGCAGCCGGCGGCGCGCCCATAATCATCACCACGTCGGCGCCCAACTCCGCCAGCCGCGCAACTTTTTGCTCCGCAACCGCGCCCGGGTACAAATCTGGGGCCAGGCCTTTCAATCTTAACAATCTTCCAGCCCCTTTCTCGCCCTCAGCTCCACAGCTTTTTACTTGCTATCGAGGTAGGGTAGTAGGGGCAAATCTTTACCTTTGACATTTGCTCGAGGTGCCTGACTCAGACTTTCACTTCTCGGCCACTGCGTGTGTCTGCGAAACTCGATAGTTGCCTAGGCCGTGTTGGCAAACCCTTCATTCACTTCTTTCTCGTAGGCGATGAGCTTCCTGACGCTCGGGCGCTCCTGCATGCGCTTGAAATGCGCCGTGACGTTGGGAAAGCCTGAAAGGTCCACCTCCAACTGGGTGGCGCGGCGGCAGCACCAAAAGAAATGCGCATCGGGGGCGGTGAAATGGTCGAAGAAGTACTCGCGCCAGGCGAGCATATCGTCGCCGATGCGAAAGGCCTCGAACAGAAATTCCGTGGCGAGCTTGATCACGCTGTCGGCTGTGCCCTCTATGTCACAGACCTTGGCCGGGTTGTTGATCCGGCTCAGATAGGGGTGGATGCCGCTGGCACACCAGGCATGCAGCGATATCGCCTGCAACTGGTCCCACGGATCGGCAGGCAGGATCTTCGCGTCGGGGAAGGTCCGATGGACCCATTGATGGATGGCGACGTTCTCGGTCAGTATCTTGCCGTCCACCACCAGCGAAGGCACCTTGTGCTTCGGGTTTATCTTCAGGTACTCGGGCGTGAAATTCTGCCGCTTGCGGAAATTGAGCGGCCGGACCTCGAAATCGGCGCCCGCCTCGGTCAGCGTGACATAGGGAGCGAGCGCGCAGGTGTTGGGGGCGTAGTAAAGAGCGATTTCCATTCACGTCTCCTCATTGGTTTGATTGACCCCGAATCGAAGCAACTCTGTCGGATTTAGGTACGTTCAATAAAATATCCGCCCGTCACCGCTTCCTTCCACGACTTCACCACCGACGGTACGATGCCCACCGGCAGATCTTTTTCCGCTTTCCAAAAACTATGCACGCCGGCGCCGAAGCGGGTGATGGCGATCTTGGGCGCGGGTTTCATGGCGCGGAAACCGGGCATGATCACTTCGGCGTAGACTTCCGGACTGTGATCGCGGCTGTCTTTGGAGATCTCGAAAAGAAACGGCGGCACGGGTTGTACGTTTGCGCCCGATAGTTCGCGGGTGTAGCCGACGAAGCGGTTCACCAGCGCTTCGGTTTCATCCTTGTTCATTTTTAATCGCGCGGCGCTCACGCGCGCACCTTCGGTGAGTGAATCGGTGATGGCGTGGGTGACTATATATTCGGCCTTGAACTGGGGCCGGTTCTTTGCCTTTTCCCACGCTTCGAGAATATCTTCCATGATCGCCGGCAGCCGCATCAGCGCCGCCGGTCCTTCCTGGCCCAGTGCTTCCGGTCCCTGGTAGCGCGCCAGGTCGCGCCATGTACGGATGTAGAGCTCGTTGAACGGGTCGGTGCGGCCCTTGCCTTGCTTTTCAACTTTCTCGTAGCCGCTGATCTTGCCCATGTCGCCGCCCCACAAATCGCGACCGCTCGAGAGATAACCGAATGGCGAATGCTCGGTGGCGCAGACCCCGGCCATGTTGGGAATCCGTTGCGACAGCATGCAGATAAACGGGCCGCCGGTCGAGTGCCCCTGGCCGTAGACCGAAAATTCCTTTTCGGGAAAATGGCGGCGGCAGGCTTCGATTATGCCCGCTTCGAACGCCGCAGGCCAGGCGGCCATGCGATACCAGAAGGTGGTTTCGGGTTTCGCTTTCGCCAGCGTGCGCGTGCCGTAGCGGTTGCGTTTCGACGGATCTTTGACGACGTCGTACTGGTCCGGCGTGATCAACTCGCCTTGCTTCCAGATCGGCGTGCGCACGGTGCCGTCGGCGTGAATCGTGTCGTCAGGCCAATCGCGGCTCGGGTCGGGAAAATAAAATCTGCCCGGGAACGTTCCCGCGATCACGCGAAAGCCGAATTTGCTCGCCAGCAATTTGGCGTGGCGCTCGATGCCTTTGAAATCGCTCGAGCCGCCGTGCAGCAAGAAAAATCCGGCTTTTTTTCCATCGCCGCCGAACGGAATGCGGTTAGAATCCACTGGTTCATGGACAACCATGCCAAGATCCCAGTCCATGCCGAGCACGCTGATGCGAAAAATATCTTCCGTGCTCTTGATGGCGATATCGGGCATGCCAAGAACGTCTTCCGTATCCTTGATGCACTGCTCCCGGGAGACGAACTCAGGCGGTTGCCAGTTGGATTTTACGTTAGTCATTTTTTCTCCTCGTTTGTTTTTTCTTCTACTAGGCGTTGCGAAGGCGTGTCAACACATGAACTAAAGTTGCTAGTTTCAAGTTTCTAGTTTCGAACTGAACGACGCTCGGCTCCAAGCCGAGGAGTTCTGAATTTGTCGACTGGAAGTCGACTCTTAATCCGGTCGTTCCGGCCTTATCATCACCCCGGTGAAAACCGGGGTCCATCCCCCTTAACCTGGATACCGTTTTCCAACGGTATGACGGACGCTGTCCGTTATCTGGATGCCGGCGTTCGCCGGCATGACGAACTTTCACTTTGCCTGAAGCCTGAGTACGATCGAAGGGGCGAGGGATTTTAACCATCTCCGAGCAAGACATTAATGGAAAGATAGAATCCGATTGCTTAATATTCCCGCACCGTCACAGGACGGCGGCGCGGGAATGTGTTCAATTGATTGAGCCGAGCTAAGTTAACGCCACCATCCCCGATTCCAGCCGCGGTCTCGGCGATCCCAGCGATCCCAGCGGCGATAGCGGTCATCGTCGTGTCTGTACCGTCCGTAGCGCGACCAGGTGTGACGATCGTTCCAGCGGCCCTGATACTGCCGGAGCTCTTTGCGCTCCCGCGCTATGGCGGCACGATCTCGAGCGATTTCTCCGGGCCTGGCACCGCGGCGTAAATCGCGGCGTAATTCTCTCTGGGAACCGCGTAAATCGCGTAAATCCTCGCGATATTCGCGGCGATGGTTGCGATCACGCCAGTCGGCTAGCACCGGCGCCGATAACCCAAACACTCCAGCGAAAATCATGGCACCGGAAATAATCCGTTTCGACTTTTTCATGGAGATCTCCTTTCTGTGCGTTTCGACGGGTGACACAGCAAAACGTTACAGAAACCTACCAATTAAATTTTTGTGTTGGGCCGTGCACGGCTTTTTTGCGCTAAAGCGATTGCAAGCCATCCTCCGCGACTTGTCCGATGCCGCCAAGTCCGTGGAATTTGCAGGACTTTCGGTTACACCTTGTCGGAAATAATCTTCCATTTTGGGGACTGCAGATTTGCGCCCCGCGAACATATAACTGATTCGCCGATCATATGGACTCGCTTGCGACATTGGCACAAAGCTTGCGCAATTCAGTAACGAGGAGGCCCGCGAGTTTGCCGTCTAGATCGTTTTCATCGTCCCAGGCTGGGGCTTTGGAGTAGGACAAGCTCCTCGCGAGAAAGGAAGCTAGTGTATGCGGATGCCCAACAGTTATTTGATCGTCGGCTTGTTGTTTACTTGTACGGCGGCCTGTACCCAAGGCGGTGCGGAGAGCACTGCCCGGCGAGCTTCGGGAAGCACGCAAGCGCGCGGCGCGCCAAGCTTGCCAGATTTCGTTTTGCTAGCGAAGGATTTGCAGCCGGCAGTGGTCAACGTTTCGGCAATACTGCCTACAAACGACGGCGGGGCGCAAGGAGCGCTGCCGCAAGACCCTGATGATGAAATGACGGGAAAATTATTCGGCATGCCTTCGCCGGATGGGCCGTCGACTGAACGCAGTCAGGGCTCGGGGTTTATTATCGCTGCAAACGGCGTCATCTTGACCAATGCGCACGTCATCGAAGGAGCGCAGAAGATCACCGTCAGATTGGTCGACAAACGAGAGTTCGAAGCCAACATCGTCGGCAAAGATCCGCATACTGATATCGCTTTGATCAAGATCGCGGCGAAGGAAAATCTCCCGACACTAAGGTTGGGGGATTCCGATGCGCTGCAAGTTGGCGAGTGGGTGATGGCGGTTGGCAATCCTTTCGGGCTCGATAGCAGCGTGAGCTCCGGAATCGTCAGTGCCAAAGGACGCCACTTGGGCGCGGCATATGATCGTTTGATCCAAACCGACGCAAGTCTAAATCCCGGCAGTTCGGGCGGCCCCTTGATCGATTTGGACGGCCAAGTCGTCGGCATCAGCAAGGCTATCGTGAGTCAAGGCGGCGGAAATCTCGGCATTAGCTTTGCGACGCCGATCAATTTGATCAAGGAAATATTGCCGCAGCTCCAGAGCAGCGGAAAGGTGACGCGCGGTTGGGCCGGACTGGCGATCCAGGAAATCACGCCCGCGTTGGCGGAAACGCTCGGTCTCGAAAAGGCTGGCGGCGCGCTGGTGGCGGGGATCGTGCAGGGTGGGCCGGCGGAGCGCGGCGGTATTAAAATCGGTGACGTCATTACCGAACTTGACGGCAAGAAGGTAACCGACGCGCTGGAATTACCCCTTTGGATTGCCCGAATGCCGATTGATAAACGCGTTCCGATCATGGTCCGAAGGGAGCAGCAAGAGGTTAAATTGAACTTAACCGTCGCTGCGCTTCCCGAAGGGCCAGTGCGAACGCCATCCGGAAGAATCGGCTAATCCCGAAGCGCAGACCAAGTATTCCGGCGACGTCAAATGAGTTTGACGGTGCTCCTTCGCGAGGTCAAACCCAGCTCCGTACGCGCACCGCGCTCGACCTGCGGTAAAACCCGTTTCCGCAACGCAGCGCCAACTCGCGTTGGCTATGCGGTTTATTCCTCCCTGACCCTAGACTTGTAGCCGTCCCAAAGTTACGTATGATGTAAGTGAATTGGCGGCCGGAAGCGGCGCCCGTAGGTTTTGGGCGGCGCCACGGCTGTTTCTCGACCGGCGGCTTACTGAGTCGGCTCTAATGAATTGATGGGCCGGCCGGAGGCGCTTGAAAAAGGCACTTGCAAATTCAGGCAGCGTTAAATGAAATCGTGGACGTACAACTAAAAGTGGTCCATCCGCTGCTGGAAAAGACGCAGAAACGCACGCTGGCGATCGCTTTGATCGCCACTATGCCCGGTTGCCGCCGTCGCGAGCGCGACCGCGATTTTGAATTGAAAACTCCGCGACCCGCCGAAATCTTCGAATCGCATCTAAAGCTCTGAATGATCGTTTGAGTCATGCCGTTGCTCCGACTCGAAAACGTGTCACTGGCCTACGGCCATTTGCCGTTGCTCGCTCACGTCGGTTTTCAGATCGACGCCGGCGAACGCGTCTGTTTGGTGGGGCGGAACGGCACCGGCAAGACAACCCTGTTTCGCGTCATTACCGGCGCAGCCATGCCCGATGACGGAGACATTTGGCGCGCGGAGACGCTTCGCGTCGCGCATCTGGAACAGGAGGTGCCGCCGGATACGGATCAAACCATTTTCGAGGTCGTTGCCGGCGGCTTGGGCGATCTGGGAGCCCTTTTAACCGAGTATCATCAGGTCACCCACTCGCCGGATGCGGCGGATCGCGCTTCTTTGCAGCGGCTGGCGCAATTACAATCGCGCATCGAAGCTCGCGACGGCTGGAATATCCGGCAGAAAGTCGAAACGGTGCTCACGCGGTTGAGCCTGCCGGAAGATAAACGCCTGGCGGATTGCTCCGGCGGCACACGGCGCCAGGTGATGCTGGCGCGCGCCCTGGTGAGCGCACCGGATGTTTTACTGCTCGACGAACCGACCAACCATCTCGACATCAATGCCATCAATTGGCTGGAAAAATATCTGCTCAACTACAACGGCGCGTTAATGTTTACCACTCACGACCGCACCTTCGTGCGGCGCTTGGCGACGCGAATCGTCGAGCTCGACCGTGGCCGACTCACATCGTTCCCCGGCGATTTCGTTGCCTATCTCAATAAGAAAGACGAGCTTTTGGTAATCGAAGAGCGCGCAGCCGCCAAGTTCGACAAGAAACTGGCGGAGGAGGAAGCGTGGATCCGACAGGGGATTAAGGCCAGGCGTACGCGCAACGAGGGGAGGGTGCGCGCTTTACAAGCGCTGCGGCAGGAAAAAGCGCAGCGGCTGGAAGCGCAAGGAAAGGCCCGTTTCGGCATCGATGGCGGCGCTCTTTCCGGCAGGCTCGTGGTCGACGTACGCAGAGTGAGCTTTCGCTACGGTGAAAGCACGATCATTCGCGATCTCTCGACACGGATTCTGCGCGGTGATCGGGTCGGTGTTATCGGTCCCAATGGTTCCGGCAAGAGCACGCTGCTGCGTCTCATCCTCGCCGAGCTTGAACCCAGCAGCGGGGAAGTGGTACTCGGCACACGCTTGCAAGTGGCCTATTTCGATCAGCACCGCCGCGAGCTCGATCCCGAAAAAACCGTGCGCGAGAACATGAGCGATTCGGACTACGTCACGGTACGCGGTCGTTCGCGCCATGTCATTGGCTATCTGACAGACTTTCTATTTCCGCCGCAGCGCATCGACTCGCCCGTCAAGGCGCTCTCCGGCGGAGAGCGCAATCGCTTGCTCTTGGCCAAGATCTTTACGCAGTCGGCGAACATGATGGTTCTCGACGAGCCGACCAACGATCTTGATGTCGACACCCTCGAACTCTTGGAAGAACTCTTGGCGGAATATCAGGGAACTCTGCTGCTGGTAAGCCACGACCGAACCTTTCTCGATAACGTCGTCACCAGCACGCTGGTGTTCGAAGGCGACGGTAAATTCAGCGAGTATGCCGGTGGCTACGACGACTGGGAACGCTATCAACGCCAAATACCGGAGGCGCCAGCCATGCCGCCGAAACGAATCAACTCACAAACTTCGCCGCCGCGGGCAGAAGCCAAAAGCAACGGTAAACCGCGCAAGCTCACTTACAAAGAACAGCGCGAGCTGGAAACGCTTCCCGCGAAGATTGAAGCGCTTGAAGCCGAGCAATCCGACTTGCACGCGCGCATGGGCGACGGCGATTTCTATCGCCAGGGGAGCGCCAAGATCACGGCCACTCTGGAACGTTTAGACGCGGTTAAACTGGAGCTGGAAGCGAGTTATCAACGCTGGCAGGATTTGGAATCCGTAAGCGGCGGATGACAGGCGGTTGCTAAGACGCGCCCAAACCTTTCCGGCTCCTTAAGACGGCAGATCTTGCCGATTTCGACCAAATCAATTCACCAGCGGCAACGGGGCGTCCATGGTCGCACTTTTGAAATGGACCGCTCGCGCGAGTCGGTTGACTCTATTCGCGGTTTCGACGAGACTAGCTCGTTCGGGTTTAGAGCTGATCGATGAAAGAACCCCAAGCGTTTCAACCCGCCTGATCGATGGCCATCCCTGTGCGTTATAATACCGGATACAACATCGGCGTGGGTGGGGCGGTCGTTCGCGACGGCCAATTGCTGCTCGTGCGCCGGGCGTCGCGGCATGGGCAGGGCAATTGGCAGCTGCCGGGTGGATTTATCGAGCCCGACGAGACCATCGAGCAAGCCGTGGTTCGCGAAGTCAAGGAAGAAACGGGGGTCATCGCCGAAGTCGAAGCCGTTCTCGGGCTGCGCAGCCGCTACGACCCCGACAGCGGCAACGGGATTTACGTCGTGCTCGTGCTCAAGCCGATCAGCGGCGAGCCGACTGCGGATGCCCGCGAAGTCGATCGCGCTGGCTACTTTACTCTCGAGCAGATTCGCCAACTGAGTCCTTTGCCGCCGGTGAATTGGGAGCTCGCCCAGCGGGTGCTCTCCGGCGATCGGCGGCTTTTGTCGCCCAAACCGCTGGCCAACCTCAACGGCGCGAAGTTTACCCTGTTCGTCGGTTAACGGCGGAATTCTTGGGAAGACGATTAGCGTTCCGACGGTAGAATAATGACTTTGATCAGTAGTTCTCGAGAAGATTGTGACGCGAATTCCTTATCCATGCTGCCGATCGACCTTTCGGAATCGATGTGAGCTTCGGCGGCGAGGTCTTTGCGAAACTGCTCGAAACGAGCAGCCGGCACTGCAAACCATCTCATCTCGACGATGGAGCTTGCCGGCGACGCAGGCGCCGGCACGGCTCGATTGACCGCGGCGGCCGCTATCGCCGCGTCAGCCTCCGAGCGTTTGCGCCGCGTATCGCCGCTCGATTCCTCTTTTTCCTCGCCTTGCTCGCGCCGCTCAAACGACCGCCGTCTCACGATGAACTCGATGTCCGCGCGCGGCTCGCTGAGCGGAGAAGCGGCTCTTTCCGCGGCAGCGAACGGCGCGTTGCGAAATGGCGTTTGGCTCAGCGCGCCGATTGCCGCGCCGAAGTCGAAGGCGTGTGTGCTCGGCCGAAAGGATCCTCTGCCGGTGGCGACTTCTTGCGCTTGAATTGTCGGGCGGCGCGGCGCGGCGATTCTGCCCTCCAATGGTTTTTCCGTTTCGGCGCTCGCCGCCGCCACTTGATCTTTCAACGAAGTATCCGGAACCTGTTGTTGCCGCGCTTGGGCGCGGTCTTGTTCGGCCACTGGGGCGCGCCTGATCTTGCGCTGGGTATCCGGTGGTGAGCTCGGCCGAGATGGCGCGCTCGAGCGCGCGCTGTCAACGACGGCGTTTGGTTGCCCTTGCGCAGACAACGGCAATGCCGGCGGCAGTGCGGTCAACTGAGCCGGACCAGATTCGGTGATCTTTGTTTCCTTTTGATAGAGTAAAACCGCGAGGACGGCGATCATGACGACGGCGGCGGCTTGAATCGGCATGGTCACTCTGAACGCGGCGATAAATCTTTGCCAGCCGCGTGGCTCGATTTCGATTTCACGCGCATGCGCCATGACCCGTCTGGCGAATCCGGCCGGCGGTTCGATGATCGGTAGATCGGCAACCTGTCGAATGCAGTCCGATAAGCTGTTAGCTTCGGCGCGACACGCAGGACAAGAAATCAGGTGCGTCTCGATACTTTTCGTTCGGATCGCGTCAAGCGACTTTTCGAGAAACTCCGAGAGCTGCATTTGAACGTCGTGACAATTCATACGGCCTTCCTTCCGGCGTAGAAATATGCCGTGAGCCGCGCCTTAAGAGCCCGGCGCGCTCGATGGAGCCGGGACTTTACCGTGCCAACGGGAATATTGAGCGCCCGCGCTACATCCTCATACGCGATATCTTGCAAGTCCCGCAAAAGAATGATCATGGCGTCTTCCGCTTCCAACTCATTCAGCGCGCGCTGTACGCGCTGGCGAATTTCCTTTTTCTCCAGGGTCTCCGCCGGGCCAAGTTCGACATCATTGACCAGCTCGGTGTCGTCGATCGGCACCAACCGGCGCTGGCGTGAATTCGTGCTCTTGCGCCGGGTGCTCGCGTGGTTGAGCGCGATGCGATAGAGCCACGTGGAAAAATTCGCATCGCCGCGAAACTGACCGACGGCGCGATAGGCGGATAGAAATACTTCTTGAGCGGTTTCGGCGGCGTCATCATAATCGCCGAGCATGCGGTAAAGCAGGTTGAAGATCGCCTTCTCATGACGGCGCACCAGGATTTCGAAGGTCTCCGTCTCCCCCCGCTGTATCCGCCGGACGTATTCGGCGTCGCTGATCGAGTCAGAGCCCATCGATTCAGTGGTATTAGACGAATTTTTCAATGAAAGGTTCCCAATCTAACCGGTCTTGGATAGCTGACCCTTGGCCCCTATGAGTGACCGGGGCGCCATGGCCTCGAAGAACCGCGCCGACTCAGCCTCGACTTTGGGTGGTCCAAGCCGTTGGTTCAGCCAGCCGGCCGGGATCTTTAGCCGGTAGGCGCCAAGCCTATAAATGACCAATGCTGTCTTATTATGCCGGAGCGGCTCGTCTAAGTCGATCCAGACAAGGCACTGTCCATCGTCTGGCGTTCCCGGAAGGGGGGAGAATTCCGAAACCATGACTCTAATGCCGAGGTCATGAGCGAAACATTTTCAAACTGGCTCGCGCCACAAGTCGCTGAACTCCGCGGCGACGACCTGGTCGTAGGGCACGGGGCCGGACAGCAAGCCGATATCCTGGGCGAAGCGATTCATGCTGGCGACTTTTTCCGCCGGGATGTTGGGATCGTAGTAAGGAAGATCGCGGCGCACCAATTCGGCGATAAGCTCGGCTTCCGACGGTGGAAAGCGTTTCTTCCCGACCTGGGTGGCAAGACTCACGTCTTCTTTGAGCGCCTTGTGCGCTTTCATCAGCGCGCGGACTGCCGCTCGCGCCGACGCGGGTTCGTCCTTGATGCGTTTTTCCGTCGCGACCAGTGCCGAGAATGTATAATCCCTTGCGGTTGGCGGTCCGTCGCCGCGCCGCACATCGAGCACCATCGTGCCGACGCCGCGGCGCAGTGCCACTTCGCAACCCATGCCGTTGGCCCAGAAACCGTCGAGCTTGCCGTCTTCGAGCGCTTTCGCCGCTGAAAGGCCGAAGGATACGTTTGGTCCCGCGGCTCCGGGAATCGGCATGACCTGCACGTTGTTTTTCTCCGGATCGATGCCGGCTTCGACCAGCATGCGCTGCAAACTCAGATCGACGCCTGGCGCGGCGCCGATGCGCAGTCCCTTGACGATATTCAAATCACCGCGCCTGGGAGTGAGATCGCTGCGGATGACGAGAAACCAGTAGGTATGCTGGCCCACGGCAGCGAGCAATTTAGCCCCCTGCCACTCAGGAAAGGCGAGCAAGGTCGCGTGCGCCGAGCCGACGACGAAGTCGAGATCGCCATCGCGCAGTGCTTCAAACGTTTTCGGAATCGGAAACAACAAGTCGATGCTGGCGTCGTAACCTTCAGTCTTGAAAAAACCCAACTCGACAGCGGCAATTGCTGGAAAGTAGGAATTCGAAACCAGATCCGGAACGGCAATGCGTAACATGGGTACTCCTAGGCTACGGTATGAGGTGTCTCTGAACGACTTGAACGATTGGAACTGCTGCTGGAACGACTGGAACCGTTCCAATCGTTCCAAAAGTTCCAGCCGTTCCAAAAAAACAATTCGAGCATTAAGATGCGAATGTAGTCAATCTGCCGGCGGCACGGTCATGAATATATGCGGTTCGTTGCCGAGTACGCGAGCTGTGTCCTTCACCGATTGTGTCGTCAGCGAGCCTTGCGTCACCGGCCTTAAAAACTCTTTTGACGCCGTTGCTCGCTTCAATCTCCCACGAGCCCGGCATGGTGACAAGATACTGGCGTCGCGGCGCCGGATGTAGGTCGAGGACAGTGCCCGGCGGCACGCAGCGGAAAACCGTCATCGTCGCCGGCCGCGAGTCGGTGGTGAGGATTTTCTGCTCGTCCCCCGCATCGACGATGATGGAGGCCCTGTCAATCGTCAGATTCATGGCGTTCCTCGCTTTGTTTAACGTACTCCGTAAAAATGGGTTGCCGTCATAACCGAATCTGCCGTTGGTCCATGGCCCGGCGCCATTTCCCGCCGGGATCTTTGCCGAAGATCAACGATTTGTCTGCTGAAACGAGGAACCAGGAATTGGCCTTGAGCTCATCTTCCAATTGCCCTGGCGCCCAGCCGGCATAGCCCAGCGTAAAGAGAAACTGCTGCGGGCCCGTGCCGATCGCAATCGCTTGAATCATTTTGATGTCTGAAGTCATGGCGATGCCGTTAGGTGATTTCAACGAGCTCTCGAGAGTTTTATCGTCGCTATGCAGCAGAAAACCTTGGCGACCGTTCACCGGTCCGCCGTAGTGGATGATAATCTCGAGCTGCGAGCCGGTTGCTTCGGCGCCAAATCCTTTAAGGAGATCGTCGATCGGACCTTTAGCCATGGGCCGGTTGATTACCAGACCCAGTGTCCCCTCAGCGTCGTGCTTGACCAGATAGATGACCGATTCGACGAAGCGCGGATCCTTCATCTCGTCGCTGGCGACGAGGAGTTTTCCGGTGATGGGTTGCTCACTTTCCGCGGCCATAAGCAGCGCGCGCGCCGATTGAAAGCAAGCAAAGAGCATCAGCGCGCCGAGCCAAAAGAATATTTTTGCGGCGCGATTGTCAGTGGCGTTCAGGATCATGGAACTTTAGCCGCGGACCTTCGGTCCGACGCTTTCGATATCGATGCGAACGATCACGCGCCTTTCCCGAACCATTCTTTCATGAAACTCAGGCCAATTCTTGTGCTCGCCGTAGACTTGGCGTTGCAGATAAATCAGCGTGTCGAGCGCGTGCGGCAGCGAGACGATCTCCGCCGTGCCGTTGATCTGCACCCAACCCTCGCCGTGGAACGCCGTCGTAATCGCGCATAGCGCGGCGCGCGGATCGCGCCGTACATTGTTCACCTTGTAAGCGGTCTCGCGGCTGCTGATGACCGCGCGGCCTTCGCTATCCAGGCCGACCGTGACCGGCGACATCTGCAAATTACCGTTTGTTCGCCGGGTTGCCAGAATGCCCCAATGGTTCTTCGTCAGAAATTCGCGAGCGCGCTCGACTTCCATTGGCGCAAAATCCACTATCGTGTGCTTCCCCTCGAGAATTGGCTTCTAATGATTGAACGATTGCGAACAAACTAGAATACAGGTCGAGCAAAATGCAAGAGGTTGGCGCGGCGTATTCCGTCAAGGCGCACTCCAACTTGACCGGCCATGTGCATTGCCCTATAACGAAACCAGAATGAGGAAAAACTCATGACGATGACTGTACCACAATTGCCTTTGCCCGAAATCTTGCCGGTATTTCCGTTGACCGGAGTGATGTTGCTGCCGGGTACGGTGCTGCCGCTTCATATCTTCGAGCCGCGATATCGTGCCATGGTCGAAGACGCTCTCGAAGCCGGCAAGATTTTCGGCATGGTCCAGCCGTTCGCGCCGCAGAATGACAATCGCGGCCCGCAACCCAGCGCCGACAACATGGCTCCGGATTTATACAAGGTCGGCTGCGCCGGCTATATCGAGCAGTGTGAAAAGTTGCCGGATGGACGCTTCTTCCTCCAACTCAAGGGTGTGAACCGCTTTCGTTTTAGCGAAGAGTTGGAACTTCAACGAGGCTATCGGCGCGTCAAAGCGATCTATCAAGAGTTTCCCGACGCGAGTTTGGAACAAAGCTGGCAGTGCGACCGCTCAAAGGTTTTGCAGGCACTGTCCAACTACGGCAAGGCTCACGGCATGCAGGTGCGCCCGGAGCAAGCGGAAAAATTCTCTGATTTGGAGTTGGTGAATCTGCTCGCGGTATCGCTGCCGTTTCATCCTGCCGAGAAGCAAGCGCTTTTGGAAGCGCAAGATTTGAAAGACCGCGAGACCCTGCTGGTTAACTTGCTTAGCCTCGGGGCGGGGCCGATCGATCCCGACTCGGAAGCGCCGGCACGCACACTCAACTGAGGTGCGCCGTCGGACTCACCGTGAGTTTAGAATTCTTTTTAGAAGCGATTTCGGATCGCCGCCGTGCGCCAGCGCGGCGCTGCTAGTTTACATCAATCGCTACTCTGACATGTCGACCAACACACCGTCGGGATCGGCGATGAAATGTTGGCCGAAACAGCAGCGGCGAAAGTCTTCCTGGTTTTTCTTGCCATTGCCGCCGACGCCGAGCTTTCCGTTCTTCGATTCAGGTGACGATGCGGCGAGCGCTTCTAACTCTTCCTTTACACGCTTCACGCTCTCCACTTTGAAGCCCATGTGATCGAGTCCTTCGCGCAAACCGCGATAAAGGCTTTTATCGCGCGGGCGCAGCAGCAGCTTCACCTTGCCATCGGTCATGCAGATCGAGCCGTCCTCGCGGTAGGTTTCCGCTTCGGTTAGCGGGGTTGATGTTGTCAAGCAGGATCGAAGTGCTTAGGATTTTGCGTCTCGCGTGTAGAGTTTTGAAATGGAGAAAATTCATCTGGGTGTTCGTTTCCAAGGGACGCAAGGCTCGAACCGCAGCCAATCCGCAGATTTGTTGAAAGGGGGTTCAGTAATGCATGGGCGCACAATATCGCTTGAACAGTTGACTTTGTCACTTCTGCTATGAGACTAAGCAGTGACTACGGAAATTGTCGCTCATGCAACGCACTCAACTTATTATCGTTCGCCATGGTCAGACCGAGTGGAACATCAAAGGCATTCGCCAAGGGCATCTCGACAGCCGGCTGACGGAGCGGGGAGTCGCGCAGGCGAAGGCGCTGGCGCAGCGGCTGGCGCGGGAACGATTTGCGGCGCTTTACAGCAGCGATCTAGGTCGCGCGGTTCAAACCGCGATGACGATCGCGGATCTCACGGGCCATGAGATCGTTACCGATCCACATTTGCGCGAGCGGCATCTGGGAATTTTTCAGGGGCTGAACGGCAATGAGATATTAGAAAAATATCCGGAAGAGCGCCGCATGCTGCGCACAATGGGCCCGGACTATGTCATTCCGGGCGGCGAGAGCATGAGACAGCAGGTCGAGCGCAACGTCGCTCATCTGAACAATCTCGCGCGCAAGCACGTCGGCGAAACCATCGTCGTGGTGACGCATGGCGGCGTAGTCAGCGGGTTTTTCCGCCATACGCTTGAGATACCGCTCGATGCGCCGCGCCGTTTCGAGTTCGTCAATGCCGGCCTCAACGTTTTTACGTATGAGGAGGAGTATTGGATGCTACTCACTTGGGGCGATGTGAGCCACCTGGCGCCCGGTGCGGCGAGCGAGGGGGATGATCCGTAGCCACGGCATCGCCGCGGCGGTTCCAATCGTTCCAGTCGTTCAATGAGGCCGCTCCGCGGCCGTTCCGGCCGTTCCAGCCGTTTAGAACGGACTTAAAGCCGAGACGCTGGACTTGAATCAACCGTCACTCGCTCGTTACTGGACTCGATCTTTTCTCCATCCTGATGGAAAATCCTGGCTGTTTGATAAAGACCTGATTCGACTCTTTGCGCTTTGCCAGTTGCTCAATGAGTTTCACAAGCGGCTGAGTAGCATCCAAATAGTCGCCTGGCCTGCCGCCGTTAGGTAGCGCCTTCACGTAAGCTTCACCGGCGAAATAGTGCAGGATCAGATCTTCGTCGGAGAGGTTGACGCCATATTTTTGACGGAGCTCATGCAACGACGGCTCGGGCTGCTCCCAGTGAGTCCATTCCTTAGCGCGCGGACGATTGAGTATTTTATCTCTCACGTCGGCATCCATGACCTCGACCGCTTCTTTACCCCAAATCCCGAGCGCGTACTGAATGACTTGATCGGGCACTTCTTTGTAACGCTCGCCGACGATCACATTGATTGCCGCCTGAGTGCCGACGTACTGCGACAGCGGCGTCACCATGATCGGGTAGCCGAACTCGGCGCGGACGCGGCCGGACTCCTCGAGTGCTGCTTCCATTTTATGTTCTAAACCAACAATTTTTAACTGGTGGCGCATGTTGGAAATCATGCCGCCGGGGACTTGATGGCCATACTGAGATTGGTCGTACTCGGCCGGCTTGCCGATTGGCAGGCCGTCTGTCTTGGCCACGTTGGTGAAATGTCTTTCCACCGCTTCGAGCGGTTTTAAATCGATGCGAGGCGTGTAGCCGAGGGCCTTGAGATTGTGCGCGATGTTGAAGATCGAGGGCTGCGATGTGCCGTTGGCCAGCGGCGGCGTGGCGGTGTGCAAGATACGCATGCCGAGCTTGACGCCTTCCAGATAGCACAACGGCGCCTGGCCGCTGTTGCAGTGGGCGTGGAATTCGACGGGAATTTTGCCGGCGGATTTTAGAATGACCGGTATCAATGTGCGGGCGCGCTCGGGCGAGAGCAATCCACCGACATCCTTGAAGCAAATGCGCCAGGGTTTGGCCGCGGCGGCTTCGTTGGCTTTCTTGGCGTAGTATTCATCGGTGTGGCGCGGTGAGACGGAATAGATCAAATTCGCCACCGTGTCCATGCCGACTTTCCTGAGCTCGTCGATTTCTTCCTTGAATGCCGTGTAGTCGTTCCAGCAGTTCGATGTCCGCGTCAGCGTCAGGCCGTAGGAGACCAATCGCTCGACGAAAAGTTTGAGGAGGGCGTGCGGCGTTTTCTCAAAGGCGCTGTGCATGCCGCCGTGGTAACGGAGCCGGGTTTTCTTGATCCGTTTCGTGCCCTCTTTGAGCCAGTACCAAGGGTTTTCCTTATGTTCGCGTACATACTTTTTGAACATGACGCTCAAAAAAAATTCCATCGATTCATAGCCGGCCTGGTCCATGTGCTCCGCCGCCGGCAGCATGGCGCCGACGCGCATATTCAACGCCCACAGGCTCTGGTTGCCGTCTCGCACTGTGGTGTCGATAAAACGAACTTCGTCGCTCATTCATCCTCCGGAAAAAACCGTTCCAATCGTTCCAGCCGTTCAAATCGTTGATTCGGACCGGGAATTGAATTGCTCACGCCCAGCTCACGACTGACTTTGGCATTTATTATCTGTATAAACTCTTAGAAGATAGATCAAACGACGGAGGCCAATGGCCATGAAAAGCTACCGGAAGGAACTCTGGTTTAACACGCCCACACGGGTGGCGTTCGTCAACATTACCGGCCAGGTGCTGGACTGTATTCGGGAGAGCGGCATCAAAGAGGGGCTGCTCTTGGCCAATGCCATGCACATCACGGCTTCGGTATTCATTAACGATGACGAGTCCGGCTTGCACCACGACTACGGCGTGTGGCTCGAAAAATTGGCGCCGCATGAGCCGATCAAGCAATACCGGCATAACGACACCGGCGAAGACAACGCCGACGCGCATATCAAACGGCAGGTGATGGGCCGAGAAGTGGTCGTGGCGATTACCGACGGCAAACTGGACTTCGGTCCGTGGGAGCAGATTTTCTACGGTGAGTTTGACGGCCGGCGCCGTAAACGGGTGCTGGTAAAAATAATCGGGGAGTAGACCGGCAAAACGCTCCGAAGCCGCGCGCGTTAGATGCGAAACTCCCTGCTTGCATTGACCCCGGCGCCAATGGCCGGTATCTTTTGCCGGTGGCAAGACAATTCAGCAAAACTTCGCATTCGCGTTCCAAGCCATTTAAACGGCAAAATTTTTCGTCTTCCAGGTACGGCGAATACGAAGCCTATTGTCCGCACTATCCTCACTGTGTCGGCTGTCCTTTCATCCAGGTTCCGTATCCCGAGCAGTTGTTGAGAAAACGCGCGATTGTGGCTTTTGCCCTAGCCGAATACCCCTCGCTTGCCGGCGCTGAAGTGTCGGCGGTAGCTGCGTCACCACAACGTTTAGGCTATCGCGCGCGAGTGAAATTGGTGGTGCGCAGGAACCGGGATCACGTCGCCATGGGCCTCTACGCGCCCCACACCCATCGGGTCGTCGATATCTCATCCTGTCCCGTTCATCCACGGCAAGTGAACCAGGTTGTGTTCTATCTCAAGAACAAAGTGCAGGAACTTGGCATCACGCCGTACGACGAGAGGGATGATAGCGGCGATTTGCGCTATCTCGACTTTCGTTTCAGCGTGGCGCGCCAGGAGTTAAGCGTGACGCTGGTCACGCGTCATGCCTCCTTTCCCCAAGGCGCGCTGCTGGCGAGAGCATTAACCCAACGATTTCCATTCATTACCGGCGTGATCCAGAATATCAATGAAGATCGCGGCAATGTGATTTGGGGCTCAAACTTCAGGATTCTTTCCGGCCGTGACACGCTGATGGAGCGCGTCGGCGATCTGAAACTCGTGTTTCCGCCCGGTGTTTTTTCCCAAGCCAATCCCTTCACGGCGCGGAAACTCTGCGAGCATGTGCGAGAACTCGCCGGGTTGCGGGGCGGAGAAACGGTTCTCGATCTTTACTGCGGGGTCGGTCCCATTTCGCTCTACCTCGCTCCGGGTGGGCGTCAGATGTGGGCGGTTGACGACAGCGAGTTGGCGATTGCGACCGCAAAGCAGAATGCGCGGCGCAACGGCCGCGGCAATTGCCGATTCATCGCCGGTGACGTCGCTGCTACGGCGACGCAGCTAAAGCAGACTCTCGCCCATCTCGACTTGGTGGTTCTCAATCCGCCGCGCAAAGGCGTGCAGCCGGCGGCAATGGCCGCGATTGTCGAGCTTAGCGCGCCGAAACTTATCTACATTTCCTGCGAACCGCGCGCGCTGGCGCGCGACCTCGACCGGCTGGTGGCCGCGAACTATCGAGTCGGTCAAGTACAGCCGTTCGATATGTTTCCGCAGACCGAAGAAGTGGAAACAGTAGTCCTTCTGAGAAAAGTGCAATGATTGAGGATGGTCGTCTTGTTTGTTTTGCCGCCATTGTGAGGCGATGAGAAAAATTCGGAACTGAAACGGAGGTGTGTCATGGCGGATTTGCAAGTTCAAGGTGTGGTCCACTGGTCGATCCCGGTCAACAATTTAGCGGAGTCGGAAAAATTTTACGGCGAGTTGTTGGGGCTGGAGTCGAAAGGCAGGCTGGGCGGTTCGGGGATGTCTTGCTTCAAAGCCGGCGAGCACCATATTCTGCTTTGCGAGCGCAAAGAATCGCTCACGCGCACGCCGCAGCAGGATAACCGCCTGCATCATGCCTTCATGGTGAGCCCCGAGATGTGGGAGCGAGGTCTACGGTTGCTCTACAAAAACGGTGTCAAAGCCGCGGAACCGATCGTCTACCGAGAAAAGGGCCACTTCACCGGCCGCGAGCTTTACTTCCTCGACCCGAGCGGCAACATGTTGGAGCTCTGCGATCCCACGTGGAAGCCCGGCATGCCGACGCCGACATACGAAGAGATTGTCGGAACGTGAGGGCCTTGGTTCAAAGTTCAAGCGTTCAAAGATTCAATGTTGGGGCGACCGGCCGGTCGCCCTATGGTCAATCCGACCGATAATGCCAAAGCTGGGGGATCGCCCAGCAAGTTGCAACAATCGTCAGCGTGCATAGAAGGCATCCGACCAGCACCGCGTTGGGCGCGCCGAGCAGCGCCGCGCCGGCGCCGGCAATCATCGCACCGAGCGCATTCGTCGTCTGCGCGAAGATGGTGAGAAAGCTCGTTGCGCGCCCGCGCATATCGTCCGGCGCGAGAACTTGCACTACGGTGCGCCTAATCGCGACGCTGATAGCATCGCTGATGCCTAGAAAGGCGAGAGCGATGAGTGCCATCCAGAACCAAGGCGACAACCCGAGAAATCCGAGGCTCAGAGCAAACATCAACGTGGCGATGATCGACAGCGCGCCTTTGCGCTCGATGCTGCCTGCGGCGAGGACAAACGCCGACCCGATCAACGCGCCGATGGCCGGCGCCGCATAGAGCATGCCCAGCCCGCGCGCGCCGACGTTGTAAATCGTCTCAGCGAAAATCGGTAGGATCGGCCGGTAGAAGCCGAACAAGACCGCGAAAAAGTCGAGGATGAAGAGAGATAAAATGATACGCGTGTGCCACAAGAACTCGAAGCCTTCGATGAGACTGCGCCAACCGATCTTCCGGCGTTGGCCCTGGGGATCGCCGGACGAGCGGATGAATAACACGGAGGCAACCGACGGAATGAGCAAGGCCGCGTCGGTGAAATAGGAGGCGGCCACGCCGTAGAAGTCGATCAAGAATCCGGCGATGACCGGCGCCGTCAGCTGCGTTCCCTGCATCATGAGAGATGTCATCGTGACGGCATTGAGATGGGATTGCGGCACGAGACTAGGAATAATTGCCTGTCGCGCCGGCCCGCCGAGGACCTGGAGCGCGCCGGCCAGGACGCTCAGCACGTTGACATGCCACACTTGCACAACCCCGGTCAGGGTTAAAACTGCCAGCGCCAGACCCGGCATGATATTGAGCGTGTGGGTGATCGAGATGAGTCGTTTCCGGTTGAGAGTGTCGGCGAGCACGCCGCCGAATAGACCGAAAAAGATAAACGGCATCGCCTGAAAAAAGCCGGTGAATCCAAGTTGAATCGAGGAGCCGGAGAGCTGATAGACTTGATAAAGGCTCGCCACGTTGCGCATGTGGTTCGCCGTATTGCCGCAAAGGATCGTGATAAAGATCAAACGATAATCGTGAATCAGGAGCGAGGACCAGGGGCGGATGGGGTCGTTTGAGGTTTGCTCGGTGTTGTCTGCCACAGAAATAAAAAGACCGCGAATTGCTTGGAGCCGAATGTATCGTTTGCGCCTTCGAGCGTCAACGAAAGAGGATTGATCGACATAGGACTGTGGATTTAGTATCGATCAGGCTCTTGAGCGGTTTGTTCAGAATCCTAGAGCAACGAGGTGTTGAATGTATATCGATGGCGATACTCACTATTGGCCGGTGCGTTTTCTCGAGCGTGTGAATCATCCGGGCCGGGGCAATTTGGAATTCCAAAAAGGCGCGGGAGAAATGATTCGTTACGGTGAGAAATTTCCCGGCGACGCCGCTACGTATTATCACGACGGCAAGAAGATTCATTCCTTCAGCGAGACCCGCTGGAATCTCGACATGCACCGCGAAGTCATGGCGCGCGAAGGTTTCGACTATCAAGTCGTGATCGCGGACAACCGCCCGCTCATCTACGAAGTCGACCGCGAGCTCGGCAATGCCCTGGCGCGCGCCTACAATGACACGGTGGCGGAAGAAATCGCCGGCAAAGAATATTTTATTGCTATCGCGTGGGTGTATCTGCCTGACGTCGACGAAGCGATCCGCGAGCTTAGGCGGGCGGTGAACGATCTCGGCTTCAAAGGAGTCAAGCTGATGGGCGGCCACGAAAACTGCGATCTCGATGCCGAGGTGCTATGGCCGTTCTACGAAGAGGTTTGCAAGCTCGACGTGCCGATTCTTGTCCATCCCGGCACGCGCGTTTTCGAAGCGCAGGATTGTCATCCGTGGCTCGTCGGCAGCGAGCGCTACGATGGCTTCAAAATGCTCGCGACGGCGCTGGGTTTTCCGCTCACGTATATGGTCAGCGCCGCGCGCCTGATCATGAGCGGCGTGTTGGATCGATTCCCCGAATTGCGCGTGTCTTTCTTCGAGGGTGGTATCGGCTGGACCACCATACTCTTTCGGCATCGCCGGGCACGACGTCCGTGAACGATTTTTTCAAGAAGAGGGATAAGCTAAAGAAGGCGCCGAGCGCCCCAGGCCTGCCTTGTGATTCCCTCAACATGACGATGCTCTTCCGGCCGCGCTGGTATTTCTTCATCGCGCTGGTCTCCATCACCTTCATCGGGCCGCTGTCGATCCATCTGTTCATCCCGGCCATGCCGGCGGTGAAGGAGGCCTTCGGAGTCTCGACCGGCATG
>JBOHVN010000129.1:0-4620 GCA_050735675.1 Binatia bacterium | reverse complement strand
CGACAAAGAAAATCGCCAAATTGCCTATTCCATGCGCCCCCGTAGCTCAGGTGGATAGAGCACAGGATTCCTAATCCTGTTGTCGCGTGTTCGAGTCACGCCGGGGGCAATTTTCTACTTTACCGATCCATGCAGTCTCACGGATACTGAGCGCCTTTCAGAATTCTGTTCCTGAAGTTGCCCTCGGTTTTGATTTTCAAGGCTCGTGTGATAGTTGAAAAGCTCAGCCGTATTTATGGAGCACGTTTATGATGGCCGAGGGACCCGCGGCCGACGATGCATATTTTTCTAGTAAGCGGACTCTCAGGAACGGTGTGATGATGGTTTCGAGCAAAGACTTCGTCAAAGAAATTCAGCAAATGGTACGTAACAAGCACTCCAAGAATCATCCGATGATCGGCTTGATCGAAGAGGGTAAGCTTGCGCGCAATCAGTTGAAGGGCTTTGTCGGCCAGTTCTATCTTTTTTTTCCGAAACCATTTCCAAAGCCGATCGCGGCCATGCTCAGCCGCTGCCCGGACGATCCGGAATTGGAAAAGATGTGGATCGAAAACGTCGTCGAAGAAGGCACCGGCGAGATCACCGGCACGGACAGCCACAAGCGACTTTTTATCCGCTTTGCCGAGGCCTGCGGTTTTACCAGAGAAGAATTGGACAGCGTGCAACCCTTGCCGGAAACTCAGGCGTTCTTGGATTGGCGCGAGCTTCTGATGTATCAAAGAAGCTGGCTCGAGCTCTACGCTTGCCAGGGATTTTGTCTGGAAGGAACCGCGAATGAGCGAATGACGCGCATCGTCACCGGCTTGACGAACCATTACGGATTTAAGCGGGACTCGGAAGATATTCGCTACTGGACTTTGCACATGGGAGTTGACGAGGAGCATATGAAAGTCGGACCGCTCGCTGTGGAACGATATGCGATTAGTGAGCCGCAGCAAGCTGCGGTACGGAGTTCGGTGCAAAAAACTCTCGATCAGTTTTGGCTTGCCTTTGACGGAATCAAACGGGCCTTTGTCGATGAAGATCCGTTGTACGCAAGCTGGCGGAAAGGAAACTGAGGACGACTATGGAAATGGTAGATCTTTCGCGAATTATTTATGACGGCATGCCGAAGATTCCGATTTTGCCCGACGTCCATGTGCAAAAGTTTTTGAGTCTTGAGAAGGGACATCCGCTGAATGTCACGGAACTGTCCTTGCCTTGTCACGCTGGCACTCATGTCGATGCGCCGATTCACATTGTGCCCAACGGCAAGTCGATCGAGCAACTTCCGCTCGATGCGTTCGTCGGACCGGGCGCGGTCATCGGTGTAAAAAAGCAGGGTGGCGAGGAAGTCACCGCGCGGGATCTCGAGGCTTCGGGCGTGCAAGTGAATCGCGGCGATATTTTGATGCTGCACACCGGCTGGGACGAAAAATTCGACAGCGCGGATTACAACCTTCATCCCTATTTGAGTGTCGACGCGGCCGAGTGGATGGTCAAAAAGGGCATCAAAATGTTCGGCATCGATTGCATCACGGTCGATCTGCCGACGCCTCTGCGGCTCAAGGGTTTTGACTTTCCGGTTCATAAAACGC
Organism: Binatia bacterium; assembly: GCA_050735675.1. Lineage (GTDB taxonomy): Bacteria > Desulfobacterota > Binatia > UBA9968 > UBA9968 > DP-20. The sequence goes on along the minus strand of JBOHVN010000129.1, from coordinate 3,043 downwards.
TGCTCGGCAACGATGTTTTGATCGCCGAAAACGTGACCAATCTCGGCAGCATCGTCGGCAAGCGGACGCGCATCATGGCTTTACCGCTGCGCGTGAAGGGGAGCGACGCGGGCCACGCTCGAGTGATCGCGGAAATCTTGAACTAAAGCCGATGGCGATCACAAAACATATTAATGGAATCATCGGCGCCTGTCTCACGCCATTTGGCGAGGATGATCGTGTCGACTACAAGGCGCTCGAGAAAGAGATTGAATTCCTCGTACCCGACTGCGATGCGATTACCGTCGCCGCGGTCGAGGCGGCTGAATACACGATGCTGTCGCGCGACGAGCGCAAGGAGTTATTGCGCATCGCCACCGAGATGATCGGCAGGCGCGTCCCGGTGATCCTCGGCTGCTCGAGTCCCGCGCCCCGCGAAGTGATCGAACTGGCCGAATACGCGGCGCAGGTGGGCGGTGATTTTGTCCAGGTGCTGATGCCGCTGCGTCCTTGGGGCGGTCAACCGACGATCGCCGAACTGATGGAATTCTACACTCAAGTCGCCTCGGCGAGCCCGCTGCCGGTCACCTGTTATCACAACCCCGGGCCCGGCGCTGATCCGCCGCAGGACGCATTCGTCAAAATCAGCGAGATCGACAACATTCGCTATTTCAAGGAAAGCTCGCGAGACATTACAAAGATATCGCGATTGATTGAACAGATTGAGCTAGCCGGCAGGGGACACTACTTTACGACGATGCAGCCGCTGCTGGTCACGCTCATGTTGGGCGGCTCAGGCGCAACCATGCCGCCGCCGGGCACCCGCATCGGCGCTCAGATCGTCAAGGCTTTTCGCGCAGGGGATCTCGAGACCGCGCGCTTCTGGGCACGTTGCTATGCTTTGTTTCCCGGAAAATGGGCTGCCTACGGCCTGCCGCCTGTCATGAAATCCGCCATGAAGCATTTCGGCGTCGACATCGGCAACCCATGCCGTCCTTACGCGCCAGTGAATCCGCGAGATCACGAACAGATCGGGCAATTTCTGAGGCAAGTCGGACTGATCGGCGAAACCGGGCCGACACTCCAGGGGTTGCTGCAAGCCGGCGAAAAGCTTCGGCAGGAGGACACTTTCCTGCGCTAGCAGCGTGGCGTCCCGCTTCACGTCCAGCCGTTTACACAATGAAAAATAATCTTCCCATCGCCGCAGCGGCGAGCGGCTTTTTAGCAATCGTTATGGAATGGATCAGAGATCTTTCAGATAAACTAATTCTTTGGTTTCTTCATGCAACTTCGAGTTTTGGTAAGGAACTCACCCGCGAGGGCCGCATCGAGCAGGAAATGTGGCGCGAGCAAAGGTTACGCAACTTGAAAGGCCTGGCAATTCGCTGGCAGCAACGTCACGGTCACCACAAACAATCGTCTTAATCGCAGTCGCGTAAAGATCGTGAATCATAACGGGAGAAAACGAATCGTTGTTCTAGGCGGCGGCAGCGGCGGTGTCGTGGCCGCCGTGAATCTGGGCCGGAAGCTCGGCGAGCGCCACGATGTTATTCTGGTCGACAAACGCGCCGTTCATCTGTTCATGCCAGCTTTTTTGTTTGTCATGGTCGGCGAGCGCCGGCCAACGGACATCACACGCAGCCTGGCTCAATTAGCCAAGCGCAACGTCAGGTTTATCCAGTCCCAAGTGCTGGGGATCGATCCAACCCGTCAGCAAGTCGAGCTGCAAAACGAAAAACTCGATTATGACTATCTGATCGTCTCGCTCGGCATGCAGGTGAGACCCGATCTCGTCCCGGGCTTCGCCGAGGCCTCAGTTCATCCGTGGGAATTGGACGGGGCGGTGCGGCTGCGCGAAATTTTGGAATCGTTTAACGGAGGCCGCGTCGTTGTCGGCGTGCCGCTCGGGCCTTACCGGTGCCCGCCGGCGCCTTATGAGGCGCAGTGGATGTTGGACGGTTATTTTAAAAAGCGCGGCATCCGCGGCCGGGTACAGATCGAGTATTTTACACGCGACCCCGAGCCGGCCGGCGAGCATCGTAATCCGCTCGTTTGGATGGACGATGAAAGCCGGCGGCGCAACATCAAACAACACTACGAATTCATCGTTCGGTCCATCGATCCCGAGGCGAAAGAAGTTTCCGGGTTATACGGTTACAAGATTCCGTACGATTTGTTGGTGATGGTCCCGCCGCACCGCCCGGCGCAAGTCCTCTTTGATTGCGGATTGGCGGAAACCGAAACCGGCATCCGGGTTGACTATGAGACCCTGCGCACAAAGTGGGAGAATGTCTATGCCATCGGCGACTGCGCTGACATGCCGGCCTCCAAATCCGGAGGCGTGGCCCATCAGGAAGCCGATGTCCTCGCGCACAATCTGGCCGCGGAAATCACCGGCAAAGGCAGGCCGGTGGATCTCTGGCTTCACACCATATGACTGCTCGCGTTCGGCGCTGGACGCGCCGCAGCAAACCGAACGATTTATCCCACAGGCTGGCCGCCATTCGGCGCCACCGAAGCGAGAACCTGGGGCCCGTCGAAATTGATCTACTGGGCGAAGGTCGGATTCGAAAAGTGGTGGCTGTGGCGTTACTTCTAGATCCCTGGCAAAGTTCTCACGATCCCCGCCCGCATCGTTGCTGATCTAGCGAACTGATTCACTTCACAGCGTAGCTCAGAGTTTAGGGAAGGGCAGAAGAGGGCGCTCAAAGCTCTAGCTCTGGGCAGAAACAGACCAATATATTAAAGTTTACATAATATATCTTATCAGACGTTGCCAATACTAAAAAAATCCCTACTTGGCCGCCGGTATGGCCGACCCCTTGGCTTCCAGCGCCGCGATTTTCACAGCCAGCGGTGAGCCCGGGTTATCCTTGAGATATTCCTTATAAGCGGCGAGCGCTGTCTTGTCGTCACCCAATTCTTCCGCACAACGCGCTTTTCCGAGTATTGCGCGGCTTTGCAGCGCACCGGCTATATGCTGAGCCTCGTTGTAGTGCTCTATGGCCGCCTTACATTGATTTTTCCGCTCTTCGGCCGTCGCCAGTGTCGTCAACGCGATCTG
>JBOHVN010000128.1:0-10884 GCA_050735675.1 Binatia bacterium | reverse complement strand
CTTGCCGACTTTTTACACCACCGGTCATGACGACAGAACCAACGCGGTCGCCTTCGGCCGCTGGCAAGCGAAGAACAGCCGTTCCACCGAAGACATGAGCAAAACCTGGGATAAAGGCAATGATATCGTCGCCGAGATCGCCCCAAATCCTGGAGACATTGTCGTTCGCAAGCAAAAACCGAGCGCCTTTTTTGGCACGCCGCTGATGAGCATGCTGAATGAAGTTCACGCCGACAGCGTGCTGGTCACCGGCACGACCACGAGCGGCTGCGTGCGCGCCAGCGTGATCGACGCCTTTTCGTACAACATGAAAGTTTCGGTCGTTGAAGAATGCGTGTTTGACCGGGGCCAGGCCTCGCACAAGATCAATCTGTTCGACATGGCGATGAAATACGCCGACGTGATTTCGCTCAAAGAAACCGTCGACTACATCCGCGGCCTGCCGGATAATCTTTACGCGCCAGCGCTATAACCAGACGGCGATCGAAGCATGCGGAAACAGGCCGTCAATCCTTATTTGCGCACCGCGCTAATGGAAGTGGTGGAAAACCAGATTCGTAACAATGATCCGCCGCAGACCGGACAGACCTTGAAACGATGGCTGGCAGCCGGACATTCGGAAAAAGAAGCAAAACGCTTAATCGCTTGCGTGGTGTCAGCCGAGATTTTTCGACGTGCTGAAAAAGCGGGAACCTTTCAATCTTGAACGTTTCGTTAAAGCTCTCGATAGGCTTCCCACGCTGCCTTGGGAAGATGAGAATTAATAAATGATGCGGCGTGCAAGCCGCAGAGCCTTTCTATGGATGCTGCGTAACCGCCCGGATGATCAGGATCACCCCGATCAGCGACAGCAGCATCAACAAGCCGCGGTTGAAAGTTTTTTGATTGACCCGATCCTGCGCCTTGATACCCCCGTAGAAACCCGCCAGTGTGAACACTAGCACCTGGACCGACAAGGTGAGGGTCTCCCAGTTGAACAGATTCCACGTCGAAATCGCCACGAGCTGGCTTAGTTTGGTAGTCACGAAAATCGTCGCAAGCGATTTCACAAAGGCGCGCTTTTCTAATTCAAGGCTGTACAGATAGATCGCCAGCGTCGGTCCGGCGGCGTTGGTCAGTCCGTTCAGAAAACCGCTGATCAAGCCGACGATTGGCGAAAGAATTTTCTCGTCACGCGGCGAGAGGGTGAAAGCGAATTTCAGGAGATTCGATAGGACGAAGAGAAGCACCATGACACCGAGGCAAAAATTCAAGATCCATAAGGGAGTATTGACTAAAGCCGTCGTGCCGAGAAACACACCGATGATGGTCGGCAGGATCAGACTTGAGAAGCGCTGAAACACGTCATAGGGCATACCGTTCCGAATCACTTGCGCTGAATCCATGAAGAGGTTCGGCAAAATGAGCACCGTCACGGCGGTGCGGATGTCCAAAAGCAGAGCGATCATCGGCGTTGCGATCAGGGGAAAGCCGAGGCCGGTTGCGCCTTTGACAAAAGCGGCGAACAGCAGCGCCACTCCGACGAGAATATGCGTGAGATCAAATGTCATAGTGATTCAGAAAACTGCGCGAGAATAGTTCGTTTAAGCGTGCGATGAAGGATTGTGGGGTTCTCTTAGAGACAATGCAGGCGCTGGACTCTCCCGGTCAAAATCATCCGTCCCGAAGCTTGCCGCACTAAAACGCGAGACCCAAGAACTCAAGCTTCTAAACTAGCCGGACTCAGGATTTTCTGCGCTGGCGAGTTTGCTTTGTTCCGGTGGCGAAATAATCCCCTTTGACGGCTAACGCCGCTTCTTCCTCATCCTGTTGGGTCCATGCGCCGAGGCTGTATCCGTACCACGGCATCCGCGGCTTAAGCGGCGGCAGTTCCAGCTCTTCCCAGATCTGCTTGGAGCGGTCCATAAACTCTTTCTTCGGTAACGACACCGGCGTGTAAGGCCAAGGACGCACGGCGTTGATCAGCAAGGCCGAAGTCGACCCGGGTCGTCTCTCTTCGGTCTCCATGCCCGGCGGATACGTCGACGGGTCGAGTCCGGGAGATTTTCCTTTGGCGATCGCCACGTCTTCGTCGGGTCTCATGCTGTAACAGATCGCCCAATTGATCATCGCCGGATCGTGAATATCGACATCGTCATCCACCGCGATACAGACCTTGGCATAGCTGCCGGTAAAGCCTGCCGAGGCATTCAAGGCGCGCCAGGCGTCGGCCTTGCTGGCGTTGCGCATTTTGATGACGCAGTAGGCCTGGCCGCTGCCGCTCACTTCATCATGCAGCGCGACATCGACCACCGCCGCATTGCCGCTATCGTGGCGCAGAAATTTATAGATAATCTTCTCCGTGCCGGTGTGCTTGATCTTGCTCGACTCGCTCGGTGGAAACTGGCTCATCAGCGCGGTATAGATGGCGTCGCGGCGGTACGTGATACAGCTCACTTCGAGGAACGGCGACATGGTCCGATGACCCATATAGCCGGGATATTCGCCGAACGGTCCCTCAGGCTCGACGACGTCGGTGGGAATGGTTCCCTCGATGATGATTTCCGCCGTCGCCGGCACCAGCAAATCGACGGTTTTGGCTTGAACGACTTCCACGGGCGCGCCTGCCAGACCGCCGGCCAGCCTGTACTCGTCAAAGTCGTAGGGAATTTTCGCGGTAGCCGAATAGGCAATGCTCGGCACCACGCCGATCGCGATGCACGCTTCGAGCCGCTTGCCTTTGGCCTTGCATTTTCGCCAGTGCTGCCCCATGTGCTGCGACGTGAAAAGTCCGCCGGTACGATCGGCGGCTTTAATCTGGCTGCGGTAATTGCCGATGTTATAGATACCGGTCTCGACGTCTTTGGTAATCCAATTGGCGGATGTGAGATACGGCGCGTTGTCGAATCCCGGTGTAGAAATCGGCACCGGAATCATGTCGAGGCCATGGCCGTTGAGCAGATCCGCGCCTTGTGAAACTACTTCTTGAACCGGCGCGGCGCTAACTTTGACCGGATCGATGGGGCTTAATTGCGCGCGCGTCCAGCGCTCGTGGATCTCGTCAGGCTCGCACATCATGCCGATGGCGTAAATTTCCGTAGTCGCCGCCAGCGTCCCAACCGTCACCGCCATTGTGTAGCGCCGGCTCTTGGAATCCACGACATTCTCGAACATGAAGGCCTTGCGCTCGCGCTCCTCTAAACCGCGAAACTGCCAGCGCACCAACGGCATCAGTTCCGTATCCTTGTTGATCTCGCGCTTGATACGAAGCAATTTCCCGCGCTCTTCAAGCGCCTTCAGATGTTCGCGAAAGTCTCGATAGTACCTATTTTTGCTCGCCATGACTTACTCCCGCTTTTTTCCTGTTGCCATCTATCGTCCGCAGCACGCGGGATGTCAAGCCATCGCCGTCATCAGAGAATATCGTTTGACACCCCCCGCTCTGGTAAGAATCGGGCGCAAGCTAACCCCCACGAACACCGCCATGCCGGCCCGCGGACAACGCCGCCGGATTCATCGAGTTCCCAAATAGGCGTATAAGGTAAAGGATTGTTCTTGTATGGCGCTAAGCTGGTTTGCTAAACTTGGAGGTCTGTTTCTCGGACCATGGCCTCGGCGTGATTAGAAAGAATCAGTGAACGAAATTTCCCAAAACCCGTCAAGCACCGCTGATCGATCCATCTTGCAGTCTGCTCGATCGCGATTTGACGCCTACCGCGAGTTGTTCTGGTTGTCAGTGCCGCTGGCGTTAGTCCTGATCTTCACGGCCGATATGTGGACACCGGCCGGCTTGGCTCTGCCGCTTGGTTATGTTGCCGGCTTGGTGCTGGTCGTAGCCTTACCGGGAACTCGTGAGAAAATCGTCGCGGCGGCAACCACGACGTTGCTCATGATCGTAAATTACTTTTTGGCGGCTAGCGTGCCTGGCGTGCCGAGCTGGGTCCATGCCTTCAATCATGGCCTTGCGCTTCTCATGATTTGGCTGGTGACAATATTGAGTCTGCGCCACCGCCGCGCCCAGGAAGTCGTGCGCCAAAACGAACGAGTCGCCAACGAGCGGCTGGCGCATCTAAAAACGATCTACGCATCCGCGCCCGTCGGTCTCTGTTTCGTCGATCGCGATCTGCGCTATGTCTCGATCAACAATGAATTGGCGGAAATGAATGGGCGTTCATCTGAATATTTCATTGGAAAAACCATCCGCGAAGCCCTTGGGGATCTCGCCGAAAACGTCGAAGCGCATTACCGGCGAGTCATCGAGACCGGGCAGCCGGTGATCGACGAGGAAGTTCCAGCGATCAGTCCAAATTGTTCGCATGAGCGCCGCATTTGCGTGTGCAGCTACTATCCGGTTCACACCGAATCCGGCCAGCTGCTCGGCGTAAATGTCGCGGTGCGGGACATTACGCGGCGCAAACAAGCTGAAGCCGATACGCTTTTTCTGCTCGATCTTGGTGAAGGTATCCGCTTTGCCGCCGATGCCGACGAACTGCTATGGGCCGTGGCGGTAGCTCTCGGAGAACACTTGAAGGCGAGCCGGTGCAGCTTTATCGGTATCGACACCGAGCACGAACGTCTTACCGTCCAGCGCGACTACCATCCTCACCTGCACTCTCTGGTCGGCAGTTATTCCCTTAGCGCAGTGAGCCCATCGGTCATCGCCCCAGCTAAAGCGGGCCAAATTATTGCGATTGCCGACGCGAGGAATGACGAACGGACGGCGCCTATTTTCGCATCCTACCAGGATTCGGGCATCCGCTCGTTGGTCCTAACGCCGCTGTTCCGCGACGGCGCGTTGGTTTCCGCGCTCATGGTCGCCAGCAGCGATCCCCATGAATGGACCGAGCGAGAGATCACTTTGGTTAACATCGTCGCCGAGCGCACCTGGTTGGCGGTCGAGAGGTTGCGCTTGGACAACGTCCTTCGCGATAGCGATGCCGCGCTGCGAGACGCGGACCGGCGTAAAGACGAGTTTCTGGCAACCTTGGCCCATGAATTACGCAATCCACTATCGTTAATTCGCAACGTGATCACGCTGCAAAAAAACCCCGGCGCCCCGGAATCAGACCCTCGATGGGGGCAGGATATCATCGATCGCCAAGTGAATTATTTAACCCGGCTGACGGATGATCTGTTCGATGTGAGTCGAATCACGCGCGACAAGCTCGAACTACAAAAAGAGCCGGTGAGTCTGGCCGAGGTGATTCGGGCCGCCGTGGAATCGAGCCGGCCGTTGATCGATCAACGGCGTCATGAGCTGACCGTCACCATGTCGCAGGATTCGGTCTATGTCGAAGCCGACCGCGTCAGGCTCACGCAGGTTTTCATGAATCTACTGAACAATGCCGCTAAGTATACGCCTAACCCGGGCCATATCTGGTTAAATATCGAACAGGCGGGTGATACCGTGATCGTACGGGTGAAAGACACGGGGATCGGCATCGCGGTGGAGAATCTGCCGCATTTATTTGACTTGTTCTATCAGGTCGACCGATCTTTCACTCGATCCGAGGGCGGGCTGGGACTCGGCCTTACGTTGGTGCACCGTTTGATTGAAATGCATCGCGGCACAGTCGAGGTGCGTAGCGATGGCGTCAACCGCGGCAGCGAGTTTATTGTTCATCTACCGGTATTGCCGGTGGCTTTCCTTAATGATCGGTTAGATACGGTGGAATCAATTCGCGCTGCCGCGGTGAGCCGCTGCCGACGCATTCTCGTTGCCGACGATTTCCCGCAATCGGCGGCGATTCTAGCCCGGCTACTGCGCCAGGATGGTAACGAAGTTCAAGTCGCTCACGACGGCGTCGAAGCAGTGGAAACCGCCGCATGGTTTCGTCCCGATGTAGCGGTGCTCGATATCGCCATGCCGAAGCTAGATGGCTACGATGCCGCACGCATGATCCGGGAGCATTCCTGGGGAAAACAGATGCTTTTAATCGCGCTTTCCGGTTGGGGGCAGCAGTTGGATCGCCAGCGCACCAAGGAAGCGGGTTTCGACGCGCACCTGACCAAACCGGCTAAATACGAGACTTTGATGGCCATACTTAATGACCTGGCGGTGGATGGAGCGGCGCCGGTAAACAGCCCCCACGAACTCTAACCACACCTCATTTGAACTCAATCCGGCAGTTCTCTCGCACGGCTTTTTAATCTGTCGAACCGGAATGCGCACCGATTCGGCGCCTTCCGCTGCGAATTTCTTCTCGCCCATCATAATCGGGAAAATCTTCGTCTACCCGGCAGAGTCAGCGAAATAGCGGCCTGCCGAATTTGCAAACGCACGGCTCGAATGGTGGCTTCGAACTGGCGGAAATAACCGTTGTGAACGAATCGGTTTTGGAGTAGTAAGGGGTCCGAATCAGCGGCGAAACAGGAGGCTTCTACGGCGAATATTGGTTTTGTCGGCCTCGGCACCATGGGTAGCCGGATGGCGCAGCGGCTGTTGGACGCGGGCCATCAGGTTACGGGACACAACCGCACGCGCTCCAAAGCACAATCGTTGTTGAACGCGGGAATGAGTTGGGCTGAAACTCCGCGTGCTGTTGCTGAAACGGCCGAGTTTATTTTCACGATGGTCAGCGACACGCAGGCGCTGCATGCGGTCACCGGCGGCCCGGACGGAATTCTCGCCGGTCTTGCTTCCGGCAAAATATTTATCGACATGAGCACCGTTAGTCCGGCGGCGAGCCGCGCCGTGGCGTCGCAGGTGGAGGCGAAAGGCGCGGCGATGCTAGATGCGCCCGTATCTGGCAGCGTCATGACTCTGGAAGAAGGCAAATTGTCGATCATGGCTGCCGGCAGCCGCCAGGCTTTTGACAAAGCCCTGACGATCCTGCAAGCGATCGGTCCGAAAGTCACCTACGTCGGCGCCAACGGCCTCGCTGTGTCGATGAAGATCGCGACCAATTTGAGTCTCGCCGTTCAGATGCTCGCCTTCAGCGAAGGCGTACTGCTCGCAGAAAAGAGCGGTATCGCCCGGCAGACGGCCGTCGAAGTTTTATTGAACAGCGTGATCGCTTCGCCGATGGTGAAGTACCGCGGGCCTTTTGTTCTGAACATGCCCAACGAAGCTTGGTTCGACGTCAATATGATACAGAAAGATCTTTTGCTAGCGCTGGATCTCGGCCGCGAGCTCGACGTGCCGCTCCCGACCACGGCAATTACCAATCAGCTCCTTACCACCGCCCGCGGCATGGGGCTAGCGGACAAGGATTTCGCCGTACTGTGCGAAGTGTTGGCGCGAATGGCGGGAATGAAGACTGGGTAACTGGAGTACGAGAGTGGTGGAGTGATGGGTTCCGAATACCCGTATTCCAATACTCCATCACTCCAATTGGCAGCAGCAGTTTAATCAAATGGCCAAACCTAAGAAACCCAAGCCGCGAACCTCCAGGCACGCCCGGGTCCACGACGAGCGCTGGCTCCGCTTCTATCGCCAGATGCTGAAGATCCGTTTGTTCGAAGAAGAGGTCAACCAACTTTATCTCGGCGCCAAGATGCCCGGGCTCGCCCATCTCTATATCGGCGAAGAGGCCGTGGCGGTCGGCGTATGCGAAGCGCTGCGCCGTGATGACTACATCACCAGCACGCACCGCGGCCACGGCCACTGCATCGCCAAAGGCGCGTCGGTCGACAAAATGTTTGCCGAGTTGCTTGGCAAGGAAGCGGGCTACTGCCGCGGCAAGGGCGGCTCCATGCATATCGCCGATCAGGACACCGGTAATCTCGGCGCAAACGCCATCGTCGGCGGTAGCGCTGGAATGGCGACGGGCGCGGCGATGTCGGCAAAAATGCGCGGCAGCGATCAGGTCGCGGTCTGCTTTTTCGGCGACGGTGCTTTGGGGCAGGGACTTCTCTACGAAACGATGAACATGGCGTCACTGTGGAAGCTGCCCATCGTCTACGTTTGTGAGAATAACCAGTACAACGAATACACCCACTACAGCGAAACTACCGCCGGCGAGGTGACTTCGCGTGCTCGAGCCTTCGGCATCCGCACCGAATCTGTAGACGGCCAGGATGTGAAAATCGTTCACTCCACCGCTTTGAAACTGGCTGAGCAAGCGCGTCGGGGTAACGGCCCTGCGTTTCTCCAATGCCAAACCTACCGTTTTCACGGCCATCACGTCGGCGATATCGATCGCGCCTATTACCGCACGAAAAAGGAAGAAGAAGAATGGAAAGCGCGGCGCGATCCGGTGAAGCTGCTCGCCCAGTGGCTCGCAGAAAACCGATTGGCTGATGAAAAACTTCTTGCGCAGATCGAAAGCGAAGTCAGCAAAGAAATTAGAGACGCCGCACAGTTTGCGCTCAACGCGCCCTATCCACCGGCCGAAGAAGTAAACCAGCATGTGTACGCCTGATGCATTTTAGATTTTCGAATTTGGATGTAATCGAAGATCGGCAATGTAGATCTCAAAATAGTCGATCTCATCACAAGTAACGTGGAAACACGAATTCAGCATTCGCCATCAACCGGACAAAGCACGCGCGAAATCACCTTCGGCCAAGCGATCAACGAAGCCCTCGCCGAGGAGATGCGCCGCGATCCAACCGTTTTCATCATCGGCGAGGATGTTGCCGAGGCGGGCACGCCCTTCAAAGTGCTTTCCGGATTGGTAAAAGAATTTGGGCCCGAGCGCGTCATAGATTCGCCGATCTCGGAGGCGGGCATCGCGGGCATCGGCGTTGGCGCGGCCATGACCGGGATGCGACCGGTGGTCGACATCATGTTCGGCGACTTCATCACTTTAACGATGGACCAACTCGTGAATCAAGCGGCTAAGATCCATTATATGTCGGGCGGCAAGCTCAGGGTGCCGCTGGTGCTGCGCACGACTCTGGGAGCGACACGGCGCTCCGCCGCGCAGCATAGCCAGAGCTTACACGCGTGGGTGAGCCACATTCCCGGCTTGAAAGTCGCCGTACCCGCCACCCCTTACGACGCCAAGGGCCTGCTCAAAAGCGCGATCCGCGACGATAATCCCGTGGTCTTCTTTGAAGACAAGATGATGTATCAACTGAAAGGACCGGTGCCGCAGGAGGAATATACGATTCCGCTGGGGCTCGCCGATGTGAAGCGCGATGGCAAAGACATCACCCTGGTTGCCATTAGCAGTATGGTTCAGGTCGCGCTGGCGGCGGCGGAAGCGCTCGAATCTAGCGGTATAAGCGTGGAAGTCGTCGACGTCAGAACGACCGCGCCGCTCGACAAACAAACGTTGATCGAATCCGCCAAGAAAACCAGCCGCGCTATCGTTATCGACGAGGGCTACGAAGGCTACGGCGTCACCGCGGAGATCGCCTCGACGATCGCCGACGGCGCATTCTACTATCTCGACGCACCGGTGAAGCGCATGGGCGCGATGGACGTGCCGGTGCCGTTCTCGCCGGTGCTCGAAGATCAGACCGTGCCGACGCCTGAAGCGGTGGCGCAAATGGCCAAACAGTTATGCGCCAAGCCATAATGCAGAGTTTCGAGTTCCGTGTTTTGCGTTTCGGGTTCAACTCGAAACCCGGAACGAGGAGGTAGGCTATGGGGTTGAAGACGTTTGGCCTGATGGCCGTCGATTGGGAAGAGCGCGTCAATTTCGAGCGGCTGCGCCAGGATCGTCTGAAGCGCATCAAAGCTGCGCTCCAAAAGTCGGAGCTGGGCTCGCTGCTGTGCTTCGACATGAACAACATCCGCTATATCACCGCGACGCATATCGGCACCTGGGCGATGGATAAGTTAGTGCGCTTCTCCCTGTTGCCCCAAGAGGACGAGCCCATCCTGTGGGATTTTGGCTCCGCCGCGCGCCATCATCAAATCTATTGCCCCTGGCTCGGCGAGCGCTCCCGCGCCGGCATTTCCACGTTACGCGGGGCGACCAATCCGGGGTCCGGCATGGCCGACGACGTCGCTAAAAAAATCAAGCTGGAACTCGAGAAGCGTAAGCTATCGAACGAACCCGTCGGTGTGGACGTGATCGAATTGCCCGTGCTCTTCGCGCTCCAAGCCCAAGGCATCAAAGTCGTCGACGGCCAGCAACTCATGCACGAAGTACGTAAGATCAAAACTCAAGACGAAATTGCGCTGCTCAATGCCGCGACCATGATGGTCGATGCCGCCTACGACGAGCTTTATCGGTTCATGAGGCCAGGCGTTAAAGAGAATGAATGCGTCGGCATAGTCAGCAAAGTGCTCTACGATCTCGGCTCGGAGCATGTGGAAGGAGTGAACGCGATTTCCGGCGAGCGGTGCAGCCCGCACCCGCATGTCTACACCGACCGCGTCCTGCGCCCGGGCGATCCGGCGTTTTTCGATATCCTGCACAGCTACAACGGTTATCGTACCTGCTACTACCGCACCTTCGCCATCGGCAGCGCGTCGCCGGCCATGGTCGACGCCTATAAACGCAGCCGCGACTACATGGACGCAGCCATCAGTATCATCAAGCCGGGCATCACGACGGCCGATGTTGTCAAGCTCTGGCCCAAAGCCGAAGAGTTCGGCTTCGCCAATGAGGAAGCGGCTTTCGCTCTCCAATACGGCCACGGCGTCGGCTTGTCGATCTGGGAGAAGCCGATCTTCAGCCGCCTGGTGTCGCTCGATCATCCCGAAGTCATCGAAGAAGGCATGGTGTTCGCGCTCGAAACCTACTGGCCGGCGTCGGACGGTTGGTCCGCGGCGCGGCTCGAAGAAGAAGTTGTCGTCACCAAGGACGGCTGCGAAGTGATCACGCGTTTTCCATCGGAAAAATTATTGGTTGCCGGCACGCATTATTTCACCACCGGCGGCGAATTGTCGACAACCCGCGAGACGCAATCGAATCTGAATAACCCAGGAGCTTTGGATCGGGTGAAAGGCTAAGTGATAGCAACAGGTCGCGTGTAGGGGCGACCGGCCGGTCGCCCCTACACGCC
>JBOHVN010000127.1:0-13065 GCA_050735675.1 Binatia bacterium | reverse complement strand
TCCCAAGACCGGGAAGCTCACGGCGCTGTCGATTATTCGCGCGGTCCAGGACGCTATCGATCCTGTGCGGATAGGCAACTGATGGTCTGCAGCGCATCGCGGAAGACGCCGAGAAATAGCCGGAGTTTTTCGCGCTTCCGCAAATTTGCGTCGATTTCACTATTAATGGGTAAATCCCATGTTCACCACGAAGCGCTCAGCGCGGCAGAGCCGCAACCAAAAGAATCGAAGTATCTCCCGCAAAGACGCAAAGGCCGCAAAGAAAAGAGAAATATTGTTCTGAAGTTGGCGTTCTTGGCGCCTTGGCGGGAGTAAAATCCGAATCCGAAATGTCTCATGTCTCCAAAAATTTGCGCAACCTACGAAAACTTGCAACCATAGTAGTACGAAGGACACGAAGGGTTCGAACAATTAGTCATTTTAATTTTCTTAACTTCGTGCCCTTCGCGCACTCCGTGGTGAAATTGTCCTGTTCATCTGGTTCTGGCTCTGCGGCGGAGTTCTTCGGGTCCCTTAATTCGTAAGCATCCAAGCGCATGAACAACAGCGATCTGATCGTCCGCACGCTTGAGCAGGCCGGAGTGCGCTGGGTCTTCGGCGTGCCGAGCGGTCCGGTGTTGCCGCTGATCGATTCGCTGCGGCGGAGCTCGATTGAATTCGTCCTTACGGCCAGCGAAACCTCGGCGGGTTTTATGGCGACCGCAGTCGGCTACCTGACCGGCATACCCGGTGTGTGCGCTTCGACCGTCGGGCCGGGTGCGACCAATCTTACCACCGGTGTCGGCTGCGCCTGGCTCGATCGCGCGCCCGTGCTCGCGATTACTTGCAACGTCGGCACGCCTTGGCTCGAACGGCGCATCCAGATGCGCATCGATCATCACGCTTTGTTCAAGCCGCTCACTAAAGCGACGATTTCATTTCGTGATACTCCCGTCGGAGAAGCGGTCAGAAGCGCGCTCGTGATCGCCACCGACGAGCCGCCTGGTCCGGTGCATCTCGATCTGCCCGAAGATTTCGCGCAAGCGGCGCAAGTCGAGGTCGTTGAAGCGCCGCGCGATTCAGTGCGTCTGGCGGATCGATCGCCGGAAATTACGCAAGCTCTTGCCGCCGCGCTGGCGCGAGCGGGGCGTCCCCTGGGGATCACGGGTTTGACCTTCACGCGCAGCCGGGCCGGGCGAGAGTTAGTCAAGTTTATCGAGCGCCAAAATTTGCCATTTGTGACGACGATGCACGCAAAAGGGTTTCTGCCCGAGAGTCATGCCAACTGGGCGGGCGTCATCGGCCGCGCGCGGCGCAGCGACATCAAGGCTTTCACCGATCGCGCCGACCTGATCGTCGCCGTCGGCTACGATCCAATCGAAATCAACTACGAAGAATGGGCCGGCCAAACGCCGATCGCGCATATCAGCACGGAAGCGGCGGAAACCGGCAAGAGCTTAAATTTCGTTTGCAACCTGGCCTGCGACCTGGATGCGGCGATTGAAGCGCTCAACGCGATCGCGCCCGTCAGCAACGAATGGTCAACCGACGAATGGCGGCAGCATCGTTCAGAGCTGGAACGCGCGCTCCGTCCGAGCCGTGCTGACTTCTCGGCGCATCATGTGCTCGACGCATTGCGCGGATGGTTGCCGGCGGATGGCATTCTTGCTTATGACGTGGGTGCGCACACGCACCAAATTGCCACGCAATGGCGCACGGATCTGCCGCGCACGCTGCTCGCCACCAACGGTTGGTCGTCGATGGGTTACGGTATGCCGGCCGCCTACGCCGCTAAATTGGTTTTTCCAGAGCGCCCCGTAGTCGCGGTCGTCGGTGACGGTGGTTTTCAGATGACGGCGGGCGAGCTCGCGCTGGCGCGGCGCTTGAATCTGGCCGTGCCGATCGTCGTACTCAACGACGGTTGGCTCGGCCTCATGAAAGTTAAACAGGAGCGTCGAAACTATGCGCTTTCCGGGGTCCGACTGGGCGACCCACCCGACACGCCGCCGCATTATTTTGGCGTGCCTTGCCGCGGGGCGAAAAGTTCCGAGGAGTTTTGCGCCGCGCTTGAGTGGGCGTCGACCCTCAATGGACCGAGTGTCATCGAAACCTTGATCGATGCCGAAGCGTACTCGAGCACGGTCTTTGACTGAGCCGGCGCAGTTTTCCCATGTCCGACAGTTCATGGCAGCGCGATTCATTCCGTTGGACGATCCTCGGGCTGATCTGTCTCTCGCATATCATCGGCGCGGCGGCGCAGTATGGCATCAACACGCTGGCGCCTTTTTACAAAGATGAATTGGCGCTATCCCGCGCTCAAGTCGGTTTGTTTTTCTCGGTTTTTTACCTGGCGATGACCGGCGCTTCATTCGGGACGGGCTGGCTCGCCGACCGGCTCGGCGTACGCAAGACCACGTTGCTCGGCCATGTCGGCCTGGGCATCTGCATTACGGCGGCGGCGCTATCACCGTCGTTCGAGTCGGCCTGCGTTAGTTTTTTTCTCGCCGGCGCCGGTTATAGCTTTCTCAATCCGGCCTCCACGATCGGTGTGATGACATGGTTTCATCGGGACGAACGCGCCACGGCCATGGGTATCAAGCAAACCGGAGTTCCGGGCGGCGGCGTGCTCGCGGCGATCCTGGCGCCGTCGTTGGTCTTGCTCATCGGTTGGCGCGGTTCGCTGGCGGCGCTGGGAATCATCAATTTTGCTTTCGGCTTTTTATTCTCGTTGTTGTGGCGCGAGCCGAGCGCTGCGATCGACGCGGATCCGGCAAAGAGCACCGGCGGTAGCCCTCTGCCCCTGAACGTCTGGGCGTTGTTACCGATCAGTTGCGCGACGGCGATCTATCTTATCGGCCAGCTGGTGCTGATCACTTACGTACCGCTCTACCTGAAAGACGTCATGGGTTATTCGTCTTATTGGGCGAGCCAAGCGCTGGCATTGACACAGGCGGGCGCGATGGTCGGGCGGGTCGGCTGGGGGGTGGCGAGCGACCGCATATTCGGCGGCCGGCGCAAGATCGTCTTGATCGTTATCGGCTTATTGTCGGTCGTATTGATTGGCGCTCTGAGCTTCATGGACCGGGAATCTTCTTACTTTTTACTGATGCCGACTCTTTTTCTTGCCGGTGTCTCGCTCGTCGGTTATCAAGGCGTCTCTTACGCGCTGATCGGTGAAATCTCCGGCACGGCGAGAACCGGCGCCGGACTGGGTACGATGATCACGATCAATGCCGCCGCGGCGACGGTGGGAACGCCGGTGTTCGGCTATATCGTCGATCGGACCGGCTCTTACGCGTTCGCGTGGCAAATTCTCGCCGGCGCCGTGACGGTCGGTATCATCGCAGTCGCGTGCTTGCTCAAAGAACCTAGCCCAGAGCAGTAACTGTTTTGCTTTCGTTGCGGCGGTGCTACGCTCGAATCACCGCCAAATTCGGCGCCGCACAGTCACACGGATCGGAGGTCAAATGACCGACCCAAGCTTTCGTACCGAACGGGACTCGATGGGCGAAGTCAAAGTGCCGAAGGCTGCCTACTACGGCGCGCAGACGCAGCGCGCCGTCGAAAATTTTCCCGTCAGCGGCGTCGGCTTTCCGCCGCAATTTATTCACGCTCTCGGTTTGATCAAGTTTTGCGCCGTCGCAGCCAACGAACAACTCGGCTTGCTCGAACCGCGCATCGCTACTGCGATTCGGCAAGCCGCGCAGGAGGTGATCGACGGCAAACTCGACCGCGAGTTCGTGGTCGATATCTTTCAAACCGGTTCGGGTACATCGACCAACATGAACGCCAACGAGGTGATCGCCAACCGCGCTTTGGAGATTCTGCAAAAGCCGCGAGGCGGCAAAGAGATTCATGCCAACGATCACGTCAACATGTGCCAGTCGAGCAACGACGTTATTCCCACGGCGATGCATTGCGCCGCGCGGATTGCCATCGAGCGCGAGCTCCTGCCCGCGTTGGCGAAGTTGCACGCCGCGCTGCAACGCAAGGCGGCGGAATTCGATGACGTCATCAAAATCGGGCGCACGCACCTGGCCGATGCCACGCCCATGCGGCTGGGCCAGGAATTCGGCGGCTATGCGCGCCAAGTCGAGTTGAGCATCGAGCGCGTCAAATTTGCGGCTGAAAACTTAGCGGAGTTGCCGCTCGGCGGCACCGCCATCGGCACCGGCATCAATGCCCATCCCGAGTTCGCCAGGAGAGCGATCGCCAAGCTTTCGGAGCTGACCGGCCTGCAATTTCGTGAGGCACAAAACCACTTCGAGGCCCAGGCGGCCAGGGACGCCGTCGTGGAGGTGAGCGGCAGTTTGAAAACGCTCGCCGTCAGCTTGAGCAAAATCGTCAATGATCTTCGCTGGCTCGCCTCCGGCCCGCGTTGCGGCATCGGCGAGATCATTCTGCCAGACCTGCAGCCGGGTTCGTCGATCATGCCGGGCAAGGTCAATCCGGTCTTGTGCGAGTCGGTGCTCCAGGTCGCGGCGCATGTGATCGGCTGCGATGCCACGATCACCCTCTGCGGTCAGGCGGGGAATTTCGAGCTCAATACCATGATGCCGATCATGAGCCTGCGCTTGCTCGAAGCGATTCAGTTCAGCGCCAACGTCGTGAGCCTGTTCAGTGACAAATGTGTCGGCGGCATTGTCGCCGACCGAGCGCGCTGCCAGGAAATGATCGAGCGCAGCCTTGCCATGGTCACCGCTCTGGCGCCGGCGATCGGCTACGAGAGCGCCGCCAAGATCGCCCAGGAAGCGCTAGCGACCGGCCGAACCGTCAGGGAAGTGGCGCAAACTAAGAAATTGCTTGACAAGGAGGATCTCGACAAGCTGCTTGACCCCTGGCGCATGACCGCGCCGGGTATCCCCATAAAATAAAATCTATTCGATTGACCGAACTTGGGCCGGGTGCTAGCGTCGGCTCGGTAGCGGAGGAGGCTCACGAAACGGTTGGGGCGCAGAGCCGGCCATTATTCGGCCGGCAAGGAGCTTCCATGGCGATTCGATCCAATGCTCCAAACCCGACGGCCGTCAACCCGTCAGCGTTTGAAATTTCCGATTCATACAAGCAGGGCCTCGAAGCCGGCGTTCTTGGCGCCGCGACCATCGCCGTCTGGTTTTTTCTGGTCGATATTGTCAGCGGTCATTCTTTGTTCTACACCCCTAACGTGCTGGGCACGGCGCTCTTCCGCGGCGGCGCCGGACTGGATCGTCCCGATGCACTGGCGGTTTCGTTCGAAACCGTGCTCGTCTACACCTGGGTTCACGGCCTGGTTTTTTGCGCCATCGGCGGTATTGCCGCCAAGCTGCTCGAGCTCGCCGAACAAGACGTCAACGCGGGGTTTGGGATTTTGCTTCTGTTCGTCATCTTCGAGTTCGGTTTCGTCGGCGCAGCGCTCATTTTCGCCGAGCCGGTTCTTCACGCCTTGACTTGGTCTTCCGTGTTGATTGGAAATCTGCTGGCGTCCGCGGTCATGGCCGGTTATTTCTGGCACCATCACGCCAATCTAAGGATCAGCCCGTAAGGATGACTTGAGCGATCATCGGCGCAGACGAGAGGAGGTGGATTCATCATGGCGATTATTACCATCTATCAAGGCGCGTCCGGCAGCGGCGAAGAGTTGGCAGACGCGCTGGCGCAGTCACTGGGTTGCCGCTGCATCAGCCGTGAAGTGCTCGTCGAAGCCAGTCTTCGATACGGCCTACCGGAGGCCAAACTGAACGAGATCCTCGAAAAGGGATCGAGTTGGTGGAACCGGTTCATGGAAAACTTGCAGCCTTACCGCGTCGCCTTGCAAGCGGCGTTTTGCGAGATCGCCGCAACCGAAGGCAACGGACTCGTCTATCATGGACATCTGGGTCACGAGCTTCTGCCGGGCTTCAAGCATGTGCTCAAGGTTTTGCTGATCGCTCCCATGGAAAAGCGCATCGAGCAGGTGAAGAGCCGCAATCAACTCAGCGATGCGGCGGCACGCCGTTACATAGAAGAGTTAGATAAGGTGCGCAGTCGCCGGCTCATCGCCATGTTCGGCTTTGATTGGCGCGACTCGAGCAGATTTGATCTCGTGATCAATCTGGGCCGGATGAGCTTGGAAGCGACAAAGCATTTGATCTGTGAGACCGCTCACGCCCGGGATTATCAAGCGACGCCCGCGTCGAAGCAGGCGTTCGAAGATTTTGCCCTGGCGTCGCGAGTCAAGGCCGTGTTGATGTTGTCTTCGGATCTTCCCAGGTCGCAACTGGACGTCAAGGCGTCGGAAGGCCACGTCGTGGTCTCGGGATCCATGCCGAACTGGGCAAGCGAGGAACTGCTCGTGACAAAAATCCAACGGATTCCCGGAGTCAAAGAGGTCCGCTCCGATATCGTCAATGTGCCGGTTCTAGGTGGGGCGGAGTGGCCCTGATTGCAGTTACGCAGCGCCGGCAACGGCCGCCGCGTCCGTTCCTGCCTCTCGCGCCGCCGCACTTGCAGCGCCCGCCTGCGGTCGAAGCTAAAACGAAGGATCTCCGCTCATTGGGTCCTGGCACACGCGAAGCGGCAGTCGTCGCGAGTTATTCGATTTGACTCGCTAGCGGCGAGTATTAATTTTGCCGAAATCCTGTGTGATTCCAAGAGGGAAAAAAGATCTATGACAAAACTATTTCTCGCCGGCGCCCTGGCATGGGCTCTGGTGCTGAGCCCGCCGGTGTATAGCGGCGAGACGGAAAGACCGAGGCTGGCAATCCCCGAAGATTTAGCCGACGCCTGGGAGCGCTTGCAGCGCGCGCTGCAGGACTGGGGCGCGCAATTGCAAGAACGTTTCGGGTCCCGCGATTTGCGCGAGGATCGGCCCGTGATAACGCAGATATTGAACTACAAAGACTATCTCCGCCTTTCTCCGGAACAAGTGAAAAAGCTGGAGCAACTGCGCGACAATTTCCAACGCCAGAGCATCCGTAACGAGGCCGACGCGCGCATCATTGAATTGGACATCGGCGCGCTGCTTGATGCCCCGACCGTCGACGTCGCGAAAGTCGAAGCGAAGATTCGCGAGGCCGAAAAGCTGCGAGCGGATTTAAGAATCGCGCGCGTTCGCGCCATCGAGCAGGCCAAGGCGGTGCTCACGGCGGAGCAGCGCAAGAAATTTTATGACTCCACCGATTCGCGCGCGGCGCGCCCGCCGCGCGGCAGCCAAAATCCTTCCGCTACGGAATGAGAACGATCTTCCCGGTACTTTTTCTGCTTTCCAATAGGCGGTGAGATTCGGCGGCTTGGCTCAGCGGTGAAACCTTGTCGATGCGAATTTTCAGCTTGCCGGACGAGCTCCAGTCAAACAGGTCGCCGGCGCGTTGCATAAGCTCGGCGCGGTCGAGCGTGTAATGGGCCAAGGTGGGCCGGCTGAGGAACAGCGAACCTTTGGCCGCCAGCTTGCCCGGGTCGAAGGGCGGCACCGGTCCACTCGATTGGCCGAAGAGCGCGAGATAGCCGCGCGGGCGCAGGCAGTCGAGGCTTTTTTCGAAAGTGTTCGCGCCGACCGAATCATAGACCACGTGAACGCCTTCGCCGCCCGTGAGCTTTTTCACTTCGGTAAGAAAGTCGGTTTGCGTGTAGAGAATCACTTCGTCGGCGCCCGCCTGTTTCGCCAGTTGCGCCTTGGCGTCGGTTGAGACCGTGCCGATCACGCGCGCGCCGCGCATCTTGGCGATCTGCACCAGCAGCAAGCCGACGCCGCCGGCCGCGGCATGAACCAGCGCGGTTTCGTTCTTTTTTAAAGCGTAGGTGCTGTGGGTGAGATAATGCGCGGTCATGCCTTGCAGCATCAACGCCGCCGCGGATTGGCTATTGATGTTCGCCGGCAGCGGCACCAGCTTCGCCGCCGGCACGATCGCGTACTCGGCGTAGGAACCGAGGACCACCGCGTAAGCGACGCGCTCGCCTTCCTTCACTTCGGTGACATTGTCACCGATGGCGTCGACGACGCCGGCGCCTTCCATGCCCAAGGTGAACGGCGTCTTGAGCGGGTAGAGCCCGGTGCGCTGGTAGATGTCGATGAAGTTGACGCCGATCGCTTCGATCTTGATGCGCGCTTCGCCGGGTTTTGGTTCCGGCACGGGGATGTCTTCGAGCGTCAGAACTTCCGGGCCGCCGTAATTGTGAACTCGTACTGCTTTCATAATGCAACCTCCGCATGGTTTGCGCCGAGGGCGCCGCAGTTCAATAGTTCAAGCCTTTCAAAGCGTTCGAAGGGTCAACGCCGGTCAGCTAGTGCCGACGCGATTCATCCCGTGCGATCATGAGCGTTATCGTTGGCCCCAGGGATGGCCCGCTCCTTCCATATTGAATCCGCACCGGCCGTGTTAATGACCCCATCAACTAGCCAACACCGATTCGGCTCTTTTGACTCCATTCTGCTACATTCCGGATCTCTTTAGGGACAAGGAGTCAGAGGC
Organism: Binatia bacterium; assembly: GCA_050735675.1. GTDB lineage: Bacteria > Desulfobacterota > Binatia > UBA9968 > UBA9968 > DP-20. The sequence goes on along the minus strand of JBOHVN010000127.1, from coordinate 4,660 downwards.
GGCGTTGCGGCGTTTGCTGAACTTTAAGTCAACAACTCAGGCCTGGCCCGCGGATGACCCCGCGGACCGCGCAGGCCTGATTTTACGATCCTGAAAAGACTTATTGCCGAGTTGGAATGAGTTGTCTCATTGTTGCTCATACGCTTGCTTTAGACCTTTGATGTCAATCTTCTTCATTTGCAGCATCGCCTTCATTACTCTTTCCGCCTTCTTGGGATCAGGGTCATTTAACATTTCGCTTAAAATAGTCGGAACAATTTGCCATGATAAACCGTATGTGTCTTTAAGCCAGCCGCATTGTACTTCCTGACCACCGTCCGAGAGTTTCTTCCAATATTCATCGACCTCTTCCTGCGTCTGACAATTCACGACAAACGATATGGCCCCAGTGAATTTGAATTGCGGCCCGCCGTTTAACGCCACGAATTCTTGCCCTTCGAGCTGGAAGGCCACGGTCATGACTGTTCCCTTGGGTCTTCCGGAGACCTCTGCACCTGCATCTCCATAACGAGCAATGTTCACGATCTTCGAATTCTTAAAAATGGAGGTATAAAAAGCTGCTGCCTCTTCGGCTTTGTCGTCGAACCACAAAAATGGAGTAATTTTTTGCATATAGTTTTATTCCTTTCTACGTCCATAGCTTTTTGTCAAAAATAGCATGGTCGGGACCGGGAGCTTGCGAGCACTCGTGCATGGCGGTACGAACAATTTAAGTGTAACTCTTATAAAAACACGAGCAAAGGACTGAGTTAGCCCGGTTTGACGGACCCCTTAGAAAGGGAACAAATAATCTTAAGGGGGTGTTCAATGACGAAGCGAAAAGAAATACACATCAGAGTTCAAGCGAGAAGCGCTCCGGCTCATGGAGAGTTCCGAGAAGCCGGCTCCGATGTCGCGGGCCAAGGCGGTCGGACTCTTGGTTCACGGTTACCGGGTGGGTAAGGTGGCTGACTACCTTGGACGCGATCAGGCACACATCAGCACGATGCTGTCACGTCGGCGCGCGAGAAGATCCGAGACTGACACTGGTGCGTGGTTTGCCGTCGCTGTAGCGAATGATCCATCGGGACTATTCAGATCATCTGTTCTAGCTTTGTCGACGGCACGAGTTCGTCATGGAAAGACCCGGTATCACCCATGCTTCGCGTTTGATAGTCACTTCGACGAGTATGCCGGAATCATGCGGGTCCCTCGCTAGAAGTCAAACCACCGGACGAGCTCTGTTGAGCTTAAACTGGTGGGGTGTTATGCATCGGGATCTCAAGATGGGAGGTGCAACATGAGCGAAGTTTTGGCTGCGGCTGAAAGCGATAGCGGCACTGCGCCGCGCGGGTCGTTGAACATTCGCCATCTCTGCCGGATGGAGATCGCGGGAGGAGGGCAGATCGTCATCGACGGAAATTATGCCTATATCGGCCATCAACACCGGCCGCAGGGAACGACGATCCTCGACATTTCCGATCCGCGCAAGCCAAAGGTTCTCAGCACGCTCACGCCCGGCCACCCATCGTCGCACTCGCACAAGGCGCGGATCGTCGGCGACCTGATGTTTGTCAACTCCGAGTTCGAGCGCGGCGACGGCCGGCGCGAGGAATACCCCGACGGCGGCTTCCGCATCTATGACGTCAAGGACAGAACCAATCCCAAGCTCGTGACTTTCGTGAAAACCCACGGCAAGGGCGTGCATCGCTTCGACGTCGACGCCTACTACGCCTATATCTCGACTGAAATGGAGGGCTTCGTCGGCAACATCCTGGTCATCTACGATATCCGCAATCCGTCGAAGCCGGTGGAGATCTCGCGCTGGTCGATGGAGCGGCAGAGCGTGGCGAACGGCGGCGCGCCGCACCCCAAGCGGGCCGAGCACCGGCTGCACCATGCGATGCGCTGCGGCACCGAGATGTACGCCGGCTGCTGGATGTCGGGCATCTCGATTATCGACGTGAGCGACATCCACGCGCCGCGCACGCTATCGCGCTACGAGTACGACCCGCCCTGCCCCGAGCCGACCCACACCTTCCTCAAGGTGCCGCACCCGGTCGGCGGCAAGCGCATCGCGGTATCGACGGAAGAGGAACGCTCGCAGCGGGGCGCCGACGCCGGCAAGCCGCACGCGCCGCTGCGTACCTGGGATGTGAGCGATCCGACGAAGCCGAAGCTGCTCTGCTCTTACTATCTGCCGGAGTCGGCGACGCCTTACCCCGCGGATAAGGTCCGCTTCGGCACGCATCAGCTGCGTGAGAAGGTGGACGAGGACAATCTTCTATACGTCACCTGGTTCGCCGGTGGCCTGCGCATCATCGACATCAGCGATCCAGCCAACCCCAAGGAGCGCGGCTACTTTATTCCGAAACCAGGGGATGGGGTGGCGGCGCCGCTCACCAACGACGTCTTCAAGGACGACCGCGGTCTTCTGTGGGTGACCGACAAGGAGCGCGGCCTCGACGTCATCGAAGTCAAATAGGCAACAGGCGCGAGGCAGCCGAACTTTGATGTTCACGGCGTTATCAGGGAGGGACAATCGTTATGCCGGAGCAAATATCCAAAATACCCAGACGTGACCCTACAGGTATTGAGAGAAAGCGGTGCCGTTTGCGGTCAAGGGGCGCCGCAGAACATCCTAAAACAATGCCCGCGTGACCGTTTCTGTTCACTTCGGACCGGGGAAATTTGTGTCTACGGCATCGCTGACATTCCAAAGATGACTCAGGTTACAGCTCAAGAGCTGGCCAAAGTCGTCTGTCCACAAGCTCGAAAGGCTGCGGTGTTTTCCGCCGGTATTTCGGCGCTGGAAGCGGCTCTTACTTTCGCCGTATTTGTTTCCGGTGTCGGCCTGGGCAAGGTTTGGCCGAGGCGGCGGGTGTAATCAGAGCGATCGGGGTCAGTAATTGCGAGAATCGAAACGACCCTGCGATCGCGCAAGAACCCACGGAGGTCAAGCGCTGGATCGTCTGGCAAACCCGCATAACTTGAAGATGATCGGAAAGGCGTAGGGAGGGAAACTGCCACGCCGGTCGCTATTTTGGCGGCGTTTGTTTGCTTGGTCTCCGAAGTTTCTTGCGCTACGAAAGTGAAGTGGTTTAGATTGGACACTCCATGACATGGTTGTATTGGACTAATTTGGTTGCGTATGGCGTCCTCGCGGCAGGCGTACTTTTCTTGATCTGGAGTCTTGTCCGTGGAAGCGTTTCGGTGGTAGGGCTGGCGCTCCTGATTGCCGGTCTTCTTCTCGAGCTGCTCGTTTGGTTCATAAGGTAGAATCTCGCTTTGCTCCCCCTTCGCTCATACGAGCGAAGCCCGTTCCAGTCGTTCAACCGCTTCGCTCAGTTCAAATCGTTTGAAGTCAGAGCCGGGGGAGGATTACGAATGCGATTTGGTTTGCAGTTCAGTTGGGGATGAGTCATAGCTCGCTACTAACGCTACACCGAGAAAAGTTTTCTAGGGTTACAACCCATCCTACCAACGCCGGATCAGATGATGCGGGTGTGATCAATCACCGCCCCAGCATCGACTCAGCGCTGCTGCCAGGGCAGGACGATGACCTCGATCGGTTGCGGTAGTTCGGGCTTGGAGATTTTCAGCACCGGCGTATTCATCATTTTTACCCGTGTCATGCCCTGGGTGTAGTCTTTCACGGCCCCCTCCCACCAGAAGTGTTTGGGTATGGCGATCTTGGGGTTGACGAGCTTCGTCACCTCGCGCGCTTCGCTCGGCGTGACGGTGTAATAGCCGCCGGCGATCGGCACGAGCAGAATATCGATCTTGCCCATCACCTTGAGTTGATCGGGGCCGAGCACGTGGCCGAGATCGCCCAGATGGGCGATGCAGATGTCGTCGACGCGAAAGACGAAGATGGCGTTTTTGCCGCGCTGCATGCCGCGGCTCTTGTCATGGTATGCGGGAACGACGTACACCGAGACATCGCGTATCGTCGTGGAGATTTTCTGCCAATCTTCTCCCGCCGGCGTGAGGCCGTGGAGGATCACCGGCTTTCCCTGCGCCATATGGACGGCACTGTGAGGCCGGTGGCGGTGGCTAGTGGTGACGATATGCTGCGGCAAGGTCGGCCGCGGCAAGTCGAAGGCGCCGTGCGGATCGGTGAGCACCCGGGTGCCCTTCGATGACATAATTTGAAAAGTCGAGTGGCCGAACCACTCGATCGTTACCGCCGGCGCCGGGGCGGCGGCCACGCGCATGACGCGGCTTTGGACAACTTCAATCTCGTGGCAAAAACTCCACGCAAGCCGCGGTATCGCGATCATCAGCGCCACAAACAGCCAGCTGAGTTTGTGCAAATTGCACTTGGCCATCGCTATCTTTGCGTAGAAGTTTCTCGTTTCGAGTTCCTAGTTGGATCTTGTAAAACTAGAAAGCAGAAACTGGGAACTTGAGACTATCAGGTTGCTGAAAAACCCAGTCGGAGTCCTTCGACGAGGCTCAGGACGTACGGAGGGGATTTGACATCATTGGTGATTTTCCGTTCATGCTGAGGCTCTCGAAGCATTCCTAATCTTTTTCAGCAACCTGCTCAGGCTAGTCTAGAAACTAGAAAGTAGAAACCAGCAACTAGCAACTAGATCAATCCCCACTTCCTCCGCATCCACCACTCGACGCTGAGCAGCGCGAGCATGATGGCGAACGGCCAGAGATTGCTCCACAG
>JBOHVN010000126.1:0-35470 GCA_050735675.1 Binatia bacterium | reverse complement strand
AGGTGTTTAAAAAGGCACGGTAGTCCTGCTCCTCAACAAACGTCGCCTGCCGGGCTGTGCCGCGGTTGATCACATGATAGAGCGCGCCACCAAACTGTATCCGCAAGGGCCTGGACATGCTCCCATGCCTAACAAACATTCATCTCAACTGTCAACAAAAGACTTGACCCCAACGTCCTTGACCCCAACGTCCGATACCTCGCCCGATAATAATAGAGGCTAGTCCCGTCATTCTCTCTGCCAGTGTACTGATACGAGCTGCTGTTCGATCCACCGCTGGACGTTGTCTTGCCAAACGGCTCGTAAGTATACTCGGTCTGTACGACGCCAGAGCTATTGGTTACCGCAACTGGGGAGCCGAGAACGTCCATCAGAAAATTGCTTGTCACTCCGGCAACCACGTCCGTCCGAGTCAGAAACTCGTCGATGCCGAGTCCTGGAAGGATATTTGCGAGAATCGCTGCGCCGGAGGTTTCCTGTACTGGGTTTAAGCCGTCATATAAGAACTCCGTCAGGCTTGCGTTTACGGTTTTCTTCTCTCTCCTCCCTAACCCGTCATACACAAAACTCGCATTCACATTCGGTCCGTTGATAGCAACCAACTGATTTCGCGCATTCCAAGTATACGTCGTTGTTCCACCGGAATCGGTTACAGATTGGAGATTGCCATTGCTTTGGGGTGTGAGAGAAAATCTGACTACGTACCGTGCGCCCAGGATGAAAGATAATTCTGTTGCGCCTGGGTTAAACTGTCGATGCGAATGCCCATCGAGGATAGTTTCAATTTGGCCACCCAGTTTTCGACGTCCACGGGGACCTCATAAACTTTCGGCGTGAGTTTGTTACGGTTCTTCACCGCCCATTCGGAGGCCAAAGCCTGCGTCGCAAAGCTCATGTCCATGACTGAGGCCGGATGGCCCTCGGCGGCCGCGAGATTGACCAGACGGCCTTCGCCAAGCAGATAAATTTTCTTGCCGCCCGGCAAAACGTAAGCGTCGACGAAATTTCGCACGCTCTTCTCGACCTTGGTGGAGAGTTTCTTGAGCGCCTTTAGATCGATTTCAATGTCGAAGTGGCCGGAGTTACAGATGACCGCGCCGTCTTTCATCGCTTTTAGATGATCTTCGGCAATAACGTGCATATCGCCGGTGAGGGTAATAAAAAGATCGCCGACTTTGGCTGCCTCTTTCATCGTCATCACTTCGAAACCGTCCATGGCCGCTTCCAACGCCCGCACCGGATCGACTTCGGTGACGATGACCTTGGCGCCCATGCCACGTGCGCGTGAGGCCACGCCCTTGCCGCACCAGCCGTAGCCGGCCACCACCACGCGCTTTCCCGCGATCAGCATATCGGTGGCGCGGATAACGCCGTCGATGGTCGATTGGCCCGTGCCATAACGGTTATCGAATAAATGTTTGGTCGCCGCGTCGTTAACCGCAATGACGGGAATCTTGAGCGCGCCGTCTTTCTCCAGCGCGCGCAAGCGGATCACGCCGGTCGTGGTCTCTTCCATGCTGGCGACCAAATTGGAAGCGAGATGGGCATAGTCGGTGTGCAGCAACGACACCAGGTCGGCGCCGTCATCCATGGTGATCACCGGCTTGTGATCGAGCGCGGTTCTTAAGTGGCTGTAATAAGTTTTGTTGTCCTCGCCTTTGATCGCGAAGACTGGAACCTTGTCGTGCTTGACGAGCGACGCCGCCACGTCATCCTGGGTTGACAGCGGATTCGATGCACACAGAACCACATCCGCTCCGCCAGCCTTCAGAGCCTGGACGAGATTGGCGGTCTCGGCCGTCACATGAAGGCAGGCCGAGAAGCGCATGCCGCGCAAAGGCTTTTCCTTTTGAAAGCGTTCCTTGACGCGTTGCAACACCGGCATGTCCTGGCCGGCCCAGAGAATCCGTTTGCGCCCGCCGTCGGCTAGACGCAGATCTTTAACGTGGTATTTTTTTACCGCCATCGTAACCGCTTCCTCCGCTTTGAATCTGAATTATCTGGCAACCGAGGGATGAGCCCTGGAGAACGCGGGCACAGGAACGTAAGGGTCGCGTTCCGGCCCGAGCCCTTGAATAAGCCACCCTTGGGGAGGACGGCGTGGTGGCCTACAAGGCACAGGCCCGTTGACTGCGTTCGGCAGGGCTTGCCCCGAGGGACGCCGGCTATGTCACATGTCTACCTACCAATGAACCCATCAATAAATTCGTTCCGCGGCCTTCTTGAGATCCGCCGCCCGGTCGGTTTTCTCCCAGGTAAACAGACCCTCTTCAGGCGCGCGGCCGAAGTGGCCGTAGGCCGCCGTCGGACGATAGATGGGTCGTTTGAGATCGAGAGTTTGGATAATGCCTTTTGGACTCAGATCAAAACTGTCTTGAACGATCTTGGCGATCTTCGCCTCCGGCAGCGCGCCGGTGCCGAAGGTATCGACGAGGACCGATACCGGCTGGGCCACGCCGATGACGTAGGCTAACTGCACTTCGCAGCGCCGCGCCAGTTCCGCCGCGACGATATTCTTTGCTACATAACGCGCCATATAGGCCGCGCTGCGATCGACCTTGGATGGGTCTTTGCCGGAAAACGCGCCGCCGCCGTGGCGGCCCATGCCGCCGTAAGTGTCGACGATGATTTTCCGTCCCGTCAGACCGCAATCGCCTTGCGGCCCGCCGACCACGAAGCGGCCGGTCGGGTTGACATGGAATATCGTGTCCTTATCGAGATACTCGGCTGGGATGACAGCTTTGATGACGCCGTCGATGATGGTTTCCTTGAGTTTGCCGTACTCTACTTCAGGGCTGTGCTGCGTGGAGATGACGACATTTTTGACTTTTACCGGTTTACCGTTGCGATACTCGACGGTGACCTGAGACTTGCTGTCGGGCCGGAGAAAATAAGCTTCGCCGCCCTTGCGCACCTTCGCGAGATAATGGACCAAGCTATGCGCCATCTGGATCGGAAACGGCATCAGCTCCGGAGTCTCATCGCAGGCGTAGCCAAACATCATGCCCTGATCGCCGGCGCCTTGCTCCTTGTGCAAGCCTTCGCCTTCGGTCACGCCCTGTGAGATATCCGGCGACTGCTGCTCGATCGCAGTCAGAATCGCGCAGGTGTTGCCGTCAAAGCCCATCGCCGAGTCGGTGTAGCCGATTTCGCGCACCACCTCGCGCACGATATCAACGTAAGCCACTTTCGCATTGCTGGTGATTTCGCCCGCGACCACCACCATGCCGGTCTTGGCGAGGCTTTCGCACGCCACACGGCTGTTCGGATCGCCGGCCAGATGAGCATCCAAGATCGCGTCTGAAACCTGGTCACAGAGCTTATCGGGATGGCCCTCGGAAACCGATTCGGAAGTGAACAAAAAATCTTTACCAGCCATGCGCTGACCTCCAGCGGCGTAAAAATCAAATTTTTAATCAGTTCTGTATAGCGAATACGCTGGGGCGATTCAACCTTACTCGTTTTCGTTGAAACGCTTTTCGATCAGCTTCTCGATGGCCCTGACGGCGCGCTCGGCGTCTTCTCCATTCGCTTCCACCTGGATCTTGCTTCCTTGGGCGGCGGCCAGCGTGAGCACGCCCATGATGCTGCGACCGTCGGTGGTGTGGCCGTCCTTTGAGAAGTTCACCTGCGCCGAGAATTTGTTGACCGTTTGCACCAACAAGGCAGCCGCGCGCGCATGCAGGCCGAGCTTATTCTTGATTTCAACTTTCTTGACAACTTTGCTCATGGGCGTCACTTCTCAATGTCGCGATGTTTGACGTGGATGCGGAATCGCCCGTCGCCCAAGCGCTTCTGCAATTCTTCGATGAGGACCACGGAACGGTGGCGGCCGCCGGTGCAGCCGAGTGCCAGGGTGAGGCTGCTCTTACCTTCGCGCTCGTAGAGCGGCAGAGTGAACTCGAGAAGGGCGTAGAGCCGGTCGAGAAACATCCGCGTTTCGGCGTTGCCGAGCACGTAATCGCGCACTTCACGATCCATCCCGCTCTTCGGCCGCAGCTCATTGACGAAGTAAGGATTCGGCAAAAAGCGCACGTCGAGGATCATGTCGGTGTCGTGCGGGATGCCGTACTTGTACCCGAAGGAGGCAAGGAACAGCGCCATGCGGCGCGCCGTCGGCGCCTGGCAGAACTGCTGCTCCATCTCGCGCTTGAGCTCGTGCACGGTTAAGTTGCTGGTGTCGACGACTTTGTCGGCCAAAGCGCGGATCGATTCCAAGGCTTTTCTTTCACGCGAAATCCCTTCTTGGATCGACTCCTGCCCGGCCTGGGGATGGGGCCGGCGGGTTTCGCTGAAACGCCTGATCAACACGTCATCCGAAGCGTCGAAGAATAAGACTTGCACATGGTGCCCCGCGGCGCGCAAGTCGGATAACACCTGGGGCAGCGCTCGTAAGAACCGCCCGCCGCGCAGATCGACTCCCAGCGCGATGCGGCGAATTTCCTCTTGGTAACCCTGACAGAGATCGATCAGCTTGGGAATGAGCAGCGCGGGAAAATTGTCGACGCAAAAAAAACCGTTGTCTTCAAACGCGCGGATGGCGAAACTTTTGCCCGAGCCGGAAAGACCGGTGATCACGATGATATCCAAGCCATCGGCCATAGAGACTCAAAATTTGTCGTCCTCTTCGGCAATGATCGCGTAAAGTTCCTGCTGACTCTGCGCGGCCATCAAGCGGCGCCGGAAGGCAGGCTCTTTCAGCAGCCGGGAAATCCGCGCCAACGCCTTCAAGTGATCGGCGGCGGCGTTCTCCGGAGCGATCAAGGCAAAGAACAAGTGCGTCGGCTCGCCGTCCAGAGAAGCGAAGTCCACGCCTTCAGGACTGCGCGCGAAGACTCCCAAAACCCGCTCGACTCCGGCAAGTTTGCCGTGCGGGATCGCCACGCCCTCGCCGATGGCCGTCGTGCTGATTTTCTCGCGTTCGACGAGCACGCCGAGGACTTTTTTCTTGTCTAAACTAGGATGGCAAGACGCCAATAAACCCGCCATCTCCTCGAGAGCGGAATCTTTCTTACGGCCTTCGAGCGCCGGGATAATGGATTGAGCGTTTAGAAAATCGGCAATTTTCACGCGTTCGACCTATTTTCTCTGATTAATTTTGTTGATTTGCCTTTAGCCGGCTAGTTGGACTTGCGCGCCGTCGAGATCGACGGCGGCTCTCCGCGAAGTCATCTGCGCAGGAACGGTTGGCGGCGCTTTGACGAAGGCAGAATGCCCATCGCCTCACGATACTTGGCCACCGTGCGCCGGGCGATGTCGATGGAGTCGGTCGACAGCATGGCGGCGATGTGCTGATCGCTGTACGGCTTGCGCGGATCTTCGGCGCCGATAATGCCGCGAATTTTCTCCTTGACGCTCTCGCTCGCCACGTCTTCGCCATTGCCGCTCTTGAGCCCGCTCTGAAAAAAGAACTTGAGCTCGTAGAGCCCCTGCGGCGTGTGCACGTATTTATTGGCCGTGGCGCGGCTGACGGTGGATTCGTGCATGTGGATGTCTTCGGCGACGTCGCGCAGCACCATCGGTTTGAGATGGCTGACGCCGAAGTCGAGGAATTCCTGCTGAAACTTGAAGATGCTTTGGGTAACTCGGAACAGTGTTTGCTGGCGTTGCTGGATGCTCTTGATCAACCAGGTCGCCGCGCGGACCTTCTCCTGCAAGTACTGCCGCGCCTGTTCCTCCGCCACTCCCTCTTGGCCCGCCATGCGCCTGTAAAGCGAACTCACGCGCAGCCGCGGCACGCCGTCATCATTCAAGTAAATCAGGAATTCGTCGCCGACCTTTTCGACGAAGACATCCGGCAAGACCGTGCGCACTTCATCCTGTTCGTAGCCGCGTGAAGGCTTGGGCTCTAGGGATGCGATCATGTGCGCCGCTTCGGCGATTTCGTCGATGGTGACGTTTAAATCCTTGGCTAATTTTTCGTACCTTTTTGACTCGAGAAAGTTCAAATAATGGGCGACGATCTTCGCCGCCAGGCTGTCGCTAAGATGTAAATTTTCCAGTTGGACCAATAAACACTCGCGCAGATCGCGCGCAGCAACCCCGACGGGGTCGAAAAACTGGATGCGTTTCAGTATCGCTTCAAACTCGTCGAGCCGGCTTTCGGTGGCGTTGCAGATTTCTTCGCTGCTGAGAGCCAGATAACCGTTTTCATCGAGGTTCTGGATGATATGGAGGCCGATCGCCGACTCCCGTTCGGTGATCTTGGATAGGCGCAGTTGCCAGATGAGATGATCCTCCAAGGTGATTTTTTTGGTCAGGCTGTTTTCCCACGACGGCGGTGAGTCGCCGTCCTCCGACGTGGCTTCGGCGGTCAGGGAACCGTGAATCGAATTCGAGTGAGTATCAAGGTACTCCTGCCAGTCCAAAGTGCCGATCTTATCGACCGCCGACATCTCCCGGTTGAGCACCGCCTCGGCCGCCTCCACCCCGGGGATGTTCTCTGGCAAGTCGCTGCGCGGTTGCTCGCCGCCTTCGCTCTCTTCGGCTTGCCCTTCCTCCAGCGCGGGATTCTCCTGCAGCTCTTTCAAAACCATCTCTTCCAATTCAAGGCGCGAAAGTTGCAGCAGCTTGATCGCTTGCTGCAGCTGCGGCGTCATCACCAGCTGTTGCGCCAGTTTCTGAACTTGTCGAATCTCAAGGGCCATAGCTAAAACCTAAAGCCTTCTCCCAAATAGAACTTGCGCGCTTTCGCGCTTGCGGCGATACTCTCCGGCGTGCCTTCTTCAAGCACGATGCCTTCATTGACGATGTAGGCCCGGTCGCAGATTCCCAGAGTTTCCCGCACATTGTGATCGGTGATGAGAATCCCGATGCCGCTGGCAGTCAGCCGGCGCACGATTCTCTGGATTTCGGCAACGGCAATCGGATCGATGCCGGTAAAGGGCTCGTCGAGTAATAGGAAAAACGGCGACAGCACCAATGCCCGCGCGATTTCCACCCGCCTGCGCTCGCCGCCAGAAAGCGTAATGGCTTTGTGAGAGGCCAAATGATTCACCCCCAGCATGTTCATTAACGCGTTAGCCCGTTCCTGCTGCTCCGTCGCTGCTAAATCCAGCGTCTGCAGGATCGCCCGCAAATTCTCTTGCACCGTCAGCCGGCGGAAAACCGACGACTCTTGCGGCAAGTAGCTGATTCCGGCGCGCGCCCGCTGATGAATTGGCGCGCTGGTTAAATCGGCGTCATTCATCACCACCCGCCCGTCGTCCGGCTGAACTAAACCGACCATCATATGAAACGTCGTCGTTTTACCGGCGCCGTTGGGACCAAGCAATCCGACGACCTCGCCGCCTTTCACTTCTAAACTGATTCCGTTAACGACACGCCGTCCGCCATAAGATTTCGCGACCGACAGCGCCTTGAGGAGGCTCATTCTTTCTTGGCATCCCCTTGCTCCCGGTCCTTGAGCTCATCCGGAAATATCGTTGCCTGCACGCGCACCTTGCCATCCCCTTCGGCAATCGCCCGATCTTGCTCGATATAATACACCACTTTGACGCCGCTGACTTGGCTGTTGCCCTGCCGCATCACCGGGCTCCCGGTTAGCGTCACCGTTTTTGCCTGATCGTCGAAGACGGCCTTATCGCCGGTCGCCACTCGATTACCTTGCGTGGCGTTCACCTTGCCCTCGGCGACGATCCGTTTCATCTGTTTCATTTCCGGATCGTAATAAGCCGTGAGCGTCACGCTGCGCATGGTCATATCGTTTTGGATCGTGACCACGCGACCCTTGTACGTGATCGTATTTTTTTTCTGATCGACTTCCATCCAATCTGCGGTGATATAAATCGGATCTTTCTTGTTAAATTCGAATCCGGCGGAATTTTTGTTATTTGTATCCTTGGCCGCGGCTAGGGCCTTGGCCGCCAGCGCCGGAAACGTAAAGAGGGCGAAGAGAATTGCAATCGCCGCAATCATGATGCGAAACATATTTATCCCCCGACCCGCGGGCTCGAGCCAGCCATGTTTTTCTTCTTAGTCAACTTCTCGGGCTCGATTTTGGTCTTCACGGATTGGATCAAACGAATTTTTTTATCCTCTAATTCGACTTCCATCCGGGAGCCTTCTAAAGCAATCCCGTCGCCCACCACGGTGGTATGGCTCGGAAGCACGATCTGGTCCTTGGCGGGCAAGTAATTCGCTTCCTCCGACCTGAGCAGGTAGCCCTGGAAAGAGACCTGAATATCGCCGCGCAGCTCCATCCGCTCCAGCTCTTTGTCGTTGAGATAAATGCGTGCTTCGTCTCCCTGGCTCTCAGCCACCTCGCCTTTTTTGTCGTAATAGAAAAACTTGGGCTTCTTGATGACCGCTTCTTTCCGCTCCTTGAAGTAACTGGCTTCCTCGCCGAAAAGCTCCCAGACCTTGCGTCCGTCCTCAATTTTCGAACGGTGAAAGTCCTTGATCCGAAGGGTCGATTCGGGAAGATAATCCAAAGCCTTCAGCGGATTCGCGGTGATTTCTTTTTGCATGCGGCCGACGATTTCCGCCACTTTGTAGGTCACTCCGCCGAGCGAAAGCAGGATCGCCAGCAAAAGAATCGATCGCCTTATCTTGCGCATAGCCGTTCAAGTAAAATGCAAAAATAGCACTCTTCAAGATGCCTGTAAAGGAATCGGCATGGAAATTGCTTTGAGAGCCAAAATAAGCTTATTTTCCCTTTAGTTCATCCATCAAAGCACGCCATTTGTTCTGGCTCTTTAAGAGCATTTCCGCGACCTCCCGCACCGCCCCCAGCCCGCCGCCGGCGGCGGTCACCCAATCTACCGCCGAGCGCAGCTCCGCCGAGCCGTCGGCAACGGATACCGCCAGGCCGGCGGTTCTCAGAATGGGCAGGTCGATGACGTCATCGCCGACGTACGCGATCTGACTGTCGCGCAGACGTCGGCTGCGTTTGATTTCTCGGTACGCGACCAGTTTGTTACGCACGCCCTGGCGCACCAGGCGAATACCTAGCTCTTTGGCGCGATGGCGCACACTCGGCGATGAGCGTGCCGTGATCAGTCCGACCTCGATGCCGGCGCCCCTCAGCAGGGAAATCCCTTGCCCGTCACGAACGTGAAATTGCTTGGTCTCCACGCCGCGGTCGTCGACGATAATGCGGCCGTCGGTGAGAACGCCGTCAACGTCGAGGAGCAGCAACACGATGTTCCTCGCCTTATTGCGAACCCCGGTGGAAACACGCTTCACAGGACGTCAAATTCCTGTCTTAAGAATGTCGTGAAGATGAATGATGCCGACGGGTTTGTTATGCCCGTCGAGCACGAAAAGACACGTGATGGGCCGCGGCGAGTTCTCTTCCATTTCCGCGAGCGCTTGAGCGGCGAGGACATCTTTGCCGATGGTTTTCGGATTGTGCGTCATCAATTCGCCGGTTCTCTTGCTGAGAATCTTGTCACCATGCGCCTGCAGCCCGCGGCGCAGGTCGCCGTCGGTGATGACGCCGATCAGACCGCCTTCGGCGTTGATGACGCCGGTCACGCCTAAGCGCTTCGAAGTGATCTCGAAAAGCGCGTCCTTCACCGGCGTGTCATAGCGCACCAGTGGCAGCTGATCTCCGCGATGCATGAGATCCTCGACGCGCAGCAACAACTTCCGACCCAAAATGCCGCCCGGATGACGCATCGCGAAATCTTCTTCCCTAAAACCCTTCTCTTCGAGTAACACGACCGCCAGCGCGTCGCCCATCGCCAACGCCGCCGTGGTACTGGCGGTCGGCGCCAAACCCAGAGGGCAGGCCTCTTTAACTCTGACGTTCAGCACGACATCGCCGGCCGTGGCGAGCGACGAATCGGGATTTCCGGTCATGACGATTAACTTAATTCCGTGGAGTTTGAAATGCGGCAGTAGCTTTAAGATCTCGTCGGTCTCACCGCTGTTGGATATCGCCAGGATCACGTCGCCCTTCATGACCATGCCGAGATCGCCGTGCACGCCGTCGCCGGAATGGAGAAAGAACGCCGGCGTGCCGGTGCTGGCGAGCGTGGCGGCAATCTTGCGGCAAATCAAGCCGGATTTTCCCAAACCGGTCACCACGACTTTGCCGCGGCAATGACGCAGCAACTCAACCGCGCGCACGAAACTTTCGTCGAGCCGTTCGACGAGCGAAAGAAGCCCGTCGGACTCGACCCGCAACACGTCCGCCGCGCGTTTGAGAATGTCGGCTGAATTCACCGCGGTCCGCTTTCCTCTTCTTTCACCAACGCATCGACCTGTTTGACGACGTTGAGCAGACTCCCGAAGTCACTTAATCGGAGGGAATTGGGCCCGTCGCTCAAAGCATGGTCGGGGTCTTCGTGAACTTCCATAAACAGCGCATCGACGCCCGCTGCCACGCCGGCGCGCGCCAGCGCCGGGATATACTTGCGCTCCCCGCCGGACGCGCCGCCAAGTCCGCCCGGAAGCTGAAGACTGTGAGTGGCGTCGAACACGACGGGATAGCCGAGCTCGCGCATGACCACCAGCGAGCGCATGTCGGAAACCAAGTTATTGTAACCGAACGACGCGCCGCGCTCGGTCACAAGAATCTGGTCGTTGCCGGTGGAAAGGATTTTATCGAGGACGTTGCGCATGTCCCAGGGCGCCAGAAACTGCCCTTTTTTAACGTTGACGACTCGGCCGGAATTGGCCACCGCCAGGACAAAATCGGTCTGCCGGCACAGAAAAGCCGGAATCTGCAGAATGTCGGCGACTTCTTTGACCGCAGCCACCTGCTCGGTCTCGTGCACGTCGGTCAGGATCGGCACGCCGATGCGCGATTTGACCTGGGCGAGGATCTCCAGGCCTTTTTCCAAACCCGGCCCGCGAAATGAATTCACCGAAGACCGGTTCGCTTTGTCGTAGGAAGATTTAAAGATGTACGGCACCCCGGCGCGATCGGCTTTCTCTTTGAGCGCCGCCGCGTGGCGCAGCGCCGACTCCTTGCTTTCAATCACGCAAGGGCCGGCGATCACCGCGAACGGCAGACCACCGCCAATTTGTATTTGCCCTACCGTGACTTTCTTGGTTGCCATTGGAAACCACGCAAGTTGTTAGGTGCGAACGATCTTCATTCTGGGAATTTCCGGCACCGCTCTACGGTTTGCTAACGCGGCTTCGATGAAGCCGCGGAAAAGCGGGTGGCTCGACATGGGCCGGGATTTGAATTCAGGATGAAACTGGCAGCCCAGGAACCACGGATGGCCCTTGATTTCAATGATCTCGACCAAGTTGCCGTCCGGCGACAGGCCGCTTAAGACCATGCCCTTGGCGTCGAACTCGGCGCGATAATTATTATTGAACTCGTAGCGATGGCGATGCCGCTCGTCGATCTTTTCTCTGCCGTAAAGCCTCGCCGCAAGGGTCCCGTTCTGCAGCACGCAGGGGTAGTTTCCCAAACGCATGGTCCCGCCCTTGGTGTCGATCGCTTTCTGCTCCGCCATCAAGTGAATGACCGGATGCGCTGTCTGCAAGTCGAACTCGCTCGAGTTGGCGCCTTGCAGGCCGCAGACGTTGCGCGCGAACTCGACGACCGCCATTTGCATACCGAGACAGATACCAAAGAAAGGGACTTTGTTCTCCCTGGCGTAGCGGATCGCGGTGATCTTGCCTTCGCTGCCGCGATCGCCGAAGCCGCCTGGTATGAGGATGCCGTCGGCGTGCTTGAGCAGCGTCTCGCACTCTTCCTGCTCGATCTTCTCCGCTTCGATGCAGTCGAGCTCGACGCGAACCTCGTTGGCGATGCCGCCATGGACCAGCGCTTCGAGCAAACTCTTGTAGGATTCCTTAAGGCTCATGTATTTGCCGACGACCGCGATGCGCACGGAATCCTTCGGATCTTTGAGCACCTGAACGACGCGCTGCCAATTTTCCAGATGCGGCGCGCCGGTCCAGATATTGAGCTTCTCGACGATCCGCTCATCCAGCCCTTCCTCGTGGAAGACCAGCGGCACTTCGTAGATCCACTCGACGTCTTTGGCGGTGATGACGGCGTTTTCCGCGACGTTACAGAAATGAGCGATCTTAGTTTTTATTTTCTTGTCCAGGATGCGATCGGTGCGGCACAAAAGAATGTCGGGCTGAATTCCCAATCCGGTCAGTTCTTTGACGCTGTGCTGGGTCGGTTTGGTCTTGAGCTCGCCGCCGCCGGTGATGTACGGCACTAGAGTGAGATGAATATAAAGCACGTTCTCCCGTCCCCAATCCCAGGCGATTTGCCGCACGGCCTCGAGAAACGGCAACCCCTCGATGTCGCCGACGGTGCCGCCGACTTCGCCGATGGCGATATCGTATCCTTCCGCCGCCGCCAGGATGCGCCGCTTGATCTCGTCGGTGATATGCGGAATGACCTGCACCGTGCCGCCGAGATAATCGCCGCGCCTTTCTTTGGCGATCACGGTTTCGTAGATCTGGCCGGTGGTGCAGTTATTGCTCCGCCCCATCGGCGTCGAGACGTAGCGCTCGTAATGACCCAAGTCCAAATCCGTCTCGGCGCCGTCATCGGTGACGAAAACTTCGCCGTGCTGATACGGACTCATGGTGCCGGGGTCGACGTTGATGTAGGGATCCATTTTCAGCAGGGTGACCTTGAGCCCGCGGCTTTCCAACAGCGCGCCGATGGACGCCGCTGCCAGGCCCTTGCCCAAGGACGAAACCACCCCGCCGGTGACGAATATGAACTTGGTTTTTACAGTCGCCATGCGTCCCTTTCAGTGCGCGCGCATTTTTAAATAGCGCTGAGCTTTTTTTAAATCCGCCGGTGTATCGACCTCGACCGACCGTTCGTCAACTTCGGCCACGTAAACTCGGTAACCGTTTTCCAGTGCCCGCAGCTGCTCCAACTTTTCGCTGCGCTCCAACGCGGTGGGTTCGAGACCGGCAAACGTCAATAGGAATTCACGCCGGTAAACATACAACCCGAGATGCCGCTGGCCCCACATGCGGCGAGCGTTTCGCAACAGGGGTTTCCTTCCTGTCGAATCGGGCGCGCCGTTTCGGATATAAGGGATCGGCGCGCGGGAAAAATAGAGGGCGAAGCCGGCGCGATCCGTAAGAACTTTTACAACGTTGGGGTTGCGGTATTCTTTTTCGTCGTAAATCGGCGTGCACACCGTGCTCATTGGAATCGCCGTGTTCCGCCGCATCGGACGAACCGCCCGCGCGATCGTTTCCGCATGAATAAATGGCAAATCACCTTGCACGTTCACCAACCAATCCGCTTTCAGCTTGCGCGCCACTTCCGCCAGGCGATCCGTGCCGCTGGCGTGGCGGCGCGAGGTCATCACCACGTCGCCGCCGAAGCTTTTGACCGCCCGTTCGATGCGCCGATCATCCGTTGCGACTAAGACTCGATCCAACTCCGGCGCCTTTGACGCGCTCTCGTAGACATGCTGGATCATCGGCTTGCCGCCAAGATCAGCCAATGGCTTTCCCGGCAGACGGGTCGAACCGTAGCGCGCCGGGATTATCGCCACAACGTCCATCGGTTCACGGATTCAGAGGTGCAAATTCGACGTACCACGCGTCGTAGAATCGGGTTTTCCGCCGGAAATAAAAAACCGTAATGGCTTTCCGGGAAAGCGCATCACGGAATTCAAATATACGCGGCGCACAAAAGAGTGTCAACGAGATTTTACCGCCACGGGCGGGTCAAAATACGCCGTCCAAATGGGAACATGGAGGGCGAAGCACACTTGACTTGAGCGCACCACGGCATGTTAGGAGATAGGCTATACTTGGCCAATTGAATTGCGCCAGATCCTAACCACAACTTTTTGCGAGAATCATGATGCCAGACTTGCTGCCGCTTAACGCCGGATTCGCGACCATCGGCCAAGGCGCCGGGCCGATGATAGTCACGTGGAAAGCTGGATTGTTTCAAAAGCATGGGCTCGATATCGCCCGGCCGCGTATCATGGGCGGCGCGCGCGGCGTCGTCCGCGGCTTGATGGCAGGAGAAATCCAATTCGGCAACATGGCGGCGCCGGCGCCGCTAAGAGCCAACCTCAAAGGCGAAGCGGATTTAATCTTTTTAACCGGCGGCATCAACCAGCAATTTATCTTGGGCCGCCCCGGTTTGCATAGTCGCGAGCAACTGGCGGGCAAAAAGATCGGCTTTGTCGGCGACGGCGGGCTCAACGACGCCTTGGTGAAGTTCATTATCGCAAAACTAGCCGCGGCAGGCATCGCCGGCTTGCGCGAAGAAAGTGTCGGGGCCGGCGGCGATCAAGAGCTCGAAGCCTTGTTGGGCGGAAAGTGCGACGCCATCGTGGGCACGCCGCCCGAATCGATTGAAGCTCACCGGCTTGGCTGCAATTACTTGATCGATTTTGCCGAGTATGGATTGAACTATGCTCTTGGCGGCATCGCCGCCCGGCGCGCTTACGTCGAACGGAATCCCCAGATCACGCAACAATTCATCCAAGCTTACGTCGAAGGCATGCACCGTTACCGCACCGACCGTGAATTTACCATCGGCGTCCAGGCGGAATACAGCGGCATCGCGGATCGCTCCGTGGCCGAGGAAACTTACGATCTCACCCGGCCCGGCATGCCGCCGGCGCCGTATCCGGTCGTCGCTTCGTTGCAGACGCTGCTCGACTTCATGGCCAACGAACTCCCACAGGCGAAAAACGCCGACGCAAGAAAATTTGTTGACGACCGATTTATCCGCGAGCTCGAAGCGAACGGTTTTATCGCCGCGCTCGCGAATCCCGGCTAATGGCAGTCATGGCACCCAAAAAGAAAAAATGCACCACAGAGAGCACAGCGCGGCAGAGCCGCAACCAAAATCGAAACAGACATCCCACCACGAAGGACACGAAGAGCACGAAGTTAAGAAATTGAAAGTTAATAATTCCTGAATCCTTCGTGTCCTTGCGTGCGCTTCGTGGTGACATGGTATTTACTTATTAATTCACCAATTTGCAATCGGCGCAAAATTTGCGCAAGCAGCGAACACTCAACTATAGTAGCACAAAGATCACAAGGTAGGGGCGCGATTCATCGCGCCCTAAGAGAGAGGAACCAGAAAGAGTTTGACCGCAGAGAACGCAAGGGACGCAAAGTTTTCGTAGGGTGCGCTGCGCGCACCGCGAAGCCGAAACCAAAGTCAAAACAAACATTTCACCACGAAGGTCGCGAAGAGCCCGAAGTTAAGAAAGTCAAGTGTAATAATTTTCGAAACCTTCGTGACCTTCGTGTGCTTCGTGGTGAGGGAGTATTCTTCAATTCGACAAATTAGCAGCATGCATCGGACCAAGGAGACAAAATGCGCTTCATGTTTTTGAACCATTCGTATAAACGCCATTCGGCCGAGCTCGAAGCTCATATTCTCAAATTGCTCAAGAGCTACGCTTCGCCGGACACAGCTTTTGAGCTCGCTTATCCCGAAGATCTCGGCGGCGGCGAAGTTTTGAGCCTGCTCGAAGAACGCAAGGCGCTATCCGGCTTGCATCATATTCTCGAAACGCCGGCGCTGGTCAAAAAAGCCATTGAAGCCGAGCGCCAAGGCTTCGACGCGGTGATCCAAAGCAACACATTCGACCCGGGTGTCGAAGCGAGCCGATTGGCCGTGCGCATTCCGGTGATCGGCCTGCTGCGCGCGTCGCTGCACTTTACCGCCAGCATCTGCGACCGCTTCGGTTTGGTCGTGCCGCTCGACACTCACATGCCGCACACCATGAGAATGGTAAAAACCTACGGCATGGCGGATTTTGTTTGCGGCATTCGCACCGTCGGCCTTTATGACACCGGCGATTTGTCGGGCTATCATGATGTCGTTGTCGAGCGCACACTCAAGGTGGGCAAAGAATTGGTCGAAGGGGGCGCCGAAGCGATCATCCCGCTCGGCGGGAAAATCTATCCATACGTCGTCACCCCCGAGGAGTTGGCGCCGCACCTGGGCGTGCCGGTGATCAATACCAAAGCCATCGGCGTGAGCTACGCCGAGTTGATGGCCAGAAACAAGATCAGACACAGCATCAAGGCTTATCCATGTCCGGCGGATCTGGACCCTGAGGCGGTGTCGCAGCGCTCGCGGTTGTGATGGGGATGTTAATAATCACATCAGTGTGGTGTCTCAGTTAGCAACGTAATTCGATCGTCATTCCGGGCAAGCTAGCGAAAGCTAGCGCGACCCGGAATCCAGGGATTTCAAAGCATCTGGATACCGGCTGGAGTTTATCCTGAGAATGGGCGAAGGACCGGTACGACGGCTACTAAGTGCACAAGTTGTTTACCAAGGAAGGAAATACAAAGTACGAGGTCATGCTTATGATTATCGATGGTGATGGTCATTTTTTTGAAACCGAAGAAATATTCGAGAAATACATGGAGCCGGCGCTGCGCAATTATCGGCCGCGATTGCTGAGCGACGACCAGGGGCATAATTTTTGGGTCGTCGATGGCCAGACGCCTTATAGAAGACCTTCCATCAAAGGCGCCAACGCCCCGGGCACCGCCGCTCCTCCAGGACAGGCGCTGCAATCGGCGCGGCGCGCAACGCCCGGCAGCCAGACGCTGACAAATCTCAAGGAGCGACTCGACGATCTCGACCGCGAGATGATCGACGTGCAGTTCATCTATCCGAGTTTTCTTTTGCACGTGAATGCCTGGCCGGACGGCATACTGGCGATGGGAGTTTGCCGCGCCTATAACACCTGGCTCGCCGAGGCTTGCAAAAAGGCGCCCGATCGTCTCAAAGCCGTCGGCGTAGTTTCGCTGCAAGATCCGGCCGGGGCGGCCAAGGAAGTCTCACGCTTGCGGGACATGGGCGTGACCGCGGTAATGATCAATGGCACGGCCGGCGCTAGACGGCTCGATCATCCCGACCATGACGTGTTCTTTGCCGAGGCCGATCGAGTGAAGATGCCGATCGCGGTTCACTTCAGCCTGCAATTTCCGGTCGTCGACAAACTTTTCGAGCACCATTTTCCCAATCGCGTGTTGGCGGGCATTCTGCCGATCATGGCGGGACTGACCAGCGTCATGTGTTCCGGCCTGCTCGATCGCTGCAAGAATCTCAAATTCGCTTTTCTCGAAGGCGGCATCAGCTGGGTGCCTGCCCATGTCGAGCGCATGGACGACCATTTCGAAAATCCGCGCTACGGCGCCAAAGATCTACTCAGTCATCCGCCGAGCGAGTATCTCAAATCCGGCCGAATTTTTTTCGGCTGCGAAGGCAATGAACCATTTCTCGGCCGCGTCGCCGCCGAAGTCGGCGAAGATTTGTTCATGTTTTCTTCCGACTATCCGC
This sequence comes from Binatia bacterium, assembly GCA_050735675.1. GTDB lineage: Bacteria > Desulfobacterota > Binatia > UBA9968 > UBA9968 > DP-20. The sequence goes on along the minus strand of JBOHVN010000126.1, from coordinate 18,240 downwards.
ACGCCGACCGCACCGAAGGGACCGCTCGGGCACTGCGCGACCGTGACGACATTCCGCCGTCGCTGCGAAAAAAGCTACTCGAGGATAACGCCCGGCGATTTTACGATTTCTGATTGATCGATCACGCGGGCAAGCTGGGGCGATCCGACAACTTCGCCTGAAGCGCACGGATAAAGTCACTGGGTATGCTTGCTTGATTTAGCCCACCCACTTGATTAGACTTTTTGCTAGCGAGTGCACCAGGGCGAGTGCTGCCTGCGAAGGAGGTGTGGAGATGGACCTGCCGAAATGCCAAAAATGCAACAATGGGTTGCTGATTCCGCTATCGGACTACGGCCAAGACGGCGCGTCGGTGATGTTTAAAGCCTGGGCGTGTACCAACCCGGACTGCGGCTTTTCAATCCGCATCGACAAGGGCGAAGTAAGTTACGGCAAAAGAATCGAACCGAAACACTGAAATTTTACTTAAATTCGTCTAAAATTCCCCCGTTGTTTGAATTGCTACCATCACTCCAATACTCATTCCCCACTGTGCTACGCCGGTATGCTCCGGTTAAAGCTCTGAATCGCCCGTCCGAACAGCTCACAGCCCTGCCGTAAAGCCGCCAAGCACTTTTGCTGCGCCGCGCCGCCGGTCGCATAGCGCCGCAGTATTTCCGGCGCGATCCACTCGTGCCCTTCTTCATCGGCGAGCAGCGTGTCGCGATAAATCGCCGCGGTTTGCGGATCGATGGGCGTGACTCGCTCGATAAACGATTTTGAAGTGCGGGGAAAAAATTCTTCGTGGCCGAATTGCACGCTTGCGATCAATTCGCAAAGCGATCCGAGACCCGAGTGAAAATCCCACAGTTCTTTAAGTTCCGGCAACGGGTTGTTCCACAGCGCATCCGGGTCGCCGTGGAGCTCGGCGATTCTTTGGCGCAAGATCGAGGCGTGCTTGAGCTCGTTGACGACATATTCCGACATCGGCTGTTGCAGATCGAGATCGGGAATTCTGCCCACCCAGGGCGCGGTAACCTCGGCGGCCTTGCGCTCCATGACCACGCCGAATTGCAGCCGGCGCAAAACCACGGCTGGGACGAGCGGCTTTTCCGCGCCGTAGCTTTTTCTCTCGGCGTTCATTTTCTCCCAGAACGCTTCTCGGGTCGTTATCAGTTGCTCAAGAAACTCTTCCGACTTCAGAGCTGCCATGATCCCTCCACTCGGTCGAAGCTCGCCGTTTGACACATGGAATATTTTAGGTATTAACAATACAGGAAAATCACTTCCTATAAAAGTTTCGCTGAACGCCTGCGATTCAAGCCATTCGAAAGCCGCAATGGAACCCGCTGAAGCCAAAACATTCGTCGATAACCTTTATAAGGATGTCTACGCCCATTGGGATAAAAAGATCAATCATGGCGCGTTCATGACCCAGTTACGCGCCGGCACGCTGCCGATGCCCTGCCTGCGCCGTTTTTTCAAAGACTGGGGACTTTTTTCCATCGAAGTCGTCGCGCTCAACGCGGTTTCCTATTACGTGCATCTGCCGTTTTTTGTCGAGAATTACGATTTGCTGCCCGCCTTCTCCGATAAGATCGCCGAAGAGCTGATCGCGCCGAAACCGCCGGGCCATATTTTGATTCTGCTCGAAACCGCCAACGCGCTCGGTCTTTCGAAAGAAGAGTTATTCGAGCAGCCCGCGTCGCCGGCCGGGCGGGCGATCAGCGATTACTGCCGGCGGGTTTTTCAAGACGGCTCGATTATCGAGCTGTGGGGCGCGCACGCTTATGAAGAAACCCTAGCCCACTGGTCCAGCCAGTGGGGCAAGGCCCTGGTGACCCATTACGGCATAACCAAGCGCCAGTCGATTTACTTCACCGAACACGCCGAAGCCGATCTCGTGCAACATGAAGAACGCATGGGACATGGCCCGATGAACCGCATGATCCTCCAGCGCATCGTCGAGCAAGGAAAGACATCAAGGAAGCTCGGCTACGATCCCAAGTATTGCGCCTTCACCATGGTCGACCTGCACGCGTTGATGGAACAACACGCCCTGGAAAATCCCTATCCCGTGTAACGCCCTATCGTTGGATCACCGCTTTCATTCACCACGCAAGCCGAGCGTGGCAAAGCCGCAGCTGAAGTTCGGAGTATCTCGCGCAAAGCATGTCCTGAGTTCAATCAAAGGAGCGCAAAGGGAATCCAATTGTCATTTCGACCCGCTATGAGCCTAAAGCGCTTAATCACGATTATAGTTTGTCTTGGTCTGCTCGCCTGCTCTACTTTAGATGCAGCGGCGCAACTTCCGGGCAAGTGGCAAGTTCGCGCGCCCACGCCAGCGCCGCGCAGCGAAGTGGCAGCCACTGAACTAAATGGCAAGATCTACCTTATGGGTGGTTATGTTAAACACGGTGACTTGCTTGAGGAATACGATCCGGCAAAGGATAGCTGGCGCCGCCGCGCCTCTTTGCCCAAATCTCTGCACCATATTGGCGCCGCTTCCATTAATGGCAAGATTTATCTGATCGGCGGCTACATCACCGGCGTCGGTTCCGTGGCGACGGTGTATCAATACGATCCCGCAGTGGATCGCTGGAGCGCGAAACAACCGATGCCGACGGCGCGCGGCGCGCTCGCTGTCGGCATTATTAATGGAAAAATCTATGCCGTCGGCGGCGTCGGGGCCAACGGCAAGAATACCAACGCCAACGAGGAGTATGATCCCGTTCTGGACCGTTGGACCAAGCGCGCGCCTTTGCCGACGCCGCGAGACCACCACGCAGTCGCCGTGGTCAACGCCAAGCTCTACGCTATCGCGGGGCGTATTAACGGCAATCACGACCGCAGCATCGCCGACAACGAAGAATATGACCCCAAGAGCGACCGCTGGCGGTCACACGCCGTTATACCGACTGTGCGCAGCGGCATAGGGGGTGCCGTGCTCGACGGTAAAGTCTTCGTTTTTGGCGGCGAGTCTAAACGCGCCACACGCAGGGATGTTGAATCCTATGATCCGGCGACGGACAAGTGGCAGCGCTGGGCGCCGATGCCGACCGCGCGCCACGGCCTCGGCGTAGCCGTTCTCGGCCGATCGATCTACGTCATCGCCGGCGGCCCGAAACCGGGCGCGTCCTTCTCTTCGGTGAACGAGGTCTTCACCCCGTAAAAACGTCGATAATTGCTTGCGCGGGGCGAGCTTGCCTGGGTTATAAAGTTTGTGATTGCACGATTAAGCAGCGCGCTTCAGATTCGATGCCGTGAAAGAAACCGTTGGCGGTTTTCGCGGCCGCTAACCGGTCACCGACCGCGCGCAGAGGATTTCGTCTTCCCGGAGCGCTTCGAGAGCGGTGGCGGGGACGGCAGTGACAACAAGGGTGTCTCCGGCAGCGTTGAAAACTTCAATGGAATAGCCTTCCGTGCCGTCGGGCGCAATGTGGTGGTCCACGTACCTTTTCCAGGCTTCATGGTTTACCGATAAACATCAACGACTTGGCCGGGCTTCAGCGTCGGGAGAAGGGCCAGCACCTTGGGCATCAGCGCAAGCGTATGATGGAGTTGGGTGCTCTCAGCGTGCAGGACAACCACGGCGATGTTGTACTTGGTCACGTCTTGCTGAAAGTTGAGGTTCAGGTCGCCGTGATGAACACGTCAAACTGCTTCTCAGCTTCAATCAGGAGCACGCTGTTTTAGAGTCCTGCCCAGCCCATCTTCTGTGCAGAAACAGCATAGTGGCCAGTCAGCGCGCGGGAGAGCCGCCAGTTCAAGCACTCATCAATGAGAATGCGCATCCTTAGAGATCGTCTCCAGCACAGCGAGCTTGCCGGCTTCGATGACGGCGATGGCTTGCTCGCGCTTCACCGTTGGAAAGGCATCGACGAAATCCTCAATCGACTCGCCCCCTTCGAGATAATCAATAAGGTTCTGGAGCGGAACACGCGTACCAACAAAGACCGGCGTGCCGCCCATGATCTCCGGGTCGGAGTGAACGATACCTTTGAGTTCTTCCAGCTTCATGGCGCGCAATATAGCAGATGGGGCTCTGTCTATGAAGCCCGCAAAGTATCAGTGGCCCGCCGCACTTCCGCCAGCGCCGTCTTAATCTCACCTGCCGTGTTCGACACATCGAGCGAAAAACGGATCATGCGCTGTGACGCGCCAGAATCGGGTTTCATAGCTGACGTGTGAAGGTTCATCGGAATCGGATCTAACCGGTTTTTTCCCGTCTGGCAATTGAAATGTTCAAGTCCGCGAAAAGAAGCCGATCGTGCGTCGCGGCAGCCATTCGAGATGTCCGGGAAATCTTCCCGAGACGAATCCGGCGTGGCCTCCTGCGCGCGGAAAATCGAGCGTTACTGAATCTGAAACTTCTTCAGTGCTCGGGAGCGCGCTTTCCGGCAGAAACGGATCGTTGCGCGCGTTGATCACGAGCGTCGGCACTTTGATCGTTTTCAGCCACGGCCTGCTGCTCGACTTTCTCCAGTAATCGCCGGCGTCTTGGAAGCCGTGAACCGGCGCCGTGAAAAGGTCGTCGAACTCTCGAAAGGTCAAACTCGCGCGAATTGCGCGCGCATCGATGGCGAGATCGTGCGCGGCGATTTTCGCCAGAGCTTTTGGCTTCAGGAATCCGAGAAAATGGCTCGTGTAAATGAATTTATTAAGACCCGAGTCAAGTACTCTTGCCGCGGCAGCAAGATCCATGGGCGCCGACACGGCGACCGCCCGCTCGACAATCGCGGCCGCCGCCTCTCGTTCTTCCCCGAGCCATTTCAAGAGCATGTTACCGCCGAGCGACACGCCGGCGACGTAAATCCGCCGTCGCGGGCTCTCGCTTTTCAGGCGGCGGAGAATCCAATCGATCTCACGCGAATCGCCGGAATGATATGAGCGCGTCAACCGATTCGCTTCTCCGCTACAACCGCGAAAATGCGGCACCACGCCGCGCCAGCCCTGCTGCGTCGCGAGCGCCATCAAACTGACGCCATAATGGCTGCGCGAACCGCCCTCCAGCCCGTGAAACAGCACGACTAATTTGGATTGATCCGCCGCTGAATCGAGCCAATCGAGGTCGATAAAGTCTCCGTCGAGCGTCTCCCATCTCTCGCGTCGGTATCGAACCGCATAGTTTCTCGCGAGAGAACGCGCATAAATGGTTTGCAGATGCCCGCCGGGCAGCCACCACGGCGCGATATAGTTGCCAGAGTCGCCTACCCGGGTAAACTTTGCATCTTTAGGCGACATGGCTATTGAGTCGTGCATTTCGGGAAAATTCGAAATGCGAAGCTCCAAATCCGAAACAAACTGGCGAATCCAATAAGCTAGAAATCCGGAAATTCCAAAACTCGGATGTCAAAGGGTCTGTGTTTCGGGACTTATGTTTCCGCTCATTTGAATTTGTTTGAGTTATTGCTGATTTGAATTGTTTCGGATTTCGGATTTCGTGTTTCGAATTTGTTTTTACCTATTTCTCCAATGTCTCGGGTGGCATGAAGCCGTGGCGCAGCGTGTTTTCCGAAATCGTGCGCGGCTCGACGAATTGTAACAGATAGTCCGGGCCGCCGGCCTTGGAGCCGATGCCGGAGAGCTTCAGCCCGCCGAAGGGTTGGCGCTCAACGACGGCGCCGGTGATGCCGCGGTTGATGTACAGGTTGCCGACGCGAAATTCTTTGCGCGCCTGGTCGATATGCGCCGGCGAGCGCGAAAAGATGCCGCCGGTCAGAGCGAATGAAGAACGGTTGGCGATCTCGAGCGCCTGGTCGAAATCGCGCGCCCGGATGATCGAGAGGACCGGTCCGAAGATTTCCTCCTGCGCGATGCGGCTGGCCGGATCGACGTCACTGAAAATCGCCGGGCCGGCGAAATAACCCTCTTTCGGCGCGGCCATTTCCAAAACACATTGCGCTTCTTTTTTACCCAAGCGGATGTACTTGTCGACCCGCTCCTTGGCGGCCTCCTCGATCAGCGGGCCGACGGCGTTGCGCGGATCTTCCGGCGGGCCGATCTTCAGGCTGCGCACGGCTTCCACCAGCCTCGGCACCAGGCGATCGTGCACTTCGCCGACGAGAATCAGCCGCGAAGCCGCCGAGCATTTTTGTCCCTGATAACCGAACGCCGAATCGATAATATGGACTATGGCTTCGTCGAGATCGGCATCGCTGTCGACGATCACGGCGTTCTTGCCGCCCATCTCGCAGACCACCCGTTTGACGTGTTCTTGTCCGGGCCGATGCGTGTACGCTTCGCGCAGAATTTCCAACCCCACTTCGCGCGAGCCGGTGAAAGCGATCAAGTGAATTTTCGCTGAACGGACGAGGCGCGCGCCCAACTCGCCGCCGCCATGCAGGAGCAGGCAAGCATCGTCAGGCAAATCCGCTTCACCGAGAATTTCGAGCAAACGCTGGGCCATGATCGGCGCCTGTTCGGCCGGTTTCATCAGCGCGCAGTTGCCGGTCACCAAGGCCGCCGCCGTCATGCCGGTGAGAATCGCCAGAGGAAAATTCCACGGCGCGATGATCGCGGCGATGCCGCGCGGCTCGTAAAAGTAAACGTTGGTTTCGCTCGGCAGCGCCTGGGTCTGGCGCGGCTCGGCCAGACGGAGCGACTCGCGCGCGTAATATCTCAAGTAATCGATCGCTTCGATGACGTCGGCGTCCGCTTCGCGCCAACCCTTGCCGGCTTCAAAAACTTCCAGCGCCGCCAGCTCCCAGCGTTTCTCGCCCATGATGCCGGCCGCCTTGACGAGAATCTTGGCGCGCTCGGCCGCCGGCGTGGCGCGCCACTTGGGCGAAAAACGCGCGGCTTTCGCAATCGCCGCGTCCGCTTGATCGGCGCCGGCGCTGCGCACGCGCCCGACGATTTCCTTGGGATTTGCCGGGTTCACCGATTCCAACCAGTCGCCGCCGCCGCGCCGGCGGCCGTGATCGAATTGGCCGCGGACTTCTTCGAGGGTGCGCTTGAAACGCTCGCGATTTTGCCGCCGCGAAAAATCGATCGGCGGCTCGTTGTGAAAATTGTCAACCATCGGCCCGCTCGTCGGATGACGCCGCGACTTTGCCATCGGACTTACGCGCCGGCGCCGGTGGTTTGATCAAACTGGCGATGTCCTTGCGATCGGCGTAGGTCTGGCGCAGGAAGGAAGTATTGGAAGTGTTCTCCATCAGCCGGCGGATGAGATATGACATGCCCGGCAACAAATCGCCCACCGGCAGATACACCCGCACCCTCTGGCCGTATTGAATGATCGCCTGGCGCACCGGCTCGGCCATGCCGTAAAGCATCTGAATCTCGTAACCGTTGCTCGATAAGCCGAGCATTTTCGCCGTCACCATGGCGTGCGCCAAGCTGCGCAGGTTATGGCTGCCGAAAGCCGCGTCGATGACATCGTGATTTTCCAACAACAAGCGGCTCAGCCGCTCGTAGCTCGCGTCGGTTTGGGCTTTTTCCAAATAAACCGGAATCGGCCAGTTTTTCTGTTTCGCCCAGGCGATCTCGCTGTCCCAGTAGGCGCCCTTGACCAGCCGCACGCCGGCGCGGCGCTTGAGCCGGCGCGCCCAGCGGATCAGCTCGCGAACGTCGGTTTCAGCGTCGCGCAGATACGCTTGCAGCGCGATGGCGGCGTGCGGCCGCTCGCGAAACTCTTCTTCCTCCAGCACGGCGCGAAAGATCTCCACGGTCAGATCTTTGAACGCGTACTGTTCCATATCGACGGTGATCGCCGCGTCCAGGAGGGCCGCTTCGCGCAACAACTCGCGCAAGCGCTCGCGCACGGTCGCTTCGGTGTTCGGATCCAGCGGATCGAAGCGCGCGCACAAAGAGGAAAGTTTGACGGATAGATTCACCCGCGGAATTTTTCCTCGCGGCGAATCGTCGATCTGCGCCAAGGACGGCCACGACTCGCTGGCTTTTGCCAGGCGGCGCAACAGATCGAGATAGCGCTGCTGCATGGCGGCGGCTTCGAGATCGCTCACGGTCGCTTCGCCGACGACATCGAGTGTGAAATCCGCGGGCTCTTTGCGCAAATTTTCCAGCACGGTGATGAGATGATCGCCGCTTTCCTCGGCGATGAAGCGGCGCGCCAGCTTGACGACGTTGCGGCGCACCACGGGCGCAACCAACGTTCCGGCACGGAGTGCTTGCGCGAGAACAACCAGACCGGCAAGGGCGTGATCGACGCGCGCGAAATATTCTTCGAGGTGCCGGCCGATCTCGCTGGACGACTCCAGGCTCGGCAGCACGTCGACAAAACGAAACAATGCCACCCGCAGCGACTCGTCTTCAAGCGACCAATCGATCATCCGCCCGAGCAAATCTTTGGCTTCGAACAGCGACGGTTTATGCTGCGCCGCATTTTGGTACAGCGAACGAGCCAAAGCTTGAACGGCTTGCTCGATTGAATCGGGTTGTAAGGTCATTTTCTCGCTGGAGACATTTGTGTTCTTGGGTTTCATCATAATACGATCGGAGACATGAAAACCAGGATTTGCTCGCCCCAAGCATGTCCTGAGCAACGTCGAAGGGACGCCAAAAACGCCAAGGATCCTCCCCCGCACACGCGGGGGAGGAAAGAGGTGGGGCGCTTCCGGTCCATTCGTAGTCCGGATGTGGCGCGGCAGAATCCGGGGTCATTCGGCTGGAAAAGTTTGCGCAAGCTGGGGAAAACTCTCAACGATAGGAGTACAAGAGTTTAGGACAAGGGAGCAAACTAATCATGAACCATCCCGATCAAACGCTGCCCGCTACGCTCACCGGCGCCGAAGCGGCGGTGGAAATGCTCAAAGCGCACGGCGTCGAGATCCTCTTCGGGCTGTGCGGCGACACCAGCCTGCCGTTCTACGACGCCCTGGCGCGCCTGCCGCATGGCATGCGCCACATTCTCGCGCGCGACGAGCGCTCGGCCGCGTACATGGCCGACGGCTATGCGCGCGTGTCGGGCAAGGTCGGCGTGTGCGAAGGTCCGAGCGGCGGCGGAGTAACTTATATCGTGCCCGGTCTCGTCGAAGCCAATGAATCCTCGGTGCCGCTGCTTTGCATCAACAGCGATATCTCGGTCGGCTCGCGCGGCCGCTACACCTTGACGGAATTGGATCAAGACGCTCTGATGCGTCCGGTGACGAAATGGAACGCCGTGCTCAACCGAGCCGAGGATCTGCCGCGCACTTTTCGCGCCGCGTTCAAACAAATCACCACCGGCCGGCCCGGCGCCGCTCATATCGCCCTGCCCTTCGACGTGCAAAACAGTATCGTGAATCGAGCCGAAGCATGGGGCGATCCCCGCTTCGGCCACGCGCCCGCCGAGCGCGTGGCGCCCGACGGCGAATCGGTCGAGCGCGCCGCCCGCCTGCTGCGCGACGCCGCCAGGCCGGTTTTCATCTGCGGCGGCGGGATCGTGATCTCCGGCGCGGAAGCGGAACTCGTGAGGCTCGCCGAGCGGCTTTCGGCGCCGGTGGCGACGACAATCAGCGGCAAGGGCTCGATCGTTGAAGAGCATCCCTTGGCCGTCGGCGTGGTCGGCTCCAACGGCGGCACGCCGGAGACTCGCGCGATCGTCGATGCGGCCGATCTGATCGTCTTCGCCGGTTGCCGCGCCGGCTCGGTGACCACAGAGCGCTGGCGCCACCCGGCGCCGGGAAAAACCAAAGTCATCCATATCGATGTCGACGCCGCCGTGCCCGGCGCCAATTATCGCGCCGACGCGGCGCTCGCCGCCGACGCCAAGCTCGCCTTGACGATGTTGCATGAAGCGCTCGCAAGCACCCAGCGCCCGCTGCAAGCGTCGCAGGTGCAAAAAGCCAAGGAACAAAAATTCGCCAAGTTCCAGGCGCTCGCCGAATCCGCGGAAAAACCCATCAAGCCGGAGCGCGTCGTCGCGGCGCTCGCCGGCGCGCTCGATGCCGACGCCACTGTCGTCGCCGACGCCGGCACGCCCTGCCCTTATCTATCGGCGTATTATGCAGTGCGCGCGACCGGCCGGCGGTTTTTTTCCAACCGCGCCCACGGCGCACTCGGTTATTCAATGGCCGCGGCCATGGGCGCTCATTTCGCCAAACCGCAAGTCAAGTGCGTCGCGGTGATGGGCGATGGCAGTTTTGGTTTTACCTGCGGCGAGCTCGAGACCGCGGTGCGTTACCGCTTGCCGATCACGTTTATCGTTATTTCAAACGCGAGCTATGGCTGGATCAAAGCGGGGCAGAAATCGGGTTACGGCCAGCGCTACTTCAACGTCGATTTCACCGTCACCGACCACGCCGCCGTAGCCGCGGCTTTCGGCGTCAAGAGCTGGCGCGTGACCGAGCCCGGCGACCTGGCGAAGGCATTGAAAGCAGCGTTAATGCACGGCGGCCCGACCCTGGTCGATATCGTCTGCCAGCCGCTGCACGAAGCCAAAGCGCCCGTGTCGGAATGGATCGCGTGAGGAGACGAAAATTTTTGAACCACAAAGAACCCAGTGCGGCAGAGCCGCAACCAAAGTAGACTGATTTTTCACCACGAAGGACACGAAGGGTTTGAATAATTTTAAGTCCGAAACTTCGTGCTCTTCGTGACCTCCTTCGTGGTAAGATTGAATTGTCCGTAGAATCGACATCGTAGCTTTGGCGCCCTGGAAATTCGCGGGGTCCGCGAAAACTCTCAACTATAGTAATACATAGAACACAAAGTAAATATTATCTTTGTGACCTTTGTGCCCTTTCGTGGTTAGTGACTCTTTCTCTAGTTTTGCAATCGCACTTTCGAACCTAAATTGGCGCAGTCTTCGTCGGTCTTGAGGCCGGCGGCGCGAATGCCGTGGGCGGCAAGCTCCTCATCACGCTCCTGGGTGTCGCCGGTGACCCCAACGGCGCCGAGCAGCTCGCCATTCTGATCGCGAATGAGCATGCCGCCGCCTTCGGGAAAAATCTGCTCGCCCGAGGCGCGGATTAGATACTGCATGAACAGCGGCCGCTCTTCGGCGCGCATGCGCACCAGCGACGACGAACGGCCGAGGGCGAGCGCGGCGTATGCTTTGCCGTAGGCCATCTCGAAACGCATCATCGCCGAGTCGTCTTCCTTTTGAAAAGCTTTGACCTTGGCGCCGGGCTCGACGACGATGACACTCATCGGACGGCATTTCAGCTCGCGGCCGCGCGCAAAAATCGCTTGGATGATCCGATTGGCTTGCTCCAGAGAGATCATCATCGTGTTGCCTCCTCGCACCCGTCGGGAAGAGAACTCACCGCCGAGGCCCAGCGCGGCAGAGCCGCAACCAAAAGAATCGAAGTATCTCCCGCAAAGACGCAAAGGCCGCAAAGAAAAGAGAAATATTGTTCTGAACTTGGGCGTTCTTGGCGCCTTGGCGGGAGTAAAATCCGAATCCGAAATGTCTCATGTCTCCAAAAATTTGCGCAACCTACGAAAACTCGCAACCATAGTAGCACGAAGCACGCCGAGAAAAGATTTTTTGATCAAGAAATACTCCGAACTCAGCGAACTCTGCGTCTCTGTGGTAAAATGATGCTTCTGCTTTGTAATGATCACAGACAAAACTTTAACGCGCTCGCTAGCTGAACAGCACCTTGGCGAGATCTGAGCGATACTTATCGGTGAGCGCATGGTCCGAGCCCAGGACTTCGAAGATTTGCAGCATCGCCTTGCGCGCGCCGTCGTCTTGGAAATTGCGGTCGCTCTTGACGATGTCGAGAAACTCCTTCAGCGCCTCTTCGTACTTTTCCGCGCTCGCCAGCGCCTGGGCCAACTCGAACCGCGCCGCCAAATTGCTCGGGGCGGATTTAACTTTCTCGCGCAGCGCGCTTAGGTTCCCGGCCGCGCCTTCCTGGAGCTTTAAACGCGCGATCAAGCGGTCGGCTTCCTTGCGCTCATCGGCGACCAGAGAAACTTTCTCGAGAAGCTGCAACGCCGCGTCGGCATCGCCCTCGTTCATCGCCAGCCGGCCGAGGCCGAGCAGCGCCTTGGCGTGGTTGGGATCGGCGTCAAGGATGGATCGATAGAGCACCTTGGCTTCCGCGGTCTTGCCTTCCTCTTCGAGCCGGGCGCCTTCGTCGGCCTCTTTATCCGCCGCGCTCGGCAGGAACTTGGTTAAGAACTCGCGCAGCATCGGCTCCGGCAAAGCGCCGGTGAACTCCGACAGCAGATCGCCGTCCTTGAAGAGCTTCACGGCGGGGATGCCTTGGATGCCGAACACGCCCGCTAAATTCGGATTTTCATCGACGTTGACCTTGGCCAGACGGAATTCGCCGTTATATTCATCGGCCAATTTTTCCAACGACGGGCCGAGGGTTTTGCACGGGCCGCACCACGGCGCCCAGAAATCCACCAGAACCGGAACTTCGGCGGAGCGTTCTAAAACCTCCGATTCAAAATTCTCCTCGTTGACGTCATAGGTCCATTGATTCATAGGGTTTCTGTCTCACCTCATAGTTCCAATCGTTTCAACGGTTTCAGCCGTTCCAGACGTCGGATTCAACGTTAGTCAGACAACTGTTTTTTGTACGATCCGGGATCGAAGGCCGCGCCGTTGAGCGTGTATTCGCTCTTCACCGCGGTCGGTCTGCGAATCGTTTGGATCACATAACAACCGGCTTCGGCATTGCGCACGACTTTGGCGATTTTTTCCGCCGGCTCGTTGGACGTAATCTCGCAACGCGTTTCGACGCCGAGCCCTTCCGCCTGCACGGTCTCACGCAACACCGAGCCTTCGTTCTTGAAGCGCGCCGTGACGAAGATCTTCGCCTTGTCGATAGGAGTCTTGAGCATTTCCCCGTACCGGGAAATTTGCGTGAGCAGTCAAAATCCGACGGACAAGCCGAAGTACGCCAACGGTGGTGGCGCGGTGTTGTCGCCGCCGATGCGCTCGCCCTCGTCGCAGAAAACCGTAAAGCCGCGCGCGTGGCCTTCCTTGCGCATGCGTTCCAACGTTTCCGCGTCGGCCTCTAGAACGATCTCGCGCTTGATCTGCGGGTCATCCGCCATCGTTCCTCCGTATAATTGAAAGTTTGCGCAGCTTGAGCAAATTGCGAATTTACTCGCGCAAAGCCGCCAAGGACGCAAAGTGACGGGTCGTGACCCGTCATCCCGAGCGAAACCGCGGGATCTAAGAAAGATTTCTCCCGGAGTTTACCCTGAGCCCTGCCGAAGGGGTCGAAATGACAAGGCGTGGCTTTCCTTTGCGGCCTTTGCGCTCCTTCGATTGAACTCAAGACATGCCTGGCGGGAGATATTCCGAATTTCGGTTGCGGCTCTGCCGCATGGGTTAACGTCATTAAGATCACTATATTAACAAAAATACCGCCTTGCCAACCTCACTCCGGTGTAATTTTTGGCTCCGTTTCGGGCTGTCGATACTCTCGGGAATAGAGATCGAGCAAGGCTCTGAGCAAGGCGAATATTACCGGGCCGAGCACGATTCCGAGCGCGCCGAACAGCGCTAAGCCGCCGAGAATGCCGAAAAAAAGAAACAACACCGGCAAGCCGAGCCGGTTGCCGATGATCAAAGGCTTGAGAATATTATCCACCGTGCCGACGATCCCGACGGACCAGGCGAGCAGCACAATCGCCCGGATGGTTTCACCCTGAAGAAATAAATAGATCGCGGCCGGGATGGTGACCAGCGTCGAGCCGCCCACCGGCAACAACGCGGCAAAGCCCGTCACGACCCCCCACAGAACCGCGAACGGCACGCCTAAAAAATGATACGCCAGACCGGCGAGAAGCCCCTGTACCATGCCGACCACGAGCGAGCCGTGCACGACGGCCAGTACCGCATCGACGATATTCTTGAACAGTCGCTGCTGATGCTCCCGATCCATCGGCAGGAGGCGCTGGAGCCGGGTGAAAAATTCCTTGCCGTCGCGCAGCAGAAAAAACAAAGTAATCAATGCGATCAGGACATTAACCGTAAAAAGCAAAACATTCTGGGCGATCCCCGTGACCCGCTCGACCAGGAACTTGGAAGAGTTCTGCGCGCCCTGAACCAGTAACTCCTTCCAATTGATATTGATATTGAAGCCCATCAAGTAAAACGACACCAGGTCCCACCAACCCACGATTAGCTGCACCCAGGGTTTCGCCAGCCACCCTTGTTTGCCGTCTTCGTCGATCAGCGCGCGCACCGATTGAACCAACAAGATCGCCTCTTCGGTTAGAAATTGCACCAGCTCGATCCCCGGAGCGATCACGATCAAGGTGATCATGGCGATGACCGTAAGCGCGGCCAGTGTCGCGCGCCCGCGCATCATCTTAAGCAGCCAGAGATAAAGCGGATAGACCAGGATGGCGAGGATCACCGCCCAGGCGATCGCGGTCAAGAACGGCGTCAGGATCAAGAACGCGCCATAGAGAATGACGCTCAGAAGCGTGAAGAAAAATGCCGTCGCAAGCCAAGTCTGGTTCACCGGTCAGCCTCCGTTTGCCCGCTCAACTTTACGCATAAGGAACATGGGCCGCAAGGATCGGCCGCGCGCGCAGCGCCAGGCGCATCAAATTTGCTACCCCGCGTATCAAAGTAACTACACCAAGCACATCGATCGAGCCTCCCTGGAACATCGCTCACCCATCGATAGCTTCGTAGATTCACCGACTTAAAGCCTTTGCTTTATCGCTTCGAAGCTTGGTATACGGCTTGCGCTAGTGCTCAACCGGGTCGGTACACATGAAAACTCAAAGCGCAAAACACGGGAAGGTCTCGATGGCCAGACTTATTACTGCCAGCATAATTCTAACGTTACTTTTCACACAAGCCGGCTTTGCCCAAGCGCCGAAGCTCCACCGCATCGGCGTTGTCCATCCGGGCGGGGGCGTATCCGAAACGCTGGAGGGTCTGCGCCAAGGGCTGCGCGAGCTTGGGCTCGAAGAAGGCAAGCAGTTCCAGCTGATAATCAAGGACGTCGAGGGCGACGCATTGGCGGTCGAGGAAGTCGCCAAGACATTTGAAAAGAATAACGCCGCCTTGATCTATGCGCTGACGACCCAGGTCATCGCCAAGGCGAAGGCGGCGACGAACAAAGTTCCGATCGTCTTTACGATCGGCAGCGACCCAGTCGGCGCCGGCCTGGTCGAAAGCTTCGCCAAACCGGGCGGCCGGCTCACGGGGGTGCACTATCTGGCTCGTGATTTGACCGCCAAGCGCCTGGAAATCTTAAAGGAGATCCTGCCGAAGATCGGCCGCGTCCTGACTTTTTACGATCCCACCAACAAAGTCGCCGCCGACGGCGCGACCCTGGCGCGCGATGAGGCCAAACGAATCGGCATCAAGCTCATCGAACGCCATGTCGGCTCGGTCGACGAGCTGAAAAACGAACTGCAAAAGCTCAAGGCCGGCGAGGCCGATGCTTTTCTCTACTCACCGGATCCGATGATCGGCAGCCAGGCGCAACTGCTCATTGACGTCGCCACAGCGAAGAAGATGCCCACGATGTTTCAGGATCAGAGCCTGGTCGCCAAAGGCGCGCTCGCCGGCTACGGTCAGAACTATCGCGAGATCGGGCGCGTCTCGGCCAAGTACGTGCAGCGCGTACTCGGCGGCGCCCAGCCGAAAGATCTAAAAATCGAGACCGTCGACAGCGTCGAGCTGGCGATCAATTTACAGACTGCCAAGCGACTCGGCGTGACCATTCCGCCGCAGGTCCTGGCGCGCGCGCAGAAGGTATTCAAATAAACCGATCGAGCCGTTCAAGGGGGTTTTAAACGTTCCAGTAGTTCAAGGTGTTTGAGAAAAGGATATCAGGGTTGGGGCGAGGGGTGGAGCGGAGGCATGACTAAGGCGACTCTCATCTGGCAAGTGGCAACTTTTCTTCTGGCGGCTGCTTCATTGGCGGAAGCGCAGCCGATGGTAGTTCCACGGATCGGCTGCTGAGAGCTAATGTCGAGGTATCGCAAACCTAAAATGGTCAGGCGATTCCGTCTAATGTGCTTGCACGGGCGGACAGGGTCACTAGTGATTGACCACGGGAAACCCAGTGCGGCAGAGCCGCAACCAAAAACAAACAAACGCCTCACCACGAAGGTCGCGAAGAGCACGAAGTTAACAAATTCACATGTAATATCCTTCGTGTCCTTCGTGCGCTTCGTGGTGACGTGCTATTTGCACTGATTTAACTTAAAATCGGCGCGCCAGAAAATTTGCGCAGGGCGCGAAAACTCTCAACTATAGTAATACGGAAATGCCGTCAGCAATCGCTACGTCAAGCGGTAACGTTTGAAGAGTGATGTATCAAGAGAGCGAAATGAGGCTGCGATGGGTGGCAGCGCTTACAGAAATACGTCTCTCGCGGCAATCTCAAGCTCTTGGAATGGTGGAGCAAACATTGGGGTTTTTCCCTGTAGAGTCGCTGCCAGCCGATAGCCATCTGCTTCTAGCAGATAGATCTCGATAGCCTGCTGCTCGGGATCCACGATCCAGTAGGCGGGGACACCGTAGCGGGCATAAATCTGGGCCTTGGTTACTCGGTCAGTGCGACTTGTTCCCGGCGACAGGATCTCTATCACTAGATCAGGAACGCCCTCAATAGCTTTCTCAGTGATGATGTGCTGGCGAGCTTTAGACACGAAAAGAAGGTCAGGTTGCAGCACCGAGATAGACTCTAAGATGAGATCGATGGGAGCATGGAAGAGTTTGCCTAAGTCACGTTCCTTAATGTAATGAGCAAGAAGAACGAAAAGGTTTCCCGACGCTGTCTGATGCTTTGTGCCAGGCGCTGGCGTCACGGTCAGTTCTCCTTCGAGAATCTCATACCGGTTGCGATCGTTGGGCAAAAGGACGTAGTCCTCATAGGTGAGAACAATCTTCCCTTTCGGAATGTGCATGGGGGTAGACATGCTGGCCCTCGATTAGTTCGATATTTCTACCACGGAGGTATTTTAGCGTCAATGAATCACACGCGTCCGTCGAGCAACCGACGAAGTTCGAGTTTGTAATCAATCTGAAAGCAGCCAAGCAGATCGGATTAACCATACCGCCGAACGTGCTGGCCAGAGCCGACAAAGTAATCCGGTGAGGCGTGAACCGTGAGGAGTGAGGCGGCGTTTTATAGACCACGATCCTCTACGGCGGCTTAGAATTGCCCCGAGTATGGCGAAAAGACAGCTTGGATCTCAAACGGATGAAGTTGGTCAGCTTACAGCTGGTAAATAGCCAATCGCAGCGCGCGGGCAGCGTTGATCAGCCGGTCGTCATAACTCGCGAGCGTTATGCGCTGTCCTTGCTTCTGGAGAAAGTCCATCGACGCAAGATGAAGGGCGTCAAGCGTTCTAACCGGTTTGGGGAAAGGCTCCAGAGCGCGCGTCAGGACCGGCGAAGAAAGCTCAACAAGCGCGATGCGTCCCAACAAAGTTCGCACTTCGTCGCCATGCGACCGCGCGAGCTTGCGCGCATGGATGCGCGTCCAAATCTCGTACTCAATCAGCCGGCTGGAAATCAACGGCTCTTTCCAGAGGGCTTCAGGCGGGACGCGGTCCTCGGTGAGCAGATGCGCGAGCGCTACCGAGGTGTCGAGATAGATCAACGCTCGCTCCGGTCTTGTGCCAATTCGCGTTTGAGATCGTTGAAAGACATTATCGGATTGCGCGGCGGCACGTCTCTAGCCGGCAGCGCCGGCGGGGTTATCCAGCCCTGGCGCACCGCCTCAGCCAGAATCGCGTCGGCGACCAGCGGGCTCCGGCTCGCCTCCGGCGGACCCAATTCGGCGACGACGCGGTCACGATCGGTGACGAGGATGGTCTCGCCACCCTCGGCGAGACGCACATACTCGCTCAGTTTATTTTTTAGAACCTTTATGCCTATGGCTCTCATCCGTGTTATGGTAGCTCCCAGTAGCTACCTGTGTCAAGATCGTGGCTTTGGGATGCAGCCGCTAAATAAGCCGGGAATCGGATCGGCGTGACGATTCCGCCGAGCGTGTTGGCGCGAGCCGACCGGGTCATAAGATGACATTTTCGATTTTCGACCTGTGGTGAGCGATGTCGAACTATTGCCGATTTTAGATTAGGCGAGAAAACACATGGATGAAAACTTATTCAAGAAGCGAACAAAGCAGCTAGCCTTACGCGTCATCAAGATTGTCGAAGCTCTGCCAAAGAACCGGACCGCGGACGTGCTCGGTAGGCAGTTGATCCGATCTGGTACTTCGATCGGCGCAAACTATCGAGCAGCGTGTCGCGGCAAGTCCACCGCCGATGTGATCGCGAAGCTTAGGATCGTCGAAGAAGAGGCAGACGAATCAGCGTACTGGATGGAACTACTGATTGAATCGGGGCTTATAGCCGAGGCCC
>JBOHVN010000125.1:0-25116 GCA_050735675.1 Binatia bacterium | reverse complement strand
ATCATGTGGAGAGACGATAAGCCGTACGATGAGAACTATCACCTGGCGAACATCGCCCGTCAGATGATGCGCCAGGCGGCATGAAAAAAAATAAACAGGGAACTTGACAAGTCTCATAGAATGTCTGTCCTGAGCAAGGTCGAAGGGGCGAGGGATTTTAACCCTCCCCGAGCGAGACATTAATCGCGGGCTAACCTGTTCTTCTCTCATTGAACATCTGAAACTTGAACGCTTGAACGGTTTAATCCTTTTCCGTAACGAGCGCTAACACGCCCGTGTACGCAAACAAGTGATTAGCTCTCCCCAGCGGCGCAAGCTCGTAACCGCCGAACATGCCGATGAGCGGGAAATCGCCCAGGGCATGACGGATGTAGGCCGAGTCGATGCCGGGAGTGCCGTAGAGTGAACTACCGCGCGCGCAGCAATTAAAATACCAGCCCAGCGCCGGTTTTTTTCCACCGAGCGCTTGAGCCTGCCGGCGCAGCATCTGGTCGAGATCGTCGCGCGCGCGCTGGCCGTCGCGCATGGCGAAGATCATTGCTTCGCCATCGCTGACCTGGTCGGCCACGCCGAGAATGCCTTTTTCCCCGTCCAAACCGACAATATTCCGCACCAAGTATTTCCCCGCAACCACGCTGTTCTCTTCGCGGCTCGCCGGCAGCCCGACGAATAGGACCATCAAAGCGCGCCGAAGATCGTCCGCCAGCGGGCCCTTGAGCAAGCGCGCGAACACTTCGAGCGCGGGCCGATCGTTAATCTCATAAATGAGATTTCCCTCGGCCTTGGTGATTACCATCGGCTCGGAAATCGGCTGGCATCCTTGGGTGATGTCCACCCGGACGTTGAAATCGCCGGAGAGATAGGCGCCCGCAATGGCATTGGTCGCGACCTTGCCGCCGCAGAGTTGGAACGTCGCGCCCGCCGCGCCGTTTTCCGTGGAACCGGCGCCGACGACCGGATGAAAACCCGCCCGGCTCGCCATGCTGCCGAGCAGGGGCTGCGGATTGCCGTTATAGGAATCAGGAAGCAAGATCATCAGTGAATTCTCATCTCCCGTCTTGGCAAGAAAATCGCCGAAGCTTGCGCCCAAGTTCGCTTCGTTGCCGCGCAACGGCTCGAAGATGAATGGACGCCCGACGATCTCTTCCGCGGCGATCACGAGCACCGCCACGCCGCTGCTGCCCTCGATTTCGCCTTCCCCGGTCATCACGCCGGCGCCGCTGGAGCCGACGACACAATCGGTGCCGACCGAACGAAGCAGCGACGAAACCAGCTCACGCGGATGGCCGGCGTGATCCGCCGTGAAAAAGATCATGGCGAAATCAGCCCGCGCGGCTCCGGCGCTCGTCAACGCCAGGCCGGCGGCTTCCGTCACCGCGTCGGCGGTCGATTGCCGTTGACTTTGGCCAACTCCCGCGCGAATCATGATAAGCTCAATATAAGAAAGTGCGGATCGAGGTCAAGCGCGATGAGCGCAGCCCCGCATTTGAAAATTTCTCGATATGGGCATACAATCCAGCTCTGATTCCATACTCGCCGATTCGATCGATACGACCATGAAGATTGTTCAAATTCCCTTGCTGCGCGACAACTACGCTTATCTGCTGGTGTGCGAAAAAACCAAGAGCGCCGCGATCCTCGATCCTTCCGAAGCGGATCCGGTTCTCAATCGCATCGATCAGGAGCAGGTCTCTCTCGGAGCGATTCTTAATACGCACCATCACCGCGATCATACCGGAGGCAACGAGGGAATTCTGGCGCGGCATAAGAGCGAAGTTTATGGTCACACCAGTGACAGCGCGCGGATTCCCGGCTTCACACGCGGCGTCGACGAGGGCGATGAAGTTCAGATCGGCGAGCTCAAGGGCAAAGTTTGGTTCATCCCCGGCCACACCACCGGCCACGTCGCCTATCTCTTCGACAATAATCTATTCTGCGGCGACACGCTGTTCACCGCGGGTTGCGGCCGTCTCTTCGAAGGCACGCCGGAGCAAATGCACGCCTCGCTCAGGAAACTGATGGCGCTGCCCGACAACACCAAAGTGTATTGCGGGCACGAATACACCGAAAGCAACCTGCGATTCGCCATGTCTGTGGAACCCAAGAATCCCAAGCTGGTCTCGCGCTTCGAACGCGTGCAAGGTCTGCGCTCGCGGGGCGCGCCGACCGTGCCGGCCACGCTGGAAGAAGAAAAACAGACGAATCCATTCCTGCGTTGGGACAGCAAGGAAATTCAAGCCAGTCTTAAATCGGCCAACCCCGATACGCGTCTTGATCCCATTTCAGTTTTCACCGCGGTTAGAAAAATGAAAGACGCGTTTTAGAACTGATCTCTTGACCCCTACTCCCCGGCTAGTTTCTTGACCACTCCGTTGCTCTCGACCGCCGCGCGCAGAATGATGACTTCGCTCGCGGCATCCATTGAGAACCTGAGCCGGCGCTATCTCGCGCCGACAATTTTTACTTGATCGCCTTGCGCTTCGAGGTTATTTTGATACACGAATTTTTTAACGAGCTTGACCTGCCGTATGTTCTGAAACCGTAACCACAACGAGATCCGTGCCGGCGCACGAAGGCGATCGATGAATCTCAAGGAACGAACCTACCTCTGGTATCTTGCCGCGCTGCGCATCTATGTCGGCTATTACCTGCTGTTGCAGGGTCTCCGAAAATATCAGCGTAATTTTCCCAAAGGCGATTGGATCGGCCGGCAGATCGGCGATATCGCGTCGGTCGATCTGTTCCCTTGGTACAAGAGATTTTTGCTCGACTATGTCGTGCCGCATCAGGAGCCATTCGGCTATCTGGTCATGATCGGTGAAATCGCGGTCGGCGCATGCTTGCTGGTCGGCCTCTTCACTCGCTTCAGCGCCGCGACCGGCCTGTTCATGTTGCTCAACTATTCTCTTGGGCCGGGCATGGCGAGAGGAGGCGCGACCTTGGCGCAGCAACAAACGTTTATCATCCTACTGGCCATTTTTGTGCTGGCGAATCCAGGCCGCACCTTGGGGCTCGACGGCCTGTTCTTCGGCGGCAAAGGAAGGGGGGCGCGATGAGAATCGCTGGAGCGGCAACGCCGGAAGGCACGGACCGTTATCGAAAACGTTTCGCCGAAATTCCCCAGGAGCATTTTCGCCAGACTCACGGCCTGTGGATGTCGTCCATCGGCATCGGCACGTACTTGGGCAATCATGACGACGCCACCGACCAGCAATATCGAGAAGCCCTCGTGCGCGCCGTCGAGTCGGGCTGCAACGTCATCGACAGCGCGATCAATTACCGGTGCCAGCGCAGCGAGCGCTCCATCGGCGCCGCCTTAAAAGAACTAGCAAGCCGGGGCTATGGCCGCGACGAGCTGATCATCGCCACGAAAGGCGGCTTTCTACCCTTCGACGGCGTGCCGCCGAGCGACCCGAAGAGTTATTTTGAAGAGACTTTCGTCGGCACCGGCCTGGCCACCGCCGCAGAGATCGTCGGCGGCTATCACTGCATGACGCCGCGATACCTGATCAACCAACTCGATCGGAGTTTGCAGAATCTCGATCTCAACTGCGTCGACCTTTATTACGTGCACAATCCCGAAAGTCAGTTGGGAAAAGTAGCGCGGCAGGAATTCGACACCCGGCTGCGCCAGGCTTTTGAAGCCCTGGAGCAAGCCGTCGCGGCCGGCAAGATCCGCATGTACGGTACTGCCACGTGGAACGCCTATCGCAACCCGGCCACGGCTAACGACTATTTGTCGCTGTCTCAAGTCGTCGCTCTCGCGGAAAAAGCCGGCGGCAAAGATCACCATTTTAGAGTTATCCAAGTGCCGCTTAATCTCGGCATGAGCGAGGCGCTGTCGAACGTCAATCAGCCGGTCGGCGGCAAAGAGTCAACGCTGCTCGCAGCCGCCCAGACCCTCAACGTCGCCGTCATGTGCAGCGCTTCGGTGCTGCAAGGACAGCTAACGCGCAACTTACCGGAGATGATTCGTGACACTTTCCAAGGCTTGGAGACCGACGGGCAGCGCGCCCTTCAGTTCGTCCGCTCGACGCCGGGTGTGACGACCGCGCTCGTCGGCATGAAACAGCTGGCCCACGTGGAAGAGAATCTGAAGACCGCGCGCGTGCCGCCCGCGCCGTGGGAGCAATACTCGAAGCTCTTTGACGGAGCGCAGGATACCACGGACTGATGATCGAGGATGGGAGGTCGAATATCGCCATCTTCTATCCTCTATCGTCAATTCAGATTGCTGGAAAACTCTGATTGCAGGCTGCTCAAAAAGATCTCAGAGGCTAGGCGCGAGCGATCCTTCGGCTTCGCTCAGGAGAGGCTGAGCGGAGGCATACTTACCCAGTACGTTGTAGCGAAGCGATATTGGCGCAACCAAGCATATGAGATTTTTTCAGCAGTCTACTATCTATGAGTCGCAGATTTGTAGGGACCTGTTAATTTCCCGTGAGATGATCCAGTGCCCCGAATGCCTCGTCAAGTTTGACGAGAGCCGGCTTGGGCAAGGCAGGTTTTAAGATCGCCGCGATATTTTCTCTCAAGTGCTCGGGGTTGCCGGTTCCGGAGAGGACAACGTCGACGCCTGGTTCATGCCGGCAAAAACGATAAGCGGCCTCGGGTATCGACTTGGCGTCGCTTTCTTTGAGCAGAAAGCCGAGCGGATCTTTCGCATCGAGCGCGTCTTTCCCGATCGCGCCTTTCGCGATCAATTCAGCGCACACCTCTCTTAATCTCTCGGGCCGGCTCAGCGCGCGGCGCACCGCAAACATATTTAGCGCGCCAACGCCTTTGCTCTGGGTCAGCGGGAAGACGGATTTGCGCGCCGACGGATTCACCAGGCTAAAGCCGACCATCACCACATCCCACAAATTTTCTTTAAGACCTTGTTGCAGCACGGTATGCGACGGGTCCTGGACGAACCCCTCGGTAACGCCGATAAAGCGAATCTTGCCCTGCTCTTTGAGTCGCCGCATCGCGGGCATGAGCCGGTTTTTGGCGAATTCGTAATCTTGCGGCTCGACGCCGTGCAGATGATACACGTCGATGTAATCCGTGCCGATCACCTTCAAACTCTGCTCCAAGCCCTTGACGACTTCTGCTGCCGGATCCGCATGATCTTCCGCCGGGAGCGTTTTTTTCGTGGAAATGACCAGCCGTTCGCGCGGCATCCCCGCAATCGCTTTGCCGACGATCGGCTCGGTTCCGTACGACTGAGCCGTATCGAGCAAATTGACGCCTAGATCAAGCGCCTGCTTGACGAGCGCGACTGCGTGGTTGGCCGACTGCGGATCGTTGCGCATGCCTAGCCGGCTCGGCCCGCCGCAACCAAGCCCGGCTACGCTAACCCTTAATCCAGTTTTTCCGAGGGTCGTGTATTCCATGCTTTAGACGGTTTCAGTCGTTCCAGAGGTTTCAATCGTTCTCAAAGTCGCAAAACGGCTGGAACTTTTTGAACGATTGGAACTTTTGGAACCGGCCTCTGATATTCATGTCCACTCCACCCGAACACCCAGAACTTCTCCCGTCACGCGCACTTCGCCGCCTGCGCTCAGTGTGCAATTCACCCAAGCTTTTCGGCCGTCAAGTTTGGCGATGCGCGCGCGCAGCTCGATGGGTTCGTGAAGCGGCGTCGGTTTCAAGTACGAGAGGTTCATCTTCGCCGTCACGTAACCGATGCGCGGCGCGCTGCCGATCGGGCGTTGCTCCGCGCGATAGGCATGAGCGATCGCGAGATTCAAACTGTGGCAGTCGATCAGCGAGGCGATGATACCGCCGTTGAGATTTTCCCGTGTGCCGCCGCAATGGTGCGGCGCGGCCTTCCAGGTCGCGACCGCTTCATCGCCGTCCCAAAAGCTCTTGATGCGCAGTCCCTTCTCATTGTCCGCGCCGCAGCCGTGGCAATGACGGACGGCGCCCTGGTCCTGAAAGGCGAGCAGGCTCATGAACAGAGTTACTTATCCTTCTCGAACTTAAGCGACGCGGAGTTAATACAGTAACGCAGATGGGTCGGCTGCGGGCCGTCTTCGAAGACATGGCCGAGATGCGCGTCGCATTTGCTGCACAGGACCTCGGTTCGTCGCATGAAGAAACTATTGTCGACTTCGGTGGCGACGTTGTCCTCGGCAGCCGGCGCCCAAAAACTCGGCCAGCCGGTGCCCGAGTCGAACTTAGTGTCCGAGCTGAAGAGCTCGTTGCCGCAGCAGGCGCAGCGATACATGCCTTTTTCGTGATGGTCCCAATACTGGCCAGTAAAAGCCCCCTCCGTGCCCTTTTTCCGGCACACGTAATATTGCTCGCCGGTAAGCTCTTTTTGCCAATCGTCCTCGGATTTCTTGATCTTTTCCATCTTGCGCTCCTCGCTAGTTTTATCTTGGATGCGAACTGGCTAGCGTTGCATGTTCACGAACTGCAGCGGAATCGGCATCGGGCTGCCGCGCAAAAGTTGAATCACTTCCTGCAAGTCATCGATTTTCTTTCCGGTCACGCGCACTTGATTATCCTGAATCGCCGTCTGCACCTTCAGCTTGCGATCCTTGATCATCTTAACGATATTGCGCGCGGTGTCGGCGTCGACGCCTTCTTTGATCGCCAGCTCGCGCTGAATCATGCCGTGCGCCGCCGGCTCGCTCGCCTTTGGCTCGAAAAATTTACGATCCACTTTACGCTTCACCAAATTCTCGATCAGCGTGTCCTGCACCGCCCGCAGTTTCATATCATCTTCCGTCGTCACGTGGATTTTCTTTTCTTTTTTGTCCAAGCTGATTGCCGTTTTCGAATTGCGAAAATCGTAGCGCGACAAGATCGCTTTCTTGGTGATGTTGACGGCGTTGTCGACTTCCTGGAAGTCGAGCCGGCTTACGATATCGAACGACGGCATCGCTGAACCTCAGTCAATAGACCTTTATTTGTGTCGGATCTTTTTTTTGCTCGATTTGCGTGGTTTGGCGGACGATTTGACCGCTTTGCGCGCGCGCTTTTTGGAACCGTTCAACACGAAGTCGAGAATATCGCTGCGCGTGATGATGCCGACGAGAGTTTTGTTCTTCATCACCGGCAAGGAGCCGATCCGATGGCGCCGCAGCAGTCCAACGGCGGCCATCAGCGCGGTATCCGGCCGCACGATGAAAACATCGTGGGTCATCACCTCTTCAACCGTGATTTTGTGGGCGAATCGGTCGATTTCTTCAGTGCGGTTGATCATCAGGCTCGTCGGGTACGCGTCGCGGATGTCGCGGTCGGTGACGATTCCGACTAAATTGTCGTTGTCCATCACGGGTAGTTGGTTGACCCGATGCTTCGCCATCAACTGCCGGGCGATCGCGATGCTATCGAACGTCTCGACTGCCAGCACCCCCTCGCTCATCCAATCCGCCACGCAGATGGGCCTCCTGCTATTTCTCTTGTCCGCCATCACTTTTGCTCCACTTTATAGTCGCGCGCTTTTAACATATTGACGACGCCTTCCTTACCGACCAGATGTGCCGCCCCGACCACCACCATGGCGTTACTTCCCTGTTCCACCAATTTTACGATTTCTCCCAACCACCGACGATTTCGCTCAACGATAATCTTTTGGTAGAGTTCAGGATACTTCCGCATTCCCGCCAACAATAGCGCCGCCAATTGGTCGCCGTCGCCTTTGAGCCACGACTCCACGATGTCTTTGACGTTTTTGTCGAGCCGCTCCAACTCGCCGGCGGTTTCGCGTAGCATCAGCTCTTGCTCTCTTTTTGATAATTGATCAAATATGCCCAGTTGGAATTCAAGCGTTTCCAGTCCGCTGGTCGGCTTGCTGTCGCGCTTTGCCAGCTCGGCAAGATGGTGGTCGACACCGAACTTCGGGTCCAAGCCCATGCGCTGCAGCTTGACCGCAAGCATCGTCAGCGCGACGAACCACGGTTTCATCGGCTGCACGACTTGCATGTCGATACCGAGCTCCGCCGCGCGCTTGGATGTCAACTCATAAGTTTCTTGGCTGACATTCTGCGCTAAAGTGGAACCATCCCGATAAATCGCCTTTTCAAGCGTAACGCGTTGGGCGGCGCCCGCCGGCGTATTGTTAAGGTCAATCTCCAGGACCAATCTCTTGCTCGCGTCGAAGGCGTCGAGAATCGCTTGATTGAGCGGATAATTCTCATTGCGCAGATAGTGAATCGAGCCCAAGAGAAAGATCCTCTTGTCATCCTGGCTGACCTTCCAGAGCAGACTCTTTTCTTGCGCGCCGAGTGAATGCCAGGTCGCGCTGAGGGCTAGAAACAGCAGCAGCGCCAGAATCAGTCTGACGCCACGGCTGGCCACGCCCTGGGCAGCGGGCGAAACAACTGCTTTGCAAACGGTTCGCATGTTTAAAAGGCGTTTCTCCCGCCAGCAAGGATGGCGGGTCGCTTAAGACGCCAGAAAAAATTTACCCTTTCCTGAGCTGGTTGGCTAGGGTTGCGCGGCAAATCAATGCTCGACGCGGCGCCGCGCCGAGGGACAATGCCGGATAATGACGATTTCCGACGAGTAATTTCGGATTACCACTCGAGGCGGATACAAATTTCTGCGCCTCTCTCTTCGGCGGGCAACACCGTGAGCGGCGCCGCGCCCTTGGGGAGCGTGCATTCCCCGGACTGGAGGTCGTAACAATAACTGTGATTGTTGCAGCGAATCTTGGTGCCGTCGAGCAACTGGCCCGCGGCTTTGAGATCGGCTTCCTCGTGCGGGCAGTTTCTCGAGAACGCGAAATATTTTCCCTCGACGAACGCCAGGAGCACCTGGCGTCCGCCGAGGTCAATCTCTTTCATGGTACCGGGGGCAAGCTCACCGACGCGGGCGATGGGAATATAACTCACGCCCATCCGGTTACGCTGCGGCTTTCTGTTGGCAATAGAGCGCGCCGCGAAGGACTTGGCCCGGCAGATCGCCGGTCATCCGTCCCTGGTCATTAATCACGGTGCCGTTGACGATGGTGTAGTGCATACCGATCGAGCGTTGCACCATCCGTTTGGTATTGGCGGGAAAATCATTGGCCCACTCCGGTTCCTCAGCGTGAACCGTCTTGGGATCGAAGATCGCAATATCGGCGGCGTAGCCGGGACGCAACAAACCGCGGCCCTGCAGGCCGAAGATCGAAGCCGGATGAAAAGTCAATTTATGGATGGCCTGCTCAAGCGTCATCACCTGGCGCTCGCGCACCCACAATCCGAGCAGAATCGTGCCGTAACCGAAGTCGGCGCCAAACAGCACGTGAGCGCCGGCGTCCGACGTGCCGATGAGAACGTAAGGGCTGCGCAAGATCTCGCCCATAGCGTCCCAATCGCCGCCGTTGTTGGCGTTCCAAAAAATCGTCTCGAGATTCTCTTCCAGCGCGAGATCGAGGAACGCATCCAACGGGTCCTGATTGCGCATCTTGCCCAATTCTTCAATGCTCTTGCCGGCGTACTTCTGGTTCTCCGGCTTGACAACCTTTTCCACTTTCGGAATATCCCAACGCTTGTGGAAATTGGTCGGCGCCGGACTGGCCAAATCGGCTCTGAGCTTCTTTCGCGTCTCGGCATCGGCAAAGGCCTGCTTGCGCACTTCCACCGGTAGGAACATCAAATTTTTCCAAGTCGGGAACTCGTCGAAGATTTGGCAGTCTTTAAGAGTGAAGTGGCGCACCAGCGGCACCGTGTGCGACAAACCGTAGGCTTGATACCCGGCCTTGAAGATCGGCTCGACGGCGTCGATCTGTTCACGCCAGAGATTGGGCTCGGCCCAGCGGTGCTGCAAACTTTGCCAGAGAATCGGCCGCTGTGTCCGCTTGGCCAACTCGTGGTACCACTTGAAGTGCTCGATCTTGTTGCGCCCTAAAATGGTTTCGATCACACCGGCATTGCGGTCAGCTAAGACATCACACAGCGCAAAAAATTCCTCGTCGTCCGCCAAGCGGCTGGCCACGGGCTTGCCGTCCTCGCGCATGTGGCGGTCGTTACGGTTCGTTGACATCCCCAGCGCGCCGCCTTCCATGGCATCCAGCACCAGTCTGCGCATTTTTTGCACTTCCGCTCCGGTTGCGCGGCGCTCCACTGCTTCTTCGCCCATCGCGTCGTGGCGCACGGCGATATGGCCGACCAGCCCGCCGACATTGATACCGACCTTACCCTCGAAGTTGTCGAGATACTCGCCATAACTGTGCCAATTCCACTTGACTCCCTGCTCCAAGGCGATCCGCGGCATCGCTTCCACACGCACGAAGCTCTTGACGATCGCATCTTCGATGCCCGCTCTGCGCGGCGCCAAAGACAGACCGCAGTTGCCCATCACGACCGAGGTAATGCCATGCTGCGGCTCGCAGGTGCCGTAGGGGTCCCAGAGCATTTGTGCGTCCAAGTGCGTGTGATGATCGATAAAGCCGGGCGACACCGCCAAGCCGGATGCGTCGATAGTCCGTGCCACCCCGTCTTTCAAGCGCCCGATTTCAGCTATTTTTCCGTCTATGATACCGACATCAGCGACATAGGAAGGTAAACCCGAGCCGTCGACGACGCGCCCGCCACGGATGATCAGATCGTAAGCCATTGGCAACCTCCTTATTGTTTGGAACGAAAAACTTTGACCCTGTAAATTCGTTTTGCACGATACGCCGTTCAATGCCAGGCTGTCAAATCACGCGCCGTTCTGAATAAGCGCATGCTCACCAGCGACATGACGGCGATCATTTGGACAGTTCCGCCAGCTCCGCCGCATGATCCTCCCAGTTCAGGCCGTCGAATTGACTGACGTGGATCTGCTTGACCGTGCCCGCATCCAAACAGCGCGCATTGACGCTGTAGCCGTCGGGATTGGATCTCGGGACGTAGAATGATTTGACACCGCAAATTTTGCAGAACAGATGCTTGGCGACTCCGGTGTTGAATGTATAAGTCGTCAGGTGTTCCTCGCCCTGAAGCAACTTGAAGCGGGACCTGGGGACGATGAGATGGAGAAATCCGCTTTTGCTGCACATCGAGCAGTTACACTCGCTGACTTCGATCTCGGCGGACGCCTTGACCTCGAAGCGAACCCGGCCGCAATGACATCCGCCGCTATGTTGCATCACGGCTCTTGCGAAAAGCGGCGCAAGCTACGCAGACGCTTCTATCTGCTTGTTGTAGTTTCCCGACCGCGCCGCGCTATTACACTTGGCGCGGTGATAGAAGATTTTTTGCGCCGCGGCAACGTTGGCCGCCTCGCCCCTCCATGCCTTGAGCGCGGGGTCCTGCAGCGCGCGCGCGTAAGAAAAACTCACCTGCCAGGGGAGCGGGCCCCGCTTGTTCATGGCATTGAGGTGCTCGGTTGCACTCACGGCGCTTTGTCCGCCGGATAGAAAAGCAATGCCCGGAACCGCGGCGGGAACCGCGCGTTTCAAACACTGGATCGTGCGTTCAGCCACTTCATCAATTCCCGCTTGTCTGGGATTGTCCTTGCCGGAGACAACCATGCTCGGCTTGAGGATCATTCCTTCGAAGTGGATTCGATGCAAATAAAGCGCCGTGAAGGTGACTTTGAGAGTGTGTTCGGTCACTTCCTGGCTGCGTTCAATCGTATGATTGCCATCGAGCAAAACTTCCGGTTCAACGATCGGGACGATCCCGCCTTCCTGGCAGAGCGCGGCATAACGCGCCAGCGCTTCCGCGTTGGCCGACAAACAGGTATACGTCGGAATGCCTTCGCCGATTGTGATCACGGCGCGCCACTTGGCGAATTTCGCCCCAAGCTCTTTGTATTCTTTGATGCGCGCGCGCAACCCATCCAAACCTTCCGTGACGGTCTCTCCCGGGAAAGATGGAATGTCCACCGGCCCTTTGTCGACTTTGATGCCGGGCATGATGCCTTTTTTGGCGAGCAGCTGGGGAAACGGCGTGCCATCGTTCGCCTTCGTGCGAATGGTTTCATCGAACAGGATCACACCGCTGATCGCCTCCTCGATCCCTTTGGTGGTGAAAAGCATCTCGCGGTAAGCCCGCCGGTTATCCTCATTGGATTCAATTTTGATGCTATCGAACCGTCGTTTAATCGTGCCCATGCTCTCGTCGGCGGCGAGTATTCCTTTACCTTCGGCCACCAGCGCGCAAGCGACTTGCTCTAATTCCTGCTTCGACATGACATGCGCTCCTTCTTTTCATGAAAGGTTGAACTGGTCCAATACTTACATTCTGCAAATTCCTTCGCAAGACTCGCGCGGCGCGCGATTGTCTCACAATGGACACTTTGCTAGCTTACGTAGCACGTATGGGAGATTTGCTGATTCATTGGTTTATCAGCGCCGGGAGTCTGCTGATCGTTGCCTTTCTCTTTCCCGGCATTGAAGTCGAAGGATTGGGCAGCGCGCTGATTGCGCCCATTGTTATCGGCCTTATCAATGCGACCCTCGGGCTCGTGATCAAGATTCTCACCTTGCCCCTCACTCTGCTCACTCTCGGGATTTTCTGGCTGATCATCAATGCCTTCATGCTGCAGTTAGCCGCAGCCATGGTTCCGGGGTTCCACATCGAGGGTTTTTTCTCGGCATTTTTCGGCGCTATTGTGTTGAGCCTCGTCAATATGCTGCTGCGCTCGCTCATAAGCCAGTGAGCTAGTATGCCGGCAATCCCGTCGCCTCCGACCAATAACTCGCGTCATAGAATCGCTCGGGCGGATCGAAGGGCGGCTTGTAAACGCCCATCTCTTTGCGCAGCGCGATCACGTTGGCTAATGCCTGCGGGTTGATCCTCGCTTTTGGAACGACCTTGCCGTATGCGTCCTCAGCCGCCTTACGCGTGAGCTTTTCCTTTTCCATCATCAGCGCGATAGTTTCGTCCCGGTTTTCAGGCAGAAGCAGCCAATCGGTGGCCGCGGTCCACGCGCGGATGAAACGGACGACGAGCTCGCGGTGGTCCGCCAGCCAAGACCGCAGCGTCCAACCGCAAGTGAGCGGCCAGCCTGGCACGTAATTTTCCGAATTCGCGAGCAGCACTCCGCCGGCGGCCAACGCCTTGTCCGAAGCCGGCGGCGTCAGCATCGCCGCGGCAACGCGGCGTTCGAGAAACGCCTGCAAACGCACCGGCGAGCTGCCGATGATTTCGATGTTATATTCGCTGTCCTCCATGCCGTGCGTGCGCAGAATCTTTTTGCGAATAAGATCGAGATTGGAATCACCCGGGTCGCCGGCCAATAATTTGCCGCGCAGTTTTTCGATCGAGTCGACGCCGGGCTGTCCGATCAGATAGGCGCTCAGACCTTCTTCGGACTGCATGAAGAGCATGTAGTCAACGCCGTCGGTCGTAGTCCTGGCGATCATCGTGTCCGCGCTGCTCAAGGTAAAATCCCAGCGTCCCTCCGCCATGCCGCGATTGTGATCCGGCGCGTAGGTCGTTTCGTGAAACCTCACTTCTAAATTTTCCTTGGCGAAAAAACCTTTGTGCTCCGCCACGACATGCGGTGTTCTGCGCAGATAACCGGTAATGCTCAGTACGTCCATGGACAGGGTCCTCCTTGTGTCCTTCTATCGCCTCAAGCCGGCCGTCTCAAGCCCAACTGCCTTGGCTTGGTCGGCGGTTCTATGTAACAATTGAACCATCACTCCAACACTCCACTACTCCATCACTCCAAGGAGTTGTTCATGATCCTCAAAGACAAGGTTGCGCTCATCACCGGCGGCGGCAGGGGTATCGGCAAAGCCATCGCGACGGCCTACGCGCGTGAAGGGGCTAAATTAGCGTTGTGCGCGCGCACGGGCGGCGAGCTCGATCAAGCCGTGACTGAACTGCGTGCTCTCAAAGCCGAAGCGGAGGGCTGGACTTGCGATGTCTCGTTAGAAGAGCCCGTCAAATCACTGATCGCCAACGTAGCAAAAAAATTCGGCCGCATTGACGTTCTGGTAAATAACGCCGGCGTCATGACGCGTCCCACGCCGATGACGGAAGTCGACGTCAAAAAATGGGATTACACCATCGCGGTCAACCTGCGCGGGCCGTTTCTCGTGACCCAGGCGGTGTTGCCGGTCATGATCAAACAAAAGAGCGGCTCGATCATCAATGTCTCGTCGATGATCGGCCGCGGCGCCTACCCTAACTTCATCGCCTACGCGACTTCCAAGTGGGGACTGGAAGG
This sequence comes from Binatia bacterium, assembly GCA_050735675.1. Taxonomy (GTDB): domain Bacteria; phylum Desulfobacterota; class Binatia; order UBA9968; family UBA9968; genus DP-20. The sequence continues at coordinate 11,028 of JBOHVN010000125.1, read as the reverse complement.
ATTTACTCAGACACTTGCCTCCGAAGCGCGGTTGTCGAATATCCGCGTCAATTCTGTCGAACCCGGCTACGTGGCGACCAAACTTACCGGCTACAGTGGCAGCAGGCCCGAATCGGTAATCGAAGTGTTCGTCTATCTAGCTTCAGACGAGTCCAAGGGCGTCACCGGCAAAATGCTTAGCTCGTCAAGCTGGAAATCGCAGGTCCGATAGAATTCTAGTCTACAAACCGAAAGTATTCGGCAGTTTGCGAAAATTTTCTGCCGGGCTGGGGAGGAGATACTCCTCGCGCCGAGACCCCGCTCGCGCGTTAATCACCACTCAGATTAGATTCCCAGCAGTTCGATAATTCTGATTTGATCAAAGCCGACCACCGATTGGCCGTCGACAATCGTCACCGGTGTGCTCTGAAAACCGAGATCGAGCAATTCTTTCAACGCCGCCTTGTCGGCGCGGACATTTTTCTCCACGAAAACGACGCCCTTTTGAGATAGAAACTCCACCTCTTTGTGGCAGGGCCCTCAACCCGGCTGGGTATAGACAACCACGGAATTAGCCATCTTTGTGCTCCCTTTGTAAGATTAAAACCTCTCGCATTTTATAACATCTGACAGCGCGCGTCGCAAAACTGGGTCATTGGCCGCGCGCTTAAGTTTAGACGTGCGGGTGACGGCGCTACCTTCAATCAGCCCGCGCAAACATGCTAGAGTAAATTCGCTAGATGACAACGAAATCACGCATGCAATTCTATCTGCGGACGCTGCTCGCCGGGCTGACGCTCGCGGGGACAATCGCGGCGGCGTTAACCGGCTGGACTCTGGAGCCGGCGCCTCGGGTCTCAACCTCAACCATTACACATGATCTCGCGCAACACGTGAAGTATCTTGCGTCGGAGAAGCTCACCGGCAGGGGCGTCGGCACGCCGGGGATCGATCTCGCGCGGGATTATATCGCGGCCGAGTTTGCCAAGTATGGTCTCCGGCCGGGCGGCGAGAACGGCGGCTATTTTCAAGGCTTCGACGTCGCCGTAGGCGTCACGGTGAAAGAACCGAGCAACCTGCGACTTGGATCCAACGAGCCGCTGGCTTTAAATGAGGACTGGGTGCCGCTCGGTCTTTCGGCGTCCGACCACATCGCGGCAGAGTTGGTTTTCGCAGGCTACGGGATCACCGCCAACGACTACGGTTACGATGACTACGAGGGCATCGACGTCAAAGGAAAAGTGGTGCTGGTACTCCGCTATGAGCCGCCGCCCAAGGACGCCGACAGCCCGTTTAAGAAATTTCCCCAGTACTCGATCTACTCGGCGCTGCGCACCAAAGCGAGTAATGCCCGCGATCACGGCGCGGTCGGCATGATCCTGGTCGATCTCAATGACTCGGGTCGTGCAAAAGCGGAATTGCTATCGACCAGCAGCAGCTTGTGGCGCGGCGGCAGAAGCCTGGTTGCGGCGCAAGTGAAGCGCGGCATCGTGGAGAGACGGCTCGCGGCCCGCGGCATCTCGCTCGCGGCGCTGAAGGAAAAAATCGACCGCACCGAAAAGCCGGCTTCGATGTCGCTGCCGGGCTTAAGCACGGCCATACAAGTTAATCTAGCGGAACTTCGCCGGCGCGCCGAAAATGTCGTCGCCGTTCTCCCCGGTAGCGAGCCGTCGTTGCGCGACGAAAACATCGTCATCGGCGCGCATTATGACCACCTCGGATTCGGCGATTATGGCGCGCGTGACAGTCGCGCCGCCGGAACCATCCACCCGGGCGCGGACGACAACGCATCGGGGACCGCGGTGCTGCTCGATTTGGCGCGCCGCCTCGCCCGGCTGCCCGGGAAACCCGCGCGCACGATCGTCTTTGCCGCGTTTTCGGCCGAAGAGCTCGGTCTTTTCGGATCGCGTCATTTTGTCGGCGGCGCAAAATCGATCGCCTCGACTAAAGTCATGATCAATTTGGACATGGTCGGCCGGTTGCGCGACGACCGCTTGACCGTTTTCGGCACCCGTTCGGGGCAAAATCTAAGTGAAATTGTCACGGCCGGGGCGCGCCAGCTCGGCCTGGAGGTGACTGAGTCTGACGACGTCGGACGGAGCGATCACCTGTCGTTTTATAGTAAAAAAGTTCCCGTGCTCCATTTTTTCACCGGTATTCATGAGCACTACCACCGGCCGACAGATAGGTGGGAAAGGTTGAACATCGACGGCATGGCCCGAGTCAGCGATCTGATCATGGCGACCGTGCTGCAAATTGCCAGCGCCAAGGTGCCAATAAGCTTCGTCAGCCTGCCGTCGCGCCAACCGAGCGAGCCGAAGGCCGACGGAAGCGGGCTAAGCACCTACCTCGGTAGCGTTCCCGCGTACGGCGCCACCACTGCTGGCGTCGAGCTTGCCGGAGTTTCCGACGGCAGCCCGGCAGCTCTCGCGGGGTTGCGCTCGGGCGATGTCATCGTACAAGTGGCTGATAAGAAAATCCAAAATATTGAGGATCTTACGGCCGCGCTGCAAGCGCAAAAACCGGGCGATGAGGTCGCCATTGTGGTACTGCGCGCCGGCAATCCGGTGACGGTGAAAGCCAGATTGCGCGCTCGCGGAGCGGCTTTTGGCCGAGGCTAGTGCCGGCACGGGTTATTTGCCAGTTTCGCGCCCATAGAGGCTATGAAGTGAGAAAAAATGCTCGCAGGTAATACGGTGTTATGTTAGTATGCAAAAAGTGGTGAAGGCTAAGGAGGCCGCTGTCGATGATCAAGCTGTATACGTTTCCGCCATCTACTAACTCGCGCAAGGTTCGCATCGCCCTCTTGGAAAAAGGGTTGGAATTTGAGCGGATTAACGTTGACCTTACCAAAAGAGAACAAAAGGACCCCGAATATCTGAAGATTCATCCTTTCGGTCAGGTTCCTGCACTCGATGACGAAGGATTCGTCATTTACGACTCGACGGTGATCAATGAATACTTGGAAGATGAGTATCCCTATCCGTCTTTGATGCCGGCCGACTCTGAAGGCAGGGCGCGGGCGCGGCTGTTGGAGGATTTTCGGGACACTCACTTCAACCCCTATTGCGTGCACATCATGTACGAAATGCGCAAACCGGAGGCGGAGCGTGACGGCCAGCGCCTCGACAACGCCAAAACGCAAATCGCCGCGTGTTTCGGCAGAATTGAGAATGAGCTAGATGGCAAGGACTATCTAGCGGGTTCGTTTAGCCTGGCGGATATCGCCTTTATGGCAAACCTCGATCTCCTAGACCGTTTCGGTATCCCGGTAGACCCAACCAAATTTAGAAACACCGCCGCCTGGATCGCCCGCCTCAAAGCGAGACCGAGTTTCGCCGCTTCCGCCACTTAAGTTGGCCGGATGCGCTGGAATCTGATCCTCGCCTGGCTCGTCCATCTCTATACCGCCCTCGGCGTTGTCATCGCCTTTATCGCCGTTCTCAGTATCGAACAGGGGGATTTCCGTAACGCGTTTTTCTTGATGGCTTTGGCCGTCGCGCTCGACGCCACCGACGGCACGCTCGCTCGCGCGGCACGGGTTAAGGAAGTGATTCCCTGGTTCGACGGCGAGATGCTCGACGCCATTGTCGACTATTTCAGTTACGTCATCGTACCCTGCTTATTCCTGTTCCGCGCCAATCTTCTGCCGCCGCACGACGCGTTGTGGCTGGTGATGCTGCCGCTGCTCGCCAGCGTTTACGGTTTCTGCCAGAAAAACGCCAAGACCGCGGATCATTTCTTTCTCGGCTTCCCGTCATACTGGAATATCGTCGTCTTTTATCTGTTCCTGCTTAAAATCCCATTATGGGTGAATGCTTTTCTGGTTATTGCCCTGTCGGCCCTGGTCTTCGCGCCGATTAAATTTATCTATCCAAGCCGCAGTCCGCGCTTTCGCCTCCAGACTAATGTTCTGGGCGTGCTCTGGGCAGCCACCATTTTCTATGCCATTTACCGTCTCCCCGATCCGCCGCGCGCACTCGTGGTTGCCTCTCTGATTTTTCCAGCCTACTATACGGCGCTGTCGATCTGGCTTGAGTATCTCCGTATGACCGAATCATCGTCGAGAGGCTAAAATGCAAAAGCTGCTGCGCGTAAACGTCAAGATTTTGATCGTTGTCATCGTTTTGTCTTTAACGACTTCGACCACCCTGAGTCAGCCTAGGTCCGGTCCGGTAGCTCCAAAATACGTATTCCTCTTTCTTTCCGACGGCGGCGGCATGGCCCATTTGGAAATCGCCCGGCAGTATCGCCGGCAAATTCACAACGAAGGATTCGTGATCGTCGATAAGATCATCAAAGAGGGCCACGTCGGCGTAATGACAACCCATGCAGCCGACGCTCTTTCAACCGATTCGGCCGCGGCCGCCACTGCGCTCGCGGGCGGCTGCAAAGCAAAAATCGGGGCGCTGGGAGTGTGCGCCGACGGCACACCCGCGATCAGCGCCATGGAGCTTGCGCGCCAGCGCGGTATGCGCCTTGGCCTGGTCACCAATGGGACGATTTACGACGCCAGCCCGGCGGCGTTCGTTTGCCATGTCGCCGATCGCCGTGATTACGCGGCGATCATCAACCGCTACCTCGAATTGGAGCCGGATGTTTTGTTGGGCGGAGGCAAAGATCAATTCTTGCCGAAGAGCCAGCCCGGCAGCCGCCGTGCCGACGAATCCAACATGGTCGCGGCGTTTGAAGAAAAAAGCTACCGGCATGTGGCGAACAAGCAGGCCCTCGACAACGCCTCGCGCGGCAAACTGCTCGGGCTCTTCAGCTTGCGCGATATGAGTTCTGAACTGGACCGCGATAAAAATACCGAGCCGTCCATTTACGACATGACGCGGGCGATGATCCAGTCGCTCCACGCTGGCAACGAAGGATTTTTCGCCTTTGTCGAATCGGAAAGCATCGACACGGCCGCCCATTTATCCGACATCGCATCGGTCATCCACGATTATCGCGAGTTCGATCGCGCCGTCGAGCTGGCTTATGAATTTTACCGTAAATATCCGCGCGAGACTTTGATCATCGTGACTTCCGATCACGAGACCGGCGGGCTGGGCTTCACGTTGGCTTTAAAGGATCTCACCAGCACCAAACGCAATAACCAGGCGGTGGGAACCACTGAGGATTTCAAGAAACTGCAATCGATCGACATCTCGCTACAAAAAGCCTCGCGAATGCTTGGTCCTGAACCCACTGCCGAGGCGGTCGACAACTTGATGAAAAACCACTTCCCCGGTTTCACACTCGCGCCCGAATTCAAAGATGCGATCATCAATCGCAAACCGATTTCCCGCACCCTGTTTAGCGATTTTACCGCGCAAGCACTCGGCGCCATGATTGCAAATAATACCCAGATTTACTGGCAAACAGGGGCTCATACGAACCAGCCGGTGCTGGTCGCCGCCCTCGGCGTCGGCGCGGATCATTTCAAAGGCTACTACGACAACGCAGATTTCGGTGCCAAACTGAAAGCCCTGTTCGAGCAGCGTAATCATCGCTAGCGTCGCAAAATTTTCTTTGCCGCCTTGGTGCTCGCTCGGTGTTGGGTTTTCTTGATGAAAAATTCTGAAGTCGCTAAGCGACCATCGACACGCCGAGCAGCCAGCCGACGCTGTAGGTAATCGCCGAGGCGAGCAGCCCGATGCCGAGCATGCGCAAGCCGCTGAGGATCGGACCGCGCGCGGTAAAAATCGAAATCAAAGCGCCGACACCGAACAGCGCCAGGCAACTCAGCAGCCCGCTCGCGATCCACGCCGTCGTTCCGGCAGTGACTAGATAGGGCAAGACAGGCACGAAAGCGCCGATGACGAAAGCCAGGAACGAACTCCCCGCCGCGACCCACGGCGATCCAAGTTGGGTGGGATCGAGCCCGAGCTCCTCTCGCGCGAGTGTGTCGATGGCAGTTTTCGGATTGGCGATGATACGCCGCGCCAACGCGCGGGCCTGGTCATCCGGTATGCCTTTCGCTTGATAGATCAGCGCCAGCTCTTCTTCCTCCTCTTTCGGCGACATCTCCAGTTCTTCTTTCTCCATCGCGATCTGTTGTTCGAACAGTTCGCGCTGCGCGCGCACGGAGACATACTCGCCCGCGGCCATGGAGAAGGAGCCGGCTAATAATCCAGCGACTCCCGCGAGGAGAATATACTGGGGCTCGGCCTCAGCGCCGGCGAAGCCCATGACCAAACTGAAATTGGAAACCAAACCGTCGTTGATGCCGAAAACCGCGGCGCGCAGCGTGCCGGCGCGCGACATCAAGTGCCAGCGCTCCGTGCCGGCGATCGCTTCCACGCCGCTGCCGCCGCCGGACATGGCCCACAGCGTCCGGCTATGCGCTCGCTCTTCCGCCGGCAGGCCTTCCGCCTCCGGCTGCTGTCTGTAGCCCGCTTCATCTCTCGCTTCGAGACTGCTGATGATCGGAACCACCCTGCGCGTGCCAAAGCGCCGCGCCAGCCATCCGAGCAAACGAACCCGCGCCGACGGCCGGTGACCCGGCACATTGCCGCCCGCCGTCTCGATCAGCCGTGCCCAGCGCTGCGCGTGACGTTCTTCGTTCTGCGCGAGTTTTTCAAAAATGTCCGCGCGCTTTTGATCTTTTTCTGCGGCGGCCATGGCGCGGTACATCGCGATGCCGTCTTTCTCGACGATATAATTCGCCCGATAGCGTTTGATGTCCTCTGGCTTGATCGGTTGTGGTTTTGCCATGGGTCTGCTGGTTTGTGGATGTCGCGCCGGTAAAAGCGCGGCACCGTATGGGTAATCAATTATTACGGCGAAACTGATAAAAAGAAAAACACCGAAGCGCGGCTCATTGCAACCGCTGAGTCAACGCAGCTTGACATTATGGTTGCCGTACTTAGAGGCGAAGCATGCAAACATTTTCGATCCCAATCGCATTCTTTGGCTTAACGGCGTTCGCGGGAAGCGAGAACTTCGCGCGCGCTCGCATGGTCAATCAAATGGCTAGGACCGCCTCCTTATATCCGCTGACAAGCTGCCCCAGATGTTAGGTAAAGAACGCTTCGCCTTGTTCCGTCATGCCGGTGAAAACCGGCATCCAGTTTTTTCTAATCCCTGGATTCCGTATCGTACCCGGCTTTCGGGTTGCGGGAATGACGGCATGCTTTGAGAACCTCAGTACGACCGGAATTTCTTGCGATGAATCCCTTTATATCCAAAAAGGGGGACTAAGGGGGATTTGTTTCTCGCTCGCATCTAAAAATCCCCGGGGGCCAGGCGTTTATGCATGCTCAAAATTCGTACAGGTCTTTGACTTTGCCGATCATGGCGGACTATAGAAAGCTTGCGATCGAATCGCCGCCTCCTCTCCGCATACGATTCTGACTGCGCAGCAACGAAAGGAAACCACGATGAGGATCGACCAGACTCCGTTGAAGATTTTTGCCGGGCTGGCGCTCGGAGTGTCATTCAGCTTGCCGGGATGGGCCCTCGGGCAGGCCCCTTTTTATGAGGGCAAGACGATTACGATCGTCCAGGCGCGCGCGGCAGGTGGCACGGGGGACATGCGCGTGCGCGCGCAGGTCCCGTTTCTGCGGAAGTATATCCCGGGCAATCCTACCATCGTTCTTGAGTTCATGGCCGGCGGCGGCGGCCGAAAAGCCGCCAATCATGTCTACAGGACAACCCGTCCGGATGGACTTACCATCGGCGCGATGACTCCGGGTTTTGTGCCGAGCGCCGTCCTTGGCGAGACCGGCGTTTTATATGACCTGGATAAGACCATGTATCTCGGCGCACCCGACGGCGGCGCTCAATGGATTTTCTCGACGCGCAAGGATGCCGGCGCCAGCAGTTTGGCAAAGCTGCGTTCCCTATCGGGGTTGCGCGTCGGCGCCCAGGCCGTGGGACATCCGATCTATCTGACCGGCCGCTTGTTCGCCTACCTGCTCGATATGAAAGATCCAAGATTTATCACGGGATATACCACTCAGGAACTCGATCTTGCTCTGCTGCGCGGCGAAGTGGATGCCCGATCGAACCTTGCCGAAACGGTTATCCACCGCAACCCGCAGTGGATAGAAAAAAATCTCGTCGATTTCCATGCGATCATCGAAGTTCCCAAAGGAAACAAGCAGCCTAGGTTCGCCAAGGCGCCTGAGCTTGAGAGCTTCGCCAAAACCGAAAAGGAGAAAAAAGTCCTGGCGCTGCTGCGCGGATTCAGGGCGACCGGTTCGCCCAATATCCTCCCTCCGGGAACGCCCAAGGAGCGGGTGCAGATCCTGCAGGAAGCGATGCGGAAGACTTTCAGAGACCCCGAGTTTCACAAGGAATTCAAGAAACTCGCGGGCGACGATGCAACGCCGCTGATGCCCGAGGAGTTGGAGAAAGCGATCAAAGAGATGCCGCGCGAACCCGAAGTCATCGAGTTTTTCAAAAAACTGTCAAGTGGCGACGCCATGCCGGCTCGTTGAAAAAAAACCGAAGACGGTATTCAGGGGAGCAAAGCGCGACAAAGCCGAACCCGAGTCGGAATGACTCGCGCAAAGCGCGCCAGGGACTCGATGGTTAAATTCGCAAATCGAAATCCGAAGCTTCAAACAGGCTTGGTCTTCGGTTTGGAACTTTATCCCTTGGATTTTGATTTGTTTCGGATTTCGATATTCGGATTTCGAATTTAGAAATAATCTTGGCGTCCCTTCGACGTTGCACAGGCTTGGCGCGAGCACAATCCTAGACGCGCATAGCCAAGTTTAGACCGAATTATTTCGGAGCTTCGTGGGCAAGCCGTTTATACATGCTGGTCCCGACGTGCTGCACCGCGCTCTCGTACCTTGGAATGGCGCCAAACATTGATCTCATGGTAAACTCGATCAAAGCGGATGATGAAACGGACCTTGCAAATTTTGAACGAACTGGAGGGCAGCGGCGTGATCGAACGTTACGCCATCGGCGGCGCAATGGGGGCGACTTTTTACGTCGAACCGCTGCTTACGTTCGACCTGGACGTGTTCGTTGTACTGCCGGCAAACGTCGGCGATTTAATTTCGTTGGCCCCGCTCTATGAGGCGCTTCGGACGCGGGGTTACCCTGACGAAGGCGAGTGCGTGCTCATAGAGGGTGTGCCGGTCCAGTTTCTTCCTGCATATAACGCGCTGTTGGAAGAGGCTCTGAGAGAGGCGACTGAGACGCTTTACGAAGAAGTCTCTACGAGAGTCGTGCGCGCGGAACATTTGGTCGCCATCTGTTTGCAGACCGGTCGGGACAAAGACCGGGAACGTGTGCGGATTTTTCGTGAGCAGGCGGAACTCGATATGAATTATCTAGCGGACGTGCTGCAGCGCCACGGCCTGGAAGGAAAATGGAAGCAATGGACACCGTGAAACCGGAGATCGCCCGCATTTTCGCCGCCAAGGAAGCGCGCCGGCACAAATTGGCGGCGTTGCCTTTTCCAGAAAAGGTTCGAGCCGTAGTTTGTCTCCAGCAGATGGCCGCCCCGTTGTTGCGCGCGCGAGGTAAAAAAGTGCGCGTCTGGACACTCGATCCTCAGGCTACGAAATCCATCCCCTCCCGCTGAAGGTTTTGACCTGATCTGTTGCTTTGACTGTTTGCACGACATGGGCGACCCCGGCGGCGCCGCGCAGCATGCAAAAAGAGCGCTGGCGGAGAACGGTACGGTTATGCTGGTCGAAACCTTCGCCAACGATCGGGTGGAAGAAAACTTGAACACTGTGGGAAGAAACTCGTTGTAAGGAAACTTCCGCCATGAGATGATACCTTTAAAGGTACTGATCAAGGAGTCCCATAAAATGGACATTACGCAGGACATTCAGGCGTTGACGACGTTTCGGAACAATTCCTCCGCGTTTCTTCGGCGCCTGAAAAAGACAAAACGTCCGGTTATTTTAACGGTCAACGGAAAGGCCGCCGCCGTCGTGCAGGATGCGGAAGCGTACCAACGTTTGCTGAACATTGCGGCGCAGGCTGACGCGCTGGAAGGAATCCGGCAAGGTCGTGAGGACGTCGCCAAAGGCCGCACTTATCCCGCGCGGGAAGCATTTAAATCCTTCCGGCGGGACCATGGCATATCACGTTGAGGTAACCGAACGCGCCTTGCGTGACCTTTCCATCATTTACGGACGTATTGGCGCCGAATCATCCGAGCAAGCAGCGCGGTGGTTTGAACGACTTGAGAAAGCTATCTTCGGCCTTGAGAAATACCCAAACCGCGGCCCATTAACTCCCGAAGCTCCTAGCGTGAGACATCTTCTCTACGGCCGAAAGCCGTATGTGTATCGGATCATCTACGAAGTTGATGAAAAAAACTCTACTGTCTACGTTCTACACATACGCTGGCCCGGACGCGACAGGATGAAGATGCGTTAATCCTCACTCCGGCCGTTGCGTGGAGCAAGTAATCTAATTGAAAAAACTCTGCCTGGACAAGTTATCGATCCTGACCGTTTCGCGTTCTCACGCTGTTCTAGAGAAACCCCTGAGCTGACTCCGTTGTCTACAAACTATGTCTTGACCCAGGGGACCTTTCCAATTGGATAGGAAAACTTAGAATTTCTAGGGGGTGTTTTTTCTCAAGCCTGCGTATGAACGGAGAGCCGCGTGATTCCAAAGATTAGAGTAAGTTAGGTAAGTTAGGTCAAATCTTGACTTATGCACTTAGCAAGGATCATGGTGTTGGAATTATTGTGGGGAATTATGGCGCGTCCATTGAGAATCTTGTACCCCAATGCTTTTTATCACGTCACTTGCCGGGGCAACGATCGGCGCGTGATTTTCCGCGACAATCATGACCGAACGCGCTTTCTAGAGCGACTTCGGAGCGCGCGCGAGATCTTCAGCGTCCGGGTGCACGCCTACGCGGGGGAACCGGGGGGAACCGGGGGGAACCGCGGGGGGAACCGGGGAACCGGGGACGCTGTTGACTAGTTGGACAAAGTTCTTGAAAGTATTCTTCGAAACACCGGAGGTGGAGATTCCCACTTGGCGAGCGACCTCGGCGACTGCTACTCCGTAATTCTCCACGAGCCTACGAACTATCTTCGTTCTCACCTCAGGCAACCGCCCCCGACGGCTCCC
>JBOHVN010000124.1:0-31981 GCA_050735675.1 Binatia bacterium | reverse complement strand
GCGAAAGCGCATGCGCGAGCGGGCGATGGTCGAAGAGGCCTTCGCCAAACAGACTTTGAGGAAGGGCACGGCACCGGTCGAGGCGCCGGCGTTGCCTGGGCGCAAGCTGCCATGCCAGAACTCCTGGAAACCGGCTTCGAAGCAAAGCAAGGGATGGTAGGACCTGCGGCCCGGCTTTTTGGGGTTGTATCCTACGCGAGCACCTTCGGCCCGACCGTAGATAATGAGGACTGTGGAGTCCACATCGAAGACCAGGGAGTTGCGCTGATAGGGCAAAGTGAACAGATAGGCGCGCAGGCTGTCGTGAAGACGCACCAGCTGCCGAATGCTTTTGGGAGAAAGGCGCTTCAAGAATCGGCGCAAGGTGCTTGGGTCGGAAAATCTCTCCAACCCGAGCATTTCCAGAAAAGCGCCGTTGTATTGAAGGATGTCGGTCTTGTTGATGCGGCGAAGCCCCATAAGGATGGCGAAGAGCAGGGCCACAATCAGCTCGGCAGAGTGATACGTCGCGGTTCGCTGCAGCTTGTCCATATGCTTCTGAAGAAGCCAGCGCAGCTTCAGCCTTTTGCAAAATCGTTGGATCAGCCACATTCCGCCGAAGTGCGTAAGGTGCGTTTCCTCGAAGGGAAAACGGAATTCTTGCGTCCCTTTGGGCATCCGGCACAAAGTACCCTATTAGGGAAGTTTGTGCCACGAGACCTTTACAGCCCCAATTGGAGATTTTTACCCTCTGAAAATGACTAACTTGCATGACTCAAAACGTTCGCGTTCACGCTTTTTTGAGGTTGATCCAACCAAGGCCGGGCGACAGCAGAAGCACCCAACCGAAAACTTTCAACATGGTGGGCACCGCAAGCGATACCAGCATCGCGGTATAGATCGCCGAGCGAAACGGAATGTCGGTTCGCTCAACCAGAAACGCAATCGTCGCACCCAGCGTCAGAGACAAGATAAGAGCGCCACCACCATAAATCGCCGTATTCACCAAGACCTTAAACATTCGCGGACTTGAGAAAATCGCCCCGAAGTTATCCAGCGAAACGCCAGGATCCAAGGGGAGCGCGGTTGGTGGCCGAAGGCTCGTAATGAACAAAATAAGAAGCGGTGCGCCAAGCAGCACAAGTACGATCACTGCTATCACGGCTGTGAGCAGCCACCCCTGCCTTCCCGAAATTACTCTGCCTTGCACAAACGCTTTCATGTTTACTGTTCCAGACCCGTACAATAACCAAGATCAACCTGCAACGCCCTCTATCAATGGAAAGGGAATCACGCCCAATTTAGTATTCATTGGCGGCCTGGCACAACCAGAGACAAAGAGCCAAAATCGATTTGATCATTTTAGGCTTCACCTCCCGACATTCCCAAGTCCTGTCCGCCATCTTTTTCCAAGATTTTTTCGAAAGCCAACGCGCCGAGGGCGACATCGGCAATCCCCTGACCCGCGTTGTTACTCGTCCAAATAGATAGGACGCTGTGAGCGGTTGTCAACAGTGAAGGCGGTGTCGACGCCACAGAAATCCGAATGATTGTTATGTTTGAGCTCGATAATTTGAGCGGATCCGGGCGGCCTCCGACGGCATTAGTGAAGACCTATGTCCGCGCGATGCAGGAGCGATTACGAGAGAGAAAATTTGGTGCGAAAAAAGAATTTCTACGCGAGATCGTGAAAGAAGTCAGGGTACGGGATAAGACAATTCAACTGACTTACAAGCTGCCACTCGCGTCAAGAACCTCTCCGTCCCAGACAAAATCATCCAGGGACGTAAAAAGATTTAGCGCCCAACCGGGACTTACCAAAAGCGCTTATTCGCGAAAGCTAGTCCGGACCCTGTCTTGAGATATCGTTCAAACTCTGCAGCCCGTCGGTCGTCTTCAAAACAGAGATACGTAACAACTTTCCAAGGGCGGTATTTGGATGTGTGTGAAGAAGCGCCATCGTTGTGTGCCTGGAGGCGCTTCTTGAGGTTGGTGGTGACGCCTACATAACGTTGGGCGGGGACGGAAAGGCTTTGGAGAAGATAGACATACTTCATGATCGTCCCCCTTCGCTAAAGCTTCGGGGGACACCCTTCACTCCGAAAAGACGTTACATCCGACAAGTCGTGGCGAAAAAGTGGCTTGCCACCCGAAGCTCCAGGAGCGAAGGGTGGTGGAGCCGATGGGAGTCGAACCCACGACCTCTTGAATGCCATTCAAGCGCTCTCCCAACTGAGCTACGGCCCCACGACGGGAAGAAATGAGAAACGAGTGTTGAGATAAAAGTAAGAGAGGGGGCTGTAAAAGTCAAATCTGACGAACACTCGCTCCTCAGTCCTTATCGCTCGGTCCCGTTTACTTACCCCGAACCAGCTCTTCGGCGTGCTTTAGCGTTTGTTCGGTGATCTTGACGCCGCCGAGCATGCGCGCCAATTCGCCGATCCGCTCGCGCTCCGACAGCTGTTTGACGCGCGTGAACGTGCGCCCTTTCTCGACCGCTTTCTGAACCACGAAGTGAGCGTCGGCCATAGCGGCAATCTGCGGCAAATGCGTCACGCTGATCACTTGATGGCGCGCCGCGACTTGCTGCAATTTTTTTCCGACGATCTCCGCCACTCGCCCGCCAATGCCGGCGTCGACCTCGTCAAAGAGCAGAGTCGACACGACACCCGGCGTCAGCACTAACGCTTTGAGGGCCAACATCAAACGTGACAGCTCGCCGCCGGAAGCGATCCTGGCAAGCGGTTTGACCGGTTCTCCCGGATTGGGCGAAAAATAGAATTCCACCTGGTCCATGCCACGTTCCGTGAGTCTTCTACCGGCGATGAAAAAGGGTGGATCATCGGATTTGTCATCTTCTGTGATGAAGCGAACCTCGAAGGCGGTGTCCGGCATACCGAGGGTCCTGACTTCTCGTTCCATCTCGCGTTGCAATTTTTTCGCCGCGCGCTGGCGTTCCTGGGAAATCTTCTCGGCGCTCTCCCAGGCGCCTTGCCGCGCTTCGGCGAAGGCTTTTTCTAGTCCGGCAATTTTTTCTTCACCTCGATCCAAATTCTCGAGCGATACGGTGATCTCCTCGTGCAGGCGCAGGATCTCTTCGATGCCCGCGTTGTACTTGCGCTTGAGGCGGTGGATCTCGGCGAGACGGTCTTCGACCTGCTCCAGCGCGCGCCGGTCGAAATGCACGCGTTCGGCGTAGCGGCGCAGTTGCGCCGCCGCCTCTTGCAACTGCGCCAACGAGGACTCGAGCAGGTCGACGGTGGGTTGAAGATGATTGTCGATGGTCGCCAGCTCGCGCAACCGGACGGTGTATTTGCTCAGCCCGCCGACCAGCGCGGCATCGCCTTCGTAGAGCAACTCCTCGCCTTCGCGGCAACCCTGATGCAGCTTCTCGCTGTGCGCAAGAATGCTCTTGGTGGCGCGGATCTCCTCCTCTTCGCCCGGTTGAAGCCGTGCCTGGCTGATCTCCTCGGCTTGCGCCTCGAGCAGGGCTTTCTCGCGGCGCCGTTGTTCCAGCGAGTCGCGGGTTTCGTTCAATTCGTTCCAGGCCCGAACCAGCGCGTCATATTTTTCTTTCATCGACCGGGCCGCCGCCACGTTCGCGAATGCGTCCAATAAATTTAAATGGGTTTCGGCTTGCAGCAAGGTGTGATGTTCGTGCTGGCCGTAAATATGCACGAGCGAACCGCCGGCCTCGGCAAGCACGCCGAGCGGGCAAAGGCTGCCGTTTAGATGGATGCGATTCTTGCCCGAACGGCTGAGAACCCTTTTGATCACCAGCTCGCCATCGGCTTCAAATCCGGCGTCCTTGAGCTGGCTTTCGATTGCCGGCGGCAAAGCATCGAACAGCGCTTCTACAATGGCCGCATCTTCGCCGTTTCGGATAATGTCGGAAGCGCCGCGCTCGCCGGCGACCAACCCCAGGGCGTTGAGAATGATCGACTTGCCGGCGCCGGTTTCACCTGTGAGGATGTTCAGGCCCGGCTTGAGCTCGAGAACAACTTCGTCGATGACCGCGAAATTCTTGATGCGAAGTTCGCGCAGCATGGGGCGAATCCTTTAGCGCTCTCCCCATTTGAGTTTCGCGCGCAAAATCTCGTAGTAGCTGCGCGAGGGGAGTTTAATGAGTGACACCGGCAGGCCGTAATCGCGTGCTTCGACCTTGTCGCCATTGTTGAGCCGCATTCCCGGCTGGCCGTCGGGAATCAAGATCACCGTGTCGCCGAAAGAACGCAAGGTCACGCGAATGGTGGCATGGCTCGGCACCACGATCGGCCGGTTGGTCAAGGTATGCGGACAAATGGGCGACAGCACGACGGCGCCGAGGGTCGGTTCGAGGATCGGTCCGGCGGCCGCGAGAGAATAGGCGGTCGAACCGGTCGGCGTCGAGATGATCAGGCCGTCGGCACGGTAGGTGCACAGATAGTCGGCGCCGATGTAGGTTTCCAGATCGATAATGCGGCTGCGCGCGCCCTTGGTGATCACGGCGTCGTTCAGCACGCGGAACCTATGGCGGCGATTGTTTTTGCCGATCACCCGCACCTCGAGCGTCATGCGCTTTTCGACCTCGTAGTCGCCGTCGAGAGTCTTGCTCAAAACCGATTCGAATTCGTCCACCGCGACTTCGGTGATGAATCCCAAGCCGCCCATATTGACGCCCAGAATCGGCACCTCCGGCCGTTCCACCAAGGGCGCGATATTGAGCAGCGTGCCGTCGCCGCCGAGAGAAATGATGAGATCCGCCTTGGCGGCCATCATTTTTTTGCCGCAGGACTGCGCGCCATTGCGCTCCAGGCCGTTTTCCACGCAAACTTTTTTGCCGCGCTTTTTAAGCCAAGGCACCAGCCAGCGCACCATCTGAGCTGCCTTGGGCTCTTGATACTTGGCCACAATACCGACCGTACGAATCATCGATGAAGTCGCTCCTGCGAGAGATTAACACATGGCGGAAAAAAATGTCCACGAGACGCGTTGCGCTGCGCCAGGATCATGAAATCGTGCTCATTGATACTGAATGGCCCCGCGCGGCGCAAACGTTTTGGGTTTTTTCTCGGGTAAGGCGGCTTTCAGTCGAGCAGCTTGCTCGTATCAAGATGGATAAAGCTGGCGCCGCGATCTTGCGCTCGCTTCACCATGTCTTCAGTGCCGCCGGGGCCATCGCCAGTGACGCCGTTCCACAGCGCGATCAGCGCCAGATGGTCTCGTGAAATAAACAGCGCGTTGTGCAGCATCCAGAGATTGGAGCGCTGCCAGATGTTGTAGTCCTTCTTTGCTCTAAGCCAGCGCGGAAGCTGGTCCGAGTCGGAAAGAACTTTCGGTTCGAGTTTGTCGTAGAGCCGATTGAAGCGCTCCACCCAATCGGGCCCGCTGTCGGCCACCGAGGCCCTGATATAATCGCTCTTCGGCAAGACGAGATACATTTGGCTCGGGATGCCAAGCTCCTCGCACACTTCGTGAAACAGAATATCGCCGCCGGATCCGCCGCCGGAAATGCCCAAAAGCCTGCTGCCGGCCTTTTCTTTCTCCATCGCCACCGCTTCGCGAATCATCTCCCGCGCGTGCTTTTCTTTGGCGGCTGGGAAGCGCGGGAACTTGCGCTCGGGCGCATCGATTCGGTGTCCGGTGAACAAGATCACGCGCGGCGGAGTTTCCTGGGATTGCGCCGCATAAGCGATGGGCGCAATGTTTTCGAGAGCGGCTTGAATGTTCTCTTTGAGAATTCCGAGACGCTGATAAAGGGACAGTTGCCTGCGCACCGCCTCGCGCGCATGCTCCGAAGCATCGGCGAGAGCTTTCTTGTAAGCCTGCCCGACCCGATTCGGCCGGCTGGAAGTCAAACAAATCAGATCAGCCGTGCTGATCTCGACCCAAACGTCGCTTTTGTTCGTGCGCTGCAGCGCGATTCGCTTCGACTCGATCGCCAACCTGACGCCGGCGGCGAGATCGCCGCGCAGTTCTTTGAGCTGTTGCAGTTTCCGCGCCGCCTCTTCCGTCGAGTCGAAACCATCCTCCCAGATCGTCGATTGAGCCTGCGCCAACTCGGTCAGCATCGTCACCATCGCCAAGGCATTTAGCCCTGAGTAAAAATGATTGCGGTCTTCAATGAACCCGTGACGGTAAAGCTCTAAGGATTTCTCGAGATAGGGTGAAGTCAGCGCCGACTTTTGCGTCGCATCGACCGACGGCAGCGAGGCCCAGCTCCGTTCCCATTGATTTTTCGCATTGCGACCCATCAAGGCGCGAATCTCGGCCCGCTCGCGGGCAATATCTTCGTTTTGGAGCGCGCGCTCAATGGCTTGATCGGAGCTGACCAGATCGCCCAGCCGTTGAAAGATCGTGCCCAGCAGCGTGTTGGCTTCGACATCCATGTCGTCATAGTTCCGCACCGCGAGCCACGTCACTTTTGCGCCGGGCCAATCCTTCAAACGAAACTGCGCGTGACCGACGAAGCGTAAGCCGGCGATGCGCCATGCAAAGCCGTCGACCTCCGCCGCCAGGAGTTGTAGATCGCCGCAATTCTTGGCGGCCTCGATGCGCTCTGCTTCCTCGCGAAAATCGAGCGGCATGACCAAGACTTTGTCCGGGTCCGCCGGTTCCAGTCCCGGCAGCAACTGGTAAACCGGGCTATCGGCTGTCTGTGAATCCAAGGTTATTTTGAGCGCGGCGGCGAGGATGTCGACGGCGCCGCTCGGATTCTTGGCGTCATAAGATAAATACCTGTCGGTTTTCAAATCGAATGGCACGTCGATTTCCTTGGAATCGTTTTCTTTTGCCTTATCTTGTTTCGCTTTGATGAGAAACGTGCGTTTGTCGCGCATCCCGTGGCGAATGCCGAGCTCATAAAAAACATTGGCGTTGTGAATCGAAATATCGGCGATCACCAGATCGGCGATCAGCAGTTGTTCGAACATGTCTGTGCGAATGTTGCCTTGTTGAATGAACTCGCCGGTCGTGCCGCCCGTCAATCCGGCCTGCTCCACGGCAGGACGAATGAGGTCGGTTTCGATACGATCGAAATCGATTCCATTCTTGATGCCGAAGGGACGCACAATGAAGACGTTTAACATGGTCTTGCCTTATCGTTGATTTGGGTTGCTCGACGCTGTCCGCCTTCAATTCACGGAATTTTCCACCTCAGTCCGCGAGATCAAAATTTGACGGAAAATCTTCGGCGCGAACCTGCCGCTTTGCCGCCCTGGCGCCGATGCCTTGCAGCGCCGTCATATTGTCCGGATCGTCCATGGCGCTCAAACCCTCAACCTCTTCGTCGTCGAATTTCAGACCCAGATCCGTCAGCGATGCCTGCGTGAGCGCGACATTGTAGCGCAGATAACTAATCAACGGCGCCGGCGCGATCAAGTCATGGCGCAAGTCGCCGGCCTCGCGATCGATCACCCGCGCCGTCTGGCTGGTCGACATCCATTGCAACAGAGTTTCCACCAGCGAGGCGCAATCGTCCATCAGTGAGAACAGCGATTTAACCGCGTGTTCAACGGCCAGTTTAGCCGGTGTCATTGCCGGATCGCGCGAACCGGTCCCTACCGAAACAACCAGCAGCTTGTCTGCCCCGGTGGGCCAACCGACCCGATAACCCTCCAGGGTTACAAACATTAGCGCCTGCAGCGCCGGGTTGTTGAAGGGGCTCAAGCCGCCGTCGACAAACTCGCCGGCCACCGGTATTTCGCCCGCCTTGCCGCGATTGATCTCGATCTTCTCCGGATCAAAAAAGCGCGGCGCCGCCGTCGAAGCGCGCACCACCTGCCAGAGTGGATAATCCGAGTTGGCGATGACCTTGCTGTCGGGACGAGCCGCGTAGTATTTTCCTCGAGGATTATTCGAGATCGGCCACGCGCTGCCGGTGTCGAGCCGTTTTGCGACGATTAGCAACCCTGTCTGAAGCGAAGCGTCGCCTATCGCCGTGTTCGGGCCGTAGACTTGTTTGAGCTCCTCGATGAGCCCGGCTTCGTTGTAGAAAGCGCGAAAATATCCCTGGCGCAACCAGCTTTTCTGAAACACGCGCTGCCCAAGATCGAGATATTTTTTGGTGATCTCGGCAATCGTCATGCCGCGCGCCAACGCGGCCGCGATGATCGATCCCGTCGACGTCCCCGCGATCAGATCGAAATAGTGGCTGAGTCGAAAACTTTCCGCGCCGCCATGGCGGTCGCGCAGCATCGATTCAATCTCGGCAAGAAACGACAGCGTAACAATGCCGCGCAGCCCGCCGCCGTCCAAAGCCAGAACCCGCTTCGGACTCCCATCGTCGAGAAAATGCTCGTCGCGCGTGCGGATTTTGTACGCCATGTCCAACCCCTCAAAATTGGTCCAACCTATTCGTAGAGATACATTGTCATTTTCGAGCCCTACGCGCTCCATCCTGCGTCGCAGCAAGCACATGCGCTCACAAGTAATGTCCGATAAATTACTGCGTGCCGCTTAGTTTGAATCGTTCTCGCCGAATCGGCAAGCGCAATGAGTCATACGTAAGGGGTAGGCTCTTCGGACGTAATCTCGTGAATGATCCGGGCTAGGATCCGCGCCTCGCAAAACTGAGCAACTCTGCGAGCGCGCGACCAAGCCGCGCCGCATAAATACCGTAAGAAGCCGCATCGCCGCTCGCTGCGCGCAGCGCCCAGAGCGCAGCCTCGTGATATTTCGGCGCCTCCGCCGCCTCAACAAGCGTCAAAAAGAATGACGCCGCCGCGCCGTTCTGATCCATGTCGGTCAGGCGCAATCTGCCAAACCCAACCTCGGCCGCGCCAAGATCGAAATAGCCGCCGCCAGGATTTTTCAGCCGCGCGATGACAAACTCCGCCAGTTGCCGTGCCCGCTCAAGATATTTTCGGTTGGCGCTCGCGCGATATGCTTGCACCAGCGCGGTGCCCACCAGCACCTGATCATCCAGCCGTCCCGGCAGGCTCGGCGCGCCGTCGTAATAATGGTACATGCCCTGGTCGGCGCTGCGGCAGCGAGTCCAGAGAAACTCAATAACGTTAAGCGCCCGTTCGTTACAGTCGGCTCGGTCTAGAAGCGCCGCCGCTTCGAGATAAGCACCGGCCGCCAGAGCGTTGGCGTCGGTGTAAATGCAGTCATCGATGATCGAGAAAAACTCGCCGGCGGACTCAGCCTCCGCCGTTTCACGCCGGAGAAAATCCTCGCAGCCGAAAAAGGCGCCGGTGGATGAGTCAAAAAGCTTGCGATCCAAATAATCGATGATTTCCCCGGCCATGCGGGCATACTCGCCGCGCCCGGTGAAGCGCAACGCGGCGAGGCAATTTGAAATCATACCAGCCTGCTCCGCCAGCAACTTTTCGCGATGCGGCTGGCTCCAGTCCGCTCCGGTGGTCGTGCGAAAATAACCGCCTTCCGCGACGTCATGGATCCGGCCCTCACGCATGCGGTCCAGCGTCAAGCACGCGTGATCGAGATAGGCACGATCCTTCGTCGCTTCGTAACGGCAAAACAAGAAATCGGTCGCCTGCGCATGAATAAACTTTTGGCCGCGCCCATAGCCGCCATTGACGCTATCGGCAAGCTCCCGAATCGAATTGGTAATCCCGTTGAGTATCGTCGCATGGGAGCGCTCTACCTCGGGCGCACGCACTGCGGGAGATTCGCTTTCGACGGTCGCTCCGGTCACGCGGCTCGCCGCATCTCTTTGCTGATAATCCATATAGACATTGAGCAGCAATTCTTTAAACTCTTCGACGGGGAGAAAGTTGGACGCGGCGAGCAACTCACCCGACGGGGTGAAAAACGCGATGGTGGGCCAGCCGTTCAGGTTGTAGCGCGCGTCGATGTCGGGCCGGGTGGCGTTTTCGACTCTGAGAGCGACGAAGTATGCGTTTAACAGCGCCATGTTTTCCCGGTCCGAAAGCGCGCCTTCGTCCATGCGCTGGCAGTACCGGCACCAAAACGCCGATAAAAAAAGCATCACCGGCTTATCCTGCTCGCGCGCCTTTTTAAAGGCGGCGTCTTCCCACTCGAACCAATGGATCAGGTGGGCCAGGTTCGGATTTGGCGAGAAGCGAAGCACTGCTTAATCCAG
This sequence comes from Binatia bacterium, assembly GCA_050735675.1. Classification (GTDB taxonomy): domain Bacteria; phylum Desulfobacterota; class Binatia; order UBA9968; family UBA9968; genus DP-20. The sequence continues at coordinate 21,954 of JBOHVN010000124.1, read as the reverse complement.
CTCGGAATGCTTGACGATTAATATCATCCTTTGCCGTGGCCAATAAACACGCATTTAGCGGTGGTTCAGTTTGATTAAGATTCCTCACTTAGTTCGGGATGACAGACTGCTAAATTGTCATTCCGAGCGGAGCGAGGAATCTTTCTTCATGCAAAGTTCAATTTGGATTCAAACTGAACTACTAACCCGCATTTTGATGGTCACGATGATTAGGCGCAGGTATCACCGTTATAACTTGCGACTAAGTAATGCGATCGCGCAGCGCGTTGACAAGATTCTCCGTCCGGGAATAAGATCCAGACTTGGCGATTCACGAGCGTCCTGAATAATTTCGCGACAAGGGCACCCCGTGCAACTAGCTTTGGCGAATCATCCAATTGATGAGCTCAAATTCGGCGAGCGAGCATGCCTCTACGGAACATCGCTGATCGTCGATGCCGCGGAACTACGCCGCCTCGTGCTTGCGGACGAACCCATCGCTGGCGTCGACTTCGAGATTGTCCATCCTGGGGAGCGATGTCGCGCCGGTCCGATCTTCGATGTGATCGAGCCTAGAGCCAAAGCGCCTGGCTCAGGCGCCGATTTCCCCGGTATTTTGGGCGCGCCAATCACCGCGGGGCTGGGCACGACACATGTGCTAACCGGCGCGGCGGTGTCGGTGCTCGCCGAGATTTCACCCGATCTTACCAGAAGCGCAACCGGGCGGGTTCTGGAGATGAGCGGCGCCCCGGTTGCGGCGAGTGATTACGCTGCGCTCCGCCACCTGCTGGTGATTCCACACACCAAACCAGGACTGTCGCGCCAGGCCATCGAGAAAGCTTACCGTATCGCCTGTATTCGAGTCGCGGTTGCGCTTGCTCAGATCGCGATGACTCAACCGTCTCAATCGCTCCACCAGTTCGATCCGGTGGGCCCTGCACAAAGCGGGCGCGAAGGTCTGCCGCGAGTCGCTTACGTCGGGCAGATTTTTTCACGGCAGCGCAAACCGGCCGTGGATGAACCGATACTCTACGGCGCCAATACCGACGGCATGCTGCCGGTCATGCTCCATCCCGACGAATGGCTCGACGGCGCGGTTGTACCATCGCTTCATTCCTGGTTTGGCGGCACGGAAACTTATTTTTATCAAAATCATCCGATCATTCTCGATCTTTACCGCCGCCATCACGCCCGCGAAATAAATTTCGTCGGCACCATCGCCACCATCGCCGGCGCGGATAATTTCGACCGCGAACGTCACTGCAAGGCGGCCGCCAATCTCGTCAAATGGAACCTGAACGCGGCCGGCGCGGTGCTGTCCAAATACGGCGGCGGCTTGCCCCACGCCGACCTGGCGGAAACCGCCCGTCTACTCGAGACGATGGGAATACGCACGGCCGTAATGGTGTCGGACGTTTCCAGGGACCGGCGGGTGGAGTCGGCGCTGCTCTTCAACGTTCCGGAAGTCGACGCCATCGTTTACAACGGCGGCAACGGCATACAATGGGAACTGCCCAAGGTCGAGCGGGTGATCGCCGCCACGCCGGAGTTTGAAAAATTGCTCGCCGGACCGATGACGATCGACGCCACTAACATCGTCGGCGTAACCAACCAGCAAGGGGCGTCGAGAATGAGAGCGATGGTTTATTAGAAGGCGCCAGCATCCGGCAACAGCAGGGGCACGGCGCGCCGTGCCCCTACCTTTCTCACGCCTGCTGCCTCGTGCCTCCCATGAGGAGTTCATCATGCGCATCGCGCATTATCTCAATCAGTTCTTCGGCGGCATCGGCGCCGAGGAGCATGCCGGCAAAGGCTTGGAAATTCGCGACGGCGCGGTCGGACCGGGCAAGTTATTTGAATCGTTGCTCGGCGCCGACGCCCGAGTGGTTTTAACTTTTGTCTGCGGCGATAACTACGCGGTCGAAAATCAAACAGAGCTCACCGCCTCGGTCTTGGAAAAGCTCCGCGTGGAGAAGGTAGATCTTTTTCTCGCCGGCCCATGCTTCGAGGCCGGCCGTTATGGCATGGCTGCCGGCACCCTCTGCCGCGCCGTTCAAGCCGAGCTCGGCATTCCCGCCGTCACGGCCATGAGCGAGGAAAATCCCGGCGTCGATCTTCACCGCGACGCGCTCCACATCATCGACTCCGGGGCTAGTACGATTAAAATGCGCGAGGTCTTGGAGAAGATGGCGAAGCTCAGCCGCAAACTCACTGTCGGGGTTCCGGTCGGCCTGCCGGCCGAGGAAGGCTATTTCCGCCGCGGCTGGCTGCGCGATCAATTAGTAGAGAAACCCGCGGCGGCCCGGCTCGTCGACATGCTGCTGGCGAAGATGCGGGGCGAGCGTTTCGAGTCCGAGATGCCGCCGACCGCCTTCGCGCCGGCGCCGATCCCTGCGGCGCTCAAAGACATCTCAAAAGCGAAAATCATGCTGATTACCGACGGCGGCCTGGTACCCAAAGGCAATCCGGACCGAATCGAGGGTACCGCTGCAACCCGCTGGGGGTCTTACAGTATCGCGGGCCGCGACGACCTGCGCGCTGAAGACTACGAAGTCTCCCACGGCGGCTACGATACCAGATTTGTCCAGGAAGATCCCGACCGGTTGGTGCCGCTCGATGCCCTGCGCGAAATGGAAAAAAACGGCGTCATCGGCAAACTTCACGACGAATTTCTCTCCACCTGCGGCCGATCTAACCCGCTATCAAATACGCGCCGCCTCGGCCGCGAGATGGCGGTAAAGATTAAACAGGAGGGTGTCGACGCGGTCATACTCACGTCCACGTGAGGAACCAGCACTCGCAGCGGCGCTGCGATCACGACCGAACTCGAGAAGGCCGGCATCCCCGTCGTTCAGATCACGTCCGCCCTGCCCATCGCTAAAATGGTCGGCTCCAACCGCGTCGTTTTAGGGACTGGTATCGTGCACGTGACCGGCGATGCCAAGCTGCCGCCTGCCGAAGAAAAAGACCTGCGCCGAAAACTGGTGCGACAAGCGCTGGACGCGCTGCAATCGAACGAAAAACGCTAGGGCGCGATTCAGCGCCCCAGTCATGCGCCATTGGAAGGATTCGGCGATCGGTCTCCGGGCGCAATGAATTGCGCCCCTACAATGAGGATGCCGTGTGGATGATTCGGCTCACAATGAAATTGTCTCAGCTATTCTATGGAAATCGGCTCGACCGTCCGTCCCAAACGGAATGCACGCCGGTTGCCAGGCGATTCACAGAAATACGCTGATATTCTTTGCGACCAAAACCGCCTGATCCAAGATGATCGTCCGCTTGGCGATTTTAAAACCGTCGTCGACGCGGCGCAGAACGTCCTTGCGCGTTCCGACAAACATATCCTGGTCGGTTTCCATGCGCGTGCGATAGACTAGAAAGTTGGAGTGAACTTCGATTTCGGACCCATCGTCTTTCTTGATGCGAATATTGGAAATCAAATGGCGCGTGCGCGACGGCGGCATCTCGGCCCAGGCATTTCTTGCATAAACCCGCTCGACTCTGATCGTCAGGCTCTTCTTATCGTCGTCAAAATAATAACCGTCTCCCGGCTTTGATAATTCTTCGCTCAAATCGTCGGGCCGCTCCAAAGTATTATGGCGAATCGGCATCCAGTAACGGACGTCGTCGGTGAGCAACTCAAGCCACTCGCGCAGCTTGCGGTCGTCTAACAGTTCCGCTTCCAGATACAAGAAATCTTCGACCCTACAACGGAGATCGTTATTCATGTTGGCGGCCCATGATTTCGCTCCAGCTTTTTCCTTGGAGCATCTCGGCCCAGTGCATGTACAGGCTCAACTGATTGTTGTCGCTAAAGCGGCTCTTCACCTGACCGGGTAAGTCGACTTCGATGGGCGGCTCGTTGCCGCGCATCTGATAGTTGGCCGGGTGGCGCCGGCCGATCAGACTTTTTGCCGCGCCGGTCACTTGTATCCAATTATCCATGTCGTCCTGCTCGAACACGCCGCTCGGGCTAAAACGATACTGCGACACAAAGCGCATGACGTCTTTAATCTTCGGCGGGGCCGCCTTGTCGACGACCGCCCAGCTCCAGATCTCCATCTTGTCCGGTCCGCGCGGCTGCCAAACGCGCATCGTGCGCGTGAGCCAGTGCACCGAGAGGTTCGGGAAGACCGTGCCGGCGGACGGCGAGATTTGCCGCGCGCGAACCGTGCCAAGCCGGCTTTCGATCTCGCCCGCGTGCTCTTTCATGTAATCGACCAGCCGATCGTCCGGTTGAGCAAACCACGGGCCGCCATCCGGCGGCGTGATCCAGGAGACCAGAATATGGCCATTGCCGCAGGCGATCTGGCAGCCTTTGTTCCACTGTCTCGTCTGGCTCGTCGTCGTATCGACGCCGAGTTCGCGCGCCGAGCCATGCGTCGAAGCAATATGATAGCCGTCGCCGCCGAAGTTCTCCGCCGCGGTCTTCCAGTTGGCGTCCAGCACCCAGCGATGCGGCCCGCTGACCTCCGTGCCGCCGGCGCGCCGGTCAAACAGAATATCGAGATACCAGGCCATGTCACCCAAGTATTCCCGCAGCGGCGGCGCTTGGGGATCGAATGTCGCAAAGATTAATCCCTTGTAACTGTCGATCTGCGCAACGGGAATCAAGCCCCACTGTTCTCTGTCCATGCCATCAAAAGCATCGATCATGGGGACGAGCGCGAGCTTACCGTCTCCCGTGTAAGACCAGCCATGATACGAGCAGGTAAAAAGCTTCGTATTACCTTTGTCGGCGCGGCACACGCGGTTGCCGCGATGGCGGCATATATTCAAATGCGCGCGCAGCCTGCCATTCAGATCGCGGCAGAGAATCACTGGCTCTTCGCCCATGTAGCGCGCGACAAAATCACCGGCCTGGGGAATCTCGCACTCGTGGCCGAGATAGAGCCAGCAGCGCGCGAAAAGACGCTCGCGCTCCAGCTCGTAAACCTCGCGGTCGGCGAAAATGCGCCGGTCAAGGAGACCGCCTTCGGGGTCGATCAGAGATTTGATGTCCATGCTTACTCCTCCTCGATTTCGGGGAGCTCCTCGACGGTGTTATCGAGACCCCTCGAAGGTGTCAAGGCACGATTAATCTTAAGCATGCTTTTCGCGCCAAGTCTTGAGACCGGCTCTAATCAGGTGTAAGAGAGCCAATTAGTGTCTCCCGATATCGACGTGGATTCGGGAGCAAGCGATCTCGCGATATTCTCGCCCGAGATCAATCCACTGAACGACGAACGGAGGACCGTTAGTATGACTGTTGAGGCCGAGTACGCGGCGGTGCCGATCAGCGTGACCGTCAACGGCGCAAAGCACGACGCCGTCATCGAACCGCGCACGCTGCTGGTTTATTTTCTGCGCGACACTCTGGGGTTGACCGGAACTCATGTCGGCTGCGACACCAGCCAGTGCGGCGCCTGCACGGTGCACCTCAACGGCCGCGCCGTGAAGTCCTGCACCCTTCTCGCCGTCCAGGCCAATGGCGCTCAAGTTAGAACCATCGAAGGACTGGCGAACGGCGATAATTTCCATCCGGTACAGCAGGGCTTTCATGAGAAGCATGGCCTTCAATGCGGTTACTGCACGCCGGGGATGATCATGACCGCCGTGCATCTGCTGGAGACCCAACCCAATCCGACGGACGATGAAATCAAACACGCGCTCGAGGGCAACCTGTGCCGCTGCACCGGTTACGTCAACATCGTCGAGTCGATCAAATGGGCCGCCGACAAAATAAGGAAAGGATGAGCATGGCCACGAAAGAGCGAAAAACTTATCCGAAGTCACGCCTTACGCCTCACCCCTCGTCGCTTCGTCGCATCGGAGGCAAAAATGTTTCCCGCTAGTTTTGGCTACGTCGCGGCGCGCTCCGTCGAAGAAGCCTTGCAGCTCATGGCCAAACACGGCGAGGAAGGAAAACTGCTTGCCGGCGGCCATAGTTTGATTCCGGCAATGAAATTGCGTTTAGCGTCGCCGCGCACGCTCATCGACCTTGGCACTGTGCCCGGTTTGAGCGGTATCCGCCTGGACGGCGGCAATCTCGTTATCGGCGCGCTGACCGTCCACGCCGACGTCGCCGCGTCGGACCCGGTGCGCAAACATCTTCCCGGCTTGGCCGATGCCGCCTCGGTAATCGGCGACGTGCAGGTGCGCAACCGCGGCACCATCGGCGGCAGCGTCGCTCACGCCGATCCGGCAGCCGACTTGCCGGTAATTTTGACCGCGCTCAACGCATCATTCGTCGCCCAGTCATCAAGCGGCAGCCGCGTGCTCGCAGCCGATGACTTCTTCACCGATTTTTTCACTACGGCGATGGGCGCAAATGAAATCCTGACCGAAATTCACGTGCCCATCCCTGCGAGCGGTACCGGCACGGCGTACGCGAAACTGCCGCATCCGGCGTCCGGCTACGTCGTCGTCAGCGCCGGCGCGCTGATCGCCCGGCAAGCCTCGGGCAGCTGCGCTTCGGCGCGCATCGCGGTCGGCGGCCTGGGCAGTGGCCCCATCCGCGCCATCGCGACGGAAATGGAGTTGCAAGGCAAACCACTCACGCCACAGGTAATCGCCGCGGCGGCGGCCAAGACCGCGTTAGATACCGACCCGGACGACGACACCTACGCCAGCGCGGACTACAAGCGCCACGTGGCAACGGTTTACGCCCGCAAAGCGATTGAAGCGGCGGTGGAAAGAGGGGCAGGTTAGTAATTGAAAACTTTTTCTCTCTCCGTCTGGGAGAGGCGAGGGTGGGGGCAACATCCGAACCGCACCCTCACCTCAATCCTCTCCCAAAAGGGAGGGGACGTAAGAGGGAGAGGCAAAATCTATGACCACCGAACATCCAACGAATGGGCTCATCGGCGCTTCCCTCAAACGGGTCGAAGATCCGCCGCTGATCACCGGCCAGGGCTGTTACGTCGACGACATCAATCTGCCGGGCATGCTCCATCTCGCATTCCAGCGCAGCCCCTATCCGCACGCGAAGATCCTGTCGATCGACATCAGCAAAGCCAAGTCGATGCCCGGCGTCGAAGCCGTGCTGACGGGTAACGACATCAGCGAAAAATTGAATCTCACGTCGTCGCAGATGCTGCCCAATATGAAGATTCCGCCGCATCCGATCCTCGCCCGCGGCGCGGTGCACTGCGTTGGCGTGCCGGTCGCCACGGTGGTAGCGCGCACGCGCGCGCAGGCGCAAGACGCCGCCAACGCGATCGAAGTCGAATACGAAGCGCTGCCGTCGGTGGCGAACGCCGAAGAGGCCGTTAAACCGGGCGCGCCGCGCGCGCGTGAAGAGATCGACGGCAACATTTGTTATACGCTGACGAAAAACGGCGGCAATGTCGATAAAGCTTTTGCCGCGGCGGATCATGTCTTCACCATGCACATCGCCAGCCCGCGCCAAGTCGCCTTGGCGATGGAACCGCGCGGTGTCCTCGCCAATCCAGATCCGTTCGGCAAAACCTTGACCGTTTGGCTTTCCACTCAGGCACCGCATCGCGCCCGCGCCGAAATCGCCAACGTCCTCGGCTTTGCCGAGAATCGGATTCATCTGATCGCGCCGGACGTGGGCGGAGGGTTCGGCAGCAAAGGACCGGTTTACCGCGAAGATGTCCTGGCGTGTTATCTCGCGCTCAAGATGCGTAAACCGATCAAGTGGGTGGCGACGCGCAGCGAAGACTTCATCACGACCATCCAGGGCCGCGACCAGGCGATGACCTCCGAGATGGCGCTCAGAAAAGACGGCAAAATCCTCGGCTTGAAAGTCAAAGTGGTCGCCAACCTCGGCGCTTATCTGCATTCGAGTACCGCCGGGCCGCCGCAGCGCATGCTCGGCATGGCCTGCGGCAGCTATCAGATTCAAGATTGTCGCGTCGAGATCGTCGCGGTGTTCACCAACACCTGCCCGACGGGTCCGTATCGCGGCGCCGGCCGGCCTGAATCGGTATTGAACATCGAGCGGCTGCTCGACAAAGCCGCTGCGGTCCTGGGCATGGATCGGTTGGAAATTCGCCGCAAGAATTTTATTCAACCGGAGCAGTTCCCGTATACGACCGGCACCGGAGTCGAATACGATTCCGGCGATTTTGAAAAGCCGCTGAGCGAAGCTCTGAAAATGTCCGATTATGAAAAAATACTGCGCGAGCGCGACGAGCGGCGCAAGCGCGGCGAACTGGTCGGCGTCGGCTTTTCGACCTTCGTTGAACCGAGCGGCGGCGCCGGTTTCGAGAGCGGCACCGTGCGCGTCGAACGCACCGGTGAAATCACCGTGCTTACAGGTTCGAGCTCGCACGGCCAGGGACATGAAACTTCATGGGCGCAAATCGCCGCCGAGTTGATGAAGACGACGATGGATCACGTGACGATTCTCCACGGCGACACCTACGTGAGCCAGCAAGGCACCGGTACGTTCGGCAGCCGCAGCGCGGTGGTCGGCGGCGGCGCCCTCGCCATCGCGGCCGAGCGAGTGATTGAAAAAAGCAAACGCATCGCCGCCCATCTCGTCGAAGCAGCGCCCGAAGACATGATGCAGACCGACGGCGGTTTCGCGGTCAAGGGAGTTCCCGACAGGAAAATGAGTTGGCGCCAGATCGCGACGGCTGCCTACAGCGGGAGAGTGCCGAAGGGAATGGAAATTGGCCTGCAAGAAACCGCTTTCTTCGATCCCAAACGCGAAGCCTGGGGATTCGGTACGCACGTCGCTCTCGTCAGCATCGACCGCTATACCGGCAAGCTCACGATCGAGAAGCTGGTGCTGGTCGACGACTGCGGCGTGGTGATCAATCCGATGATCGTCGAGGGGCAAATTCACGGCGGCGTGGCCCAGGGATTGGGCGAAGCGACGCGTGAACAAATGCTTTACAGCGAGGACGGCCAGGTGCAAACCGGCACGTTTATGAATTACGCCATCATGCGCGCCGGAGACATGCCGCCGATGACGCTGGGCGAGACCATAACGCCCAATCCTTTCAATCCGCTCGGCGTGAAAGGCGTCGGCGAATGCGGCACCAACGGCGCGCCGCCGTCAGTGGCCAACGCTCTCATGGACGCGCTGGCGCCGCTCGGTATCGATCACATCGACATGCCCTATACGGCGCCCAAATTGTGGCAAGCGATCCGCAAAGCGGAAGGAATAGATTAGCCGCGGCAAGAAAGCGAATTGTATCTACCAACGGGCTGTGAAAAACCACGCAGCCGGTTTTTTTTGGTGAGTATACCAGCCTGCCAAACCACGTTGATCTGGCACCTCGGTTGCTACTTTTGGATTGTCATTCACACAATATTGCGGTCACAATCGAATCAGCTTGACACAGAATCCTAAAATATAACCTGAATTGATGAATTGCTCCAAACCTTCTCTGGCCGAGATCCGCAAGCGACTGCCGTCGGACAACAAAATTGATCAGGGCTCTAGCAGATTGCTAAAAAACTCTGATTGGGGGCTGCTCAAAAAGATCTCAGAGGCGAGTGAGCGAAATGGGGGTTGGAGTACAGGAGTATTGGGTTTCAATCCATTACTCCAGCACTCCACCACTCCAGTACTCCAAACGGCGTCTAGGGTAGCGAGGCGATTGAGCGCACCCTTCGGCGAAGCTCAGGGCAATCGGCCTTAGCCTATGAGTCTTTTTCAGCAGCCTGCTATAGCTATGTTTCGGGGGACCTGACAGTGGATATGCAGGTGGGCGACGCTCGCCAGCGGGCGCATGATGAATTAGAAATTCGAGTGCGCCAAGGAATGGCTGAAATCGCCAGGTTGAACAATGCCTTGCAAGCGGTAACGAGCGAGCGTGCATCGGCCCAGGCGCAGTTTCAAGTCGCCATGGAAGCAGCGCCCAATGGGATACTGATCATCGATCAAAACGGCAGTATCAGGCTGGTGAACGCGCAGATCGAGCAACAGTTTCAGTACAAACGAAGCGAGCTCCTGGGCGGATCCATGGATCTTTTGCTGCCCGAACGCTTTCGCTCCCAGCATGCCGCGCACCGCGCGAAATTTTTTGCCCATCCGAACGTTGGGACCGGAGATGCCGCGAAAGAGGTTTACGGCTTGCGTAAAGACGGCGCCCAGTTCCCGATCGAGATCAGTCTAAATCCGCTTGACACGCCGCGAGGAAAAGGACTGTTAGTTTCCATTGTCGACGTCACCGAGCGCAAGCGTGTCGAATCGGAACTCAAACGCACCGCGTTTCACGACGCCTTGACAGGACTGCCCAATCGTACGCTGTTCCTTGATAATCTGCTTCGCCTCAATGCCATGGCCAAACGGCACGGTCATCATCCCTTCGCTTTACTTTTCCTCGATTTGGATCGGTTCAAGGTGATTAACGGCAGTCTCGGTCACATGGCCGGGGACCAACTGCTCATTGAGATGGCCCAACGCATCGTCGAATGCACGCGCGAGGAAGATACAGTGGCGCGCCTCGGCGGTGACGAATTTGCGATCTTGCTCGAACAGATACGGGGTCCGGAGGACGCCGTACGCGTCGCCGAACGTGTGCTTAAACGATTTGCCGAACCGTTGATCCTGGATGACAACGAAGTATCAGTCGGCGCGAGCATCGGTATCGCGTTGAGCATATCCGGCGAAAAACAGCCCGAGAATTTGCTGCGCGACGCGGATATGGCGATGTATCAAGCCAAAACCCGGCGTTCCGGCTACCAGATGTTCGACGGCAAGATGCACGTCCGAGCCTTGGAACGGATGAAGTTAGAAATCGACCTGAAACGGGCGATTGAACGAGACCAAATCCACGTCCATTACCAGCCCATCGTATCGCTGGCGAGCGGCAAAATCGCGGGTTTTGAAGCTCTGGCGCGCTGGCAGCACAATGGCCGAGGCGCGATTTCCCCAACCCAATTCATCCCACTCGCAGAAGAAAGCGGACTCATCGGCCCGCTGAGCAGCAGGATTTTTCGCCAAGCGTGCAAGCAGATGTGCGACTGGCGCAATCACTATTCGTTGGATGATCATTGTTTCATCAGCGTGAACGTCTCCAGCAAACAGGTCTCTCATGGCAATTTGATCGATGAACTCGACGAAGTGCTCAGCGAAACCGGCTTAGATCCTCGGCATCTTCGAATCGAAATCACGGAAAGCGCGATCGTCGAAAATACTCGGTCCGCGGCACAAACGTTAGCGCTGTTGAAGAAGCGCAATATCAAGCTTTGCCTCGATGATTTCGGCAAAGGATTTTCATCGCTCAACTACCTGCACCGGTTTCCCATCGACGTTTTGAAAATTGACCGTTCATTCGTGCGCAGGCTGCGAGTCAAGTTCACCAACGACCGTGGCAGGAAGCGGCCGTTTGAGATCGTCCGCACCATCGTCGCGATGGCGCAAATCCTAGGCATGCAAGTCGTCGCCGAAGGGGTGGAACGGGCCGATCAGTTGAGCATTCTCAGGGAACTAGGCTGCGAGCTCGGGCAGGGTTTTCTCTTTTCTCCTGCGCTCGACGCCGTCGGAGCGGCGCGTTATCTCGATTCGCCCGTGCTGATATCGTAGCAATTGCGTGAGGGCAGATCGCCAGGTGAGCCGCGGCGCGCGCGTTCAGGGCTCGGAGGCTCGATTTGGCGGCAACTCTGATTGCTTTTTTTTAGCTGTCTTTCGTCAAGCCGTAATCTCGCGCCGCCGCTTCGGCGGAAATATAACCCCGCTGCAGATCGCGTTGAATCAAATGACGCGGGCGCTCCGTCGGCACTCCATAGCCGCCGCCACCGCCGGTCTCAACGATGATTGAATCACCCGGATTCAATGGGTAGGCCTTGCTCTTGTAAATAACCTCTGTGTCACCGGATTTCTTTACTACGGTGATCTGGCCTGATTGACCTTCCTTGCCGCCGTGCACGCCCCAGGGCGGATACTTCACTCGATCGAACATCGCCTGCAGGTCGCACGGACCGAGAATCTCGTAGCGTTTGCGAAAGCCCAGGCCGCCGCGAAACTTGCCCGCGCCGGCAGAGTCCTCGCGCAAGCTGAACTCGACGAGCCGATACGGATACATCGACTCCTGCAGTTCGACCGGAATGATGCGCGTATCGCCATGCGCCATAGTGCGAAACGGCCCCGCGCCGTCGTGGGTCGCGCCGGCGCCCCAGCCGCCGTGGCCGCTGTCGTGACAATCGAATGGCGCGCCGTTGTCACGCTTGCCGCGAAAGCGGACGCCGGAAAAAGTCCCGAAGTGCGCGCCGGTGACGCGCTCAGGCAAAGCCTTTTCCAAAGCTTTGATGATGGCGTCGATCACCGTCGGAAACGGTTGCGAATAGTTGCCCATCGGCGCGGTTGGGTGGGCGCTCAGGATTTTGCCTTCGGGCAGAATCAGTTTTAATGGCCGAAACGTGCCTTCGTTGGCCGGCTCTTCGTTGGCGATGAGATACTTGAACGCCACCCGCGCCGTAGTTCGGCCGCCGCCGTAATAACCGGAGTTGATGCAGCCGCGCACTTGTTCGGCGATGTCGGAATAATCAATGGTCATTTCGTCGCCCGCGATGATCACTCTGACGCGAATCGGCAGTGCCTCGTCGGTTTCGCCGTCGTTATCAAAAAACGTTTCGTAACTATATTCGCCGTCGGCGATCGCTCGAATCTTCGCCCGCGCCGCCGCTTCGCTCTGATCGAGCATGGTTTTCACCGCGCCGAAAAAAGTCTCGACGCCATATTTGTCGGCCAGCGCTTGCGTCAGATCACGGCCGAGAACACAGCCGGCATGCTGCGCCGCGATGTCCCCCAAAAGCTCCACCGGAAAGCGCGTATTGTTTTCGATGATGCGGTAGACTTCCTGAATCGGCTCGCTTTGGGACCATAGCTTGATCGAGCGCAGCTGCAAGCCTTCCATGAAAATGTCGCTCGAGCGCGGCGTGATGCCGCCGATGTCGATCCAGTGAACATTGATAGCGAAAAAACCGACCAACGTGCCAAAACCCGGCCCCGCGAAGGTCGGCGTGTACATGACGGTGTTGTTGAGATGCTGCCCCTGCACCGCCGCGTGATTACACAAGACCACATCGCCGCGAAGCAGCCGCTCGCGGCCATAAACGGCAAGACCGTCGCGCACTGCCATTCCAACCGAGTCGGCAACAAACACGGGCATGCCGCCGGTGCACTGGGCAATCAACTCTCCCTCCGCGCTCACTAACCCGACCGCGAAATCTTTGTACTCGTAAATGTAAGGGCTAAAGGCGGTGCGCGAAATGTTGGCGTCGATTTGATCTGTGATCGAAACGATGCCGTGACGGATCACTTCGAGGGTGATGGGGTCAATGGAATTATTGACCGCGTGTTGGCCGGACTCTTCAATCATGCTCAGCTCACTGCGTTTTTCTCAATCATTTTCTCGCCCGGCTTGTCCGGTCCTCTCCCCTCGACGGCCCTCGACGGGGGAGAGCTAGAGAGGGAGTGATCAGTGTTACTTCGAGGCTGCACCCCTATCTGAGTCTTCCCCGTCAAGAGACTGTGTCGCAATACCAGAAATCACCTGGATGTCATGCTGAGCAAAGCGAAGCATCTCACAATTCCAGCAGCTTACGAAAAACAGCTTCCATTCTGACACAGTCTCAAGGGGGAAAAGACTAAGACTTCGGCAAACGCGAGCTGCCAGAATCCCTTGATGAATTTCTAACCGCCAGCACAGCGAATCCTTATCTCATACACCCCGCCGATTTCGAAACGATCACCGGGCCAAACGACAGTCGTCGAACCATACTCTTCAATCACGGCCGGACCGGCGCCGCTAAATCCTGGCTCTAAGGCGTCCCGGTTAAAAATCTGCGCGTCCAACCAACCGCCCGCGTTGCCGATATAAATGCGCCGAGTCTGGGCCGGCTGCGATTTTGCCGCGGCGCGCGGCAGGCGCGCGATCTCCGGCTGTTTCAAACGCGCGAAAGCGGACAGATGCAGCGCTTGAAATTCCGCCGGCGCGTTTGCGTCGGCGTGACCGTAGCGCCGTTTGTAGTCGCGCTCGAAAGCAGCGCGGATTTGCTCGGTGTCTTTCAGACCTGATACGGGAACTTTGATGTTGTGCCGTTGGCCGCGGTAACGCATCTCGGCATGATGTTCGAAAAACCTGTCACTACTAGCGAACTCCGCCGACAGCGCCGTCGCAGCATCCTTCTCCAAGGCGGCAAAAATCTCGGCCATCGTCGAGATCGTCTGCTCGTTCAAGATCCCGACGAAAGTTTTTGAGGTATCGAGGCGCGCATCGGCCAGTAGCATGCCGATGGCGGAAAAATTTCCCGGCTCAGGCGGAATGACAACCGTTGGAATGGAAAGTTCATGAGCCAGCGCGCAGGCATGGAGCGGCCCGCCGCCGCCGTAGCTGAACAGAATGAAATCGCGCGGATCGAGCCCATGCTCGACGGAAATTTTCCGAATCGCGCCCGCCATGATCACGGTCGCGATCGAGACAATCCCGTCGGCCATCTGAATCATGCCGCTGTCGCCCCGGTATCCGAGCGGCATGGCGATTCGTTGCGCCAGCCTCTGTTGCGCCGCGCGCACGTCGAGCGTCATTTCACCGCCGAGAAAGTTTGCCGGATTGAGCCTTCCAAGAACCAAGTTGGCGTCGGTCACCGTCAGCTCTTCGCCGCCGCGGCCATAACACACCGGGCCCGGCGTCGAGCCGGCGCTTTGCGGTCCGACGTGCAGGCGCTTCTGCGAGTCTAGCCACGCGATGGAACCGCCGCCCGAGCCCACTTCGACAACGTCGATGACCGCCGACTTGATCGGAAAACCTTTGACATAGCCGTTGGCGTAATAGACGGAATTGACCGAGAAGCGGCCGTTCTCGACCAGCGCGCACTTTGCCGTGGTGCCGCCCATGTCGAAGGCGACGACGTTCTTGAATCCCAATTTTTCAGCGTAGGCGCTGGCGCCGATGCAGCCGCCGATGGGACCGGACTCGACGAGTCCGATGGGTTGCCGGCAGGTGCGCTCGGCGGAGAGCAAGCCGCCGTTGGAGCCCATCATAAAAAGCGCGCCGCCGAAACCTTGGCGTTTGAGATCGTTATCCAGCCGCCGGATATAAGTGCTCACTTGCGGGCCAACATAGGCGTTGGCGGCAACCGTCGAACAGCGCTCATACTCATACCACTCGCGCGTGAGGTCCGTGCTGAAAGTGACGTAAACGTCCGGCAAAAATTCTCTCAGCTTGCCGGCGGCGGTTTCTTCGTGCGCCGGATTAATGTAGGAGTTCATGAAAAAAATCGCCACCGACTCGACGCCGAGCTTTTTGATCTCGCCGGCAAGCCGTTCCAGCGCCGCCGTATCGAGAGGCGTGATGACTTCGCCTTTGCTGCCCGTTCTTTCGGCGACTTCGAGGCGCAGCTCGCGCGGAATCAAAGGTTCGTCGCGTTGATAGTGCAGATCGAAGGGATCGGGCCGGTTGCCGCGGGCGATTTCCAGAATGTCGCGAAAGCCCTTGCTCGTCACCAGCGCGGTCTTCGCACCCTTGCGCTGAATCAGAGAATTGATCACCAGTGTCGTGCCATGATTGACCAGTGACGCTCCGGCGGGCTTGATCTTCGCTTTGTTGAAACAGTCGAGGATGCCGTCGACGAGATTTTCGTAAGTCGTCGGACTCTTCGAATAAATTACTTTCTGAGTTTCGTGGTCGAAGGCGACTAAATCGGTAAACGTGCCGCCGATGTCGACGGCAATGGCGTAGGACATTCAAAACTCCTGTTCAAGCTTTCAGCTCAAAGTATAGAATTCCAAGTCCCGAGCTCATTCCGAGTCTTGAACTTTGAACGCTATGATCGGCGTGCTTTACCGTCTGCGTCGATGACGACGCCGTAATCGGCGCGCGCGCTTTCCGGCGAAACGAACCCGCGAATCACGTCGCGCTGCACCAATTCGACCGGGCGTTCGCGCGGATCGCCGTAGCCGCCGCCGCCGCCGGTGGACATGCGCACGCGATCGCCGGCTTTCAGAGGGCGATTTTCAGTTTTGTAAAGCAGTTCGGCCTCGGGATTGCCGTTTTTGTAGATCAGCACTTGCCCCGACTTTGCTTGCTTCGCTCCTTGCACGCCCCACGGCGGGCAACCGATGCGATCGAAATTTGCCCAAAGCTCGCACGGCGCGAGCAGAATATACTGCTTGTCGAATCCTAGGCCGCCGCGCCATTTGCCAGCTCCGCCGGAGTCTTGCCGCAATCGAAACTCTTCGACGCGAAACGGATACATCGATTCCTGCAGCTCGATGGGAATGAGTCTGGTATCGCCATGCGCCATAGTGCGAAACGGGCCGGCGCCGTCGTGCGTCGCGCAGGCGCCCCAACCGCCATGGCCGCTGTCGTTGGCTTTGAACACCGCGCCGGTATCCAAGCGTTTGCCGGCGAAGCTCAGCGACGAAAAGGTCCCGAAGTGCGCCCCGGTGACGCGCTCGGGCAACGCCGGCTCCAGCGCTTTGATGATGCAGTCGATCACCGTCGGAAAAGGAATGCTGTAGAGCCCCATCGCCGCAGTCGCCTCGGCGCTGATCAATTTGCCTTGGGGCAGGATCATCTTAACCGGCCGGAAAGTTCCCTCGTTGGCCGGCTCATCGGTGGCGATCAGATACTTGAAGGCGACTCGTACGCAGGTCCGCCCGCCGCCGTAGAAACCGGAATTGACGCAGCCTTTGACTTGATCGGACATTTCGGAGAAGTCGACCGTCATCTCATCGCCTGAGACGACGACTTTGACTTTGATCGGAATTTTTTCATCGCGCACGCCGTCATTATCGAGAAACGCTTCGTGCCGGTAAACGCCGTCGGGTATCGCGCGGACTTTTTCCCGCGTCGCCGTTTCGCACTGATCGAGGATAGCCTCGAGCGCGCCGAGAAACACCGCCGTGCCGTATTTGTCGGCCATGGCTTGCGTCAGATCGCGGCCGAGCAAGCAGCCGCCCAGTTGGGCCTCGATGTCGCCGAGCAATTCGAGCGGAAAACGCGTGTTGTTCTCGATGATGCGATAGACTTCTTCGATCGGCTCGCCCTTGGACCAGAGCTTGATCGAGCGCAGCTGCAATCCTTCCATGAAAATATCGGTGGCCGAATAGGAAACCGAGCCGATGGCCGAGCCGCCAATGTCGATCCAGTGGCAGTTAACGGCGAAAAAGCCGATCAGATCAGGTCCGGCGAATACCGGCGTGTACATGACGGTGTTGTTGAGATGCTGTCCCTGCACCGCCGCGTGATTGCAGACAATGACGTCACCTTTGTGCAGATTTTCGCGCTGGTAAATTTCCAGACCGTCTTTCACCGCCATGCCGACCGAATCGGCGACAAACACCGGCATGCCGCCGGTGGATTGCGCGAGCAACTCGCCCCCGGAGCCGACGAATCCGACGGCGTAATCTTTGTATTCGTAAATATACGGGCTGAACGCGGTGCGCGTCATGTTCGCGTCGATCTGATCGCAAATGGAAATGATGCCGTGATGAATCACTTCGAGGGTAATGGGATCGATGTCCTGGCTTGTCGACGCGTCCTGAGTTGGCACCGGTTTCATTTTAGCGTATTCCTCGGCAAAAACTCAGGCGCGATAGTTTCAAGGAACGAATAGGTTGTCAAGCAACGGCATGGCCGCGCCCAACCTTTGCCACCCACGCCAGTACGATCAGTCGGTCTCCCCGCGGATTCGCCTTATCTCTGATTGACAGCTATATAGAGGGTTCGGTATAGACCACACAGTATTTGCAGGAGAGAGGTGAGGCGATCGTCAGCATTACCGATTGGCACCCGAGGCCAAAACAGATACTGAGGAAGGAGTTGCCATGAGATCATCTTTCGTACAATTAATGCTCGCGCTGCTGTTACTTCTATCTATTCCACAGCCTATGAACGCCGCCCAGTCGCAATGGTCGCCGGCGCTGTCGAGGGTTATTCAGGAAGCCAACAAGGAAGGCAAGCTCAGGCTCACCTGGGGCGAGGGCACGCTGGGCGGCAGCACAGGGATGATCAATTATGAGAACTTGATGAACAAGATGTTCGGTACAAACATCAAGATCGGTTTCACGCCGGGACCTTCGATGCCGACCATGGGAAGCCAGATCGCCACCGAGCTTGCGGCCGGTCAATCCGCGTCGAGCGACGTTTACATCGCTGCTGAAAGCTACCTCGTGCCTTTGGTAAAGCGAAAAATTTTTCACGTAGTCGAGTGGCCGAAGTTGCTGCCGGGCCGGATCACCGCTGAAATGGTCGAGGGCGACGGTATGAGCTTGCGGATATATTCAGGGTTGCCGGGAACCCCTTATAATACCCGCCGCGTGCCGAAGAGCGAGACGCCCAAGAGTCTTAAAGACTTTCTGAAGCCCTTTTGGAAAGGCAAAATCGCTTCCACTCCATATGTCACCGGCCTAAACCTGCTCGGCGCGAAGGAGCTGTGGGGGCGAGAAGCGGCCATGGATTACATCAGGCGGTTTTCAAAACAGCTAGCGGGATTAATTCGTTGCAACGAGATGGAGCGCGTCGTTTCGGGCGAGTTCCTGTCGCTGGTCATGGATTGCAACGGCGCCAGCACGTTCGAGCTGCAAGCTCAAGGAGCGCCGCTGGAGCACGCCATACCCAACGACGCCGCGATGATCCGGCATTTTTTTCTAAACATTCCCAAAAACGCGGAAAATCCGAACGCCGCAAAGCTTTTCACCACCTTCCTGCTCACCAAGGAAGCGCAAAAACTACTCTGGGAAAGCGACTTCTCCGATCTCTACATGTTCCCAGAATCCCATATAGGACAAAAGGTCAGACGGCTTGAGAAGCAGGGAGTGAAGTTTTTTGTGCCCACATTGAAGTGGGTGGACAATAATCCTGACATACAAAACATCGCGAAAGAGATGGTGAAAATCCTGACCCAGAAGCAATAGCGACTGCAGCCAAACCGAGGGCAGGTAATTCGGCTCGGTCTGGACGATGATGACGGCAGGCTTGGATTTAAAATGTCTTTCTGATGTCAAACACACAGGTCTCTTCATCCAGTTTCGGGAAGGTACGCGGCTATCTGTACCGGATATCCATCATCGACTGGGGTTCGGTCGATCCCTGGTCGGTGCTCATGGTCGGCGTCGCGATCATTTTTAGTCTTCTCATTCTTGCTCCACTGCTGGTCATTTTTTGGCTAAGTTTTTTCGACGGATCACCGCTCGATCCCATTGCCGCTTACTCCCTCAAAAATTACGCCGCGGTGTTCGCCGAACCCTTTACCTATCGAATCTTGTGGAACACCGCGGAATTTTCGCTCATCGCGCTCGCGGTCGCTTTCTTGTTCGGCCTTCCTACCGCCTGGCTGGTGGAGCGGACGGATTTTCCCGGCAAGACTGTTCTTCTGACGCTAATGACCATCGGTCTATTGATTCCCGGATTTGCCGTGGCCATGGGCTGGCTGTTCCTGCTCCATCCGAGGATCGGCATCGTCAATCAGTTTTTGCAGGATATGTTCGCGCTTCAGGATGCACCGTTGAGCATAACGACGGTGATGGGCATGGGTTGGGTTCAGGGTCTGAACTTGACGCCGGTGGCCTTCATAATGACCGCAAGCGCGTTTCGCGCCATGGACCCGAAACTCGAGGAAGCAGCGGAGACCAGCGGCGCGAGCACGGCCCGAATGCTCTTCACCGTGACGATTCCATTGATCTGGCCTGGGGTGTTGGCAGCGGGCATTTATATTTTCACCGTTGGGCTTTCAGCCTTCGACGTGCCCGCGATCATCGGCTGGTCGAACCGTATTTTTACCTTCAGCACGTACATGTACTTGTTGGTGAGCCCGCAAGAAGGGCTGCCGCGCTACGGCGCCAGCGCGACGTTCAGTATCATCGGCATCCTCCTGGCGGCGCTGTTGGCCTGGTGGTACACGCGGGTGCAAAAACGCAGTCACCGGTATGAAGTGATCACCGGCAAAGCATACCAACCGAAGACTATCAAGCTCGGCCGCCGAGCGATTCTAGGGTGGCTTTTCATCGGTGCCTATCTAGTTTTGAGCAAACTGATTCCGCTGGCGATGCTGCTCTGGGCGTCGCTGTTGCGATACTTTGAGATGCCGTCATTCGAGGCATTCGGAAAGGTTTCATTGCAAAATTATTTCTCGCTGCCATGGGACCTGGTGCTGAGAGGCGCAAGCAATACATCGATGCTGATGCTACTCACTCCGACCCTCACGATTCTCGCCAGTCTTGTATTCGCCTGGGTGGTGTTGCGTTCGAAGATTCGCTGCAGATTTCTCTTCGACTTCTTCGCTTTTTTACCACACGCCGTGCCCAATACGGTTTTCGCCATTGGCGCGGTATTACTCGCGCTTTTCGTGCTGCGCGGTTTTATTCCCCTCTACGGCACGATTTGGCTGTTACTTTTGCTCTACACTATCGTGCGCTTGAGCTACGGGACGCGCATGATGAACAGCTCGCTCATTCAGATTCATCGTGAATTGGAAGAAGCGGCCTACGTGAGCGGTGCCAGCACGCGAAACGTCGTGCAACGCATCCTCGTTCCGATACTCACGCCGCCTATTTTATACGGCTGGTTGTGGATCGCGCTGATGACCTATCGCGAATTGACCCTCGCGGTATTGCTGTCGAGGGCCGAAAACATGACCCTGCCGGTGGTGGTCTGGAGCATCTGGTTAAACGGCGGCTTCAGCCAGGCGGCTGCGCTGACGGTTATCATGCTTGGAGTCCTCACACCCATCATCGCTCTCTATTGGATCGTCGCCCGGCGTTCAGGCATTGCTCCGCGGGCGATTTGAGTTTGATATCGACTGCTAGACTCAGAGCGATATATGCAGGAGAAAGCTATGAAGCAGCGATTTGATTCGTTTCCAATTTCAATTGTCGTAATTGCGCTTGTTCTTGGTCCGCTGCTCGTTCTACGCTCTGCCAACGCCCAGGAGCGGCAAGGCAAGTTAAGAATTTCCAACGCCGGCTTCACCATCACCGCGTTGCCGCTTCTGGCGGCAAAAGAATGGGGCATGTTTACCGCGAACGGCTTGGACATGGAGCTCATTCTCATGCAGTCCTCCATCGTGCCGGCGGCGCTCAGCCAGGGCGACATCGACTATCAGGCTGGCGTCGGTCCGGCATCGGTGAACGCGACGTTGAGAGGCTTTGCGACCAGAGCGATTTGGTTTTCCTCCGACAAAATTTCGTACTGGCTTGTGGCCAAGCCGCAGTTTAAGACTCTTGAAAGCCTGAAAGGGAGGAAGATCGCCATTACCGGATTGGGCGGTACCGTCCACGTCGCATTCAATCTGGCGATGGAAAAAGCCGGGGCCAATCCCAAAGATTATGTGCTGGTGTCGATCCCGGGGCAGCAAATTCAACAACTCATTTCCTTGGAGTCAGGCTACGTCGATGCGGCACTGCTCTCTCCGCCGGTTAATTTCGGAGCTCAGAAAAAAGGTTTTAACAAAATTTTTGATGTCGGAGCCGCGGTCGACATGCCCGGTGGCGGCTTGACGACTTTGGTGAAAACAATTCAGGAACGACCCGCGGAGACCAAACGGGTCATCCGTTCGCTGCAACTCGCCAAAGATGAGATCAGAAAATCCAAGCCGAAAACCGTCGAGCTGATCATCAAGCTGCTCAAGATGGACAAGGAAGCCGCCAGCGAAACTTACGATCAGTTTCTCACTACCCTCAGCCCGACCGGCATTCCGAGCCGCGCCGGCATGGAGACTCTGGTCAAAGCCGTGCAATCCCAAGGCCGCCACGTCGACCGCAAATTCGCGTTCAACGAAATCACCGATGATCGGTTGGCAATCGAAGTGGCGAAAGAACTGGGATATAAGCTTCCGTAACGACCGTCACAGTTGAAGAAACGGTTGGAGATGCATCGAAGTTGGTTCGCTTTCATCTGTGCCGGCCGGACATCGATTTTGTTCCTTCTCCCTCACCCTCGCCCTCTCCCGCAAGCGCTGATCATGTTCCATAACTCCCCACGCTGGACACTGACAACGATTTGTGGCATCCTGTGCGCGGATGGATGGCAGCGTGGTGGTGTGCGGGCGAGTTTTTCCGCACGCTGT
>JBOHVN010000123.1:0-6185 GCA_050735675.1 Binatia bacterium | reverse complement strand
CACTGATGATCAACGAGTCTCGTCGCATCCAAGCGCGGTGTCTGCCTTCAACGATACACTGCGGGAAACTTCGTTACAAAATCTCCCTTAAACAATTTATGCGACATCTTTCTTGAAATTTTCCGCTACGGTTGACGACCGGCTCGGCGACTTTATCGGTGATGAGCGGAAGATCAAACAGATTCTGCTCAATCTACTTTCCAACGCGGTGAAGTTCACCCCGGAGGGAGGACGGATCGGCATTATCGCCAGGCAGGCCGATGGTTGCGTGGAGATTTCCGTAACTGACACCGGCATCGGCATCGCCCCGGAAGACCAGCCAAAGATATTCGAGGAATTTCGCCAGGTGGGCGCCGACTATGCGCACAAGGTCGAGGGAACGGGACTGGGATTAACCTTGGCCAAGAAGTTTGTCGAACTGCATGGGGGAAGGATCTGGGTGGAGAGTGAAGTCGGCAAGGGCAGTAAGTTTACTTTCACGCTGCCGATCGGATAGGAATCTCCTCCCGCTAAGGCGCAAAGACGCGAAGGTAAGATCGGAGATCGAGATTCTGAAAACGTGCCCCCAAACTTTGCGCCTTGGCGGGATAAAATCCGAATCCCAGAAGAGTTATCTCGCGCAAAGGCGCTAAGGTTCGGAGAAAGAAGGAGAAAAAAAATGTCTCTGCAGGTAAAATGCGAAAACATGCCGGAGAAAAAGGTGGTGCTCAAGACCGGAGAGGGCGAAGGCTCGATGGTCATCCGGCAGGCTTACGGCAACGAGAGCAGCCTGCTGGTCGCGTCGAGACCGCCGGGCTATCATACCAGGCCTCATATGCATGCTTCGGAGCAGATTAATCACGTGCTCGAAGGCGAAATCTGGTTTTTCGTGGAGGACAAAGGTTACCACTGTAAAAAGGGCGACTTCCATCGCATCCCGGCCAATCGCGTTCACTGGGCATGGAATCGTTCGAGCGCTGTTACCACGGTAGTCGAATCTCATTCGCCGCCGCTGGTCGGCGGCGATCTCCGGGACGGCGCCGCAGCGCTCTTCGATGAAAATGAAAGTCCGCAACTGAGAGCGGAAGGAGAAAACCATTTTGTCGCTTACGATTCGGCATCGGTCGAAAGCCGGTACTTCCCCGGTACGAAGGAGTGAGATGCTTCCTTTACTGCGAGGGAGATTCACCACAGAGACGCAGAGTTCACAGAGGCTTATTTCTAAAATTTCCCCTCTGCGGACTCCGTGCCTCCGCGTTGCAATCTCCGAGTCCATTTTCATACGAAAACCTGAAAGTCCGGGAAGAAAAATCATGAACTGTATACGTTTGCTTGTCGGCTTGTTCACGTTCGCGTCGCTGTTTTGCGGCGGATTCCGGGGTTCACTTTTCGCCCAGTCGATGAAGCGGCTTCGGTACGGCACGACGATCAGCACCATCAATCTGCCAGTCTGGGTCGCCAAAGAAAGCCGGATCTTCACCAAGCACGGTCTCGATCCCGAAGTGATTATGATTCAAGCCGGCGCTTTGACGACCATGGCGATTATCAGCGGAGAGTTGCAATTTTCCGGCGCGGGTGCGGCGTCGGTGCTGGCGGCGAGAATCAAAGGCGGCGACATTACTCTCATGGCGTGTCCGGCAGACTCCGATCTCGTCTACCTCATGGCTCGGCCCGAAATCAAAACCGCCGCCGAGCTCAAAGGCAAAGCAAGCGCGGTGACCCGCTTGGGCTCGACGACGCATTTCTATCTCCGCTCGGCGCTCAAGTATGCCGGGCTTAATCCCGAGAAAGATGTCACGATTCTCCAGCTCGGAACTGAATACGCGGCAGCGTTGGAAACCGGAAGAATTGCCGCGGCGGCGCTGCCGTTCGACCTCGCGTTACCCTATCTGCAGCGGGGCTGGCCCGTTCTGCTCGATTTATCCAAGACCGATTTCGTCTATCCCGCTTCTTGTGTAGTGAGCAGCCGGGCCTTTGTGAAAGAAAATCCCGATACCGTGGAGCGTTTTCTCAAAGCGTATATCGAAGCGATCCATTTAATGAAAAAGGATCACAGCGCCGGCGAAAGAGCGTATATCAGGTGGCTCAAACCGAAGGACCCGCTGCTCGGAAAAAAGGCGGTGGAAGCCTACGCAAATTTATTCAAGCCGATCCCGCGGGTCACAGATCGAGGCATCCAGGCGGTGCTGGAGGAGCTGGCGCTATCGACGGCCGTGCCCAAGGACTTGATAGAGCGGCCGGAGTATTTCCGCGAAAATGGACCGTTGGAAAAAATTGTCCGTAGCGGCTGGATCGAACAGCTCGGAAAATAGCGCTGCAATTCCATTCACCACAGAGGCACAGAGTGCGCAGAGTTCGGAGTAATCTTTAATCAAGAACTCTTTACTCGGCGTCCTCCGCGCCTCTGCGGTGATATCTTAGCGATTCGACCCGTCGGTCCGCCGAGAAACTAAACGACGCAAGCGGCTCCATGCTTCGACCAACCCGCCGGGAAAAAAGAGCACGACGAGCATAAACAAGACACCAAAGATTATCAGATGAAATTCCACTAATTTCACCGCCAGTAATTCTTTCAAGATCACGTAAAACAGCGCGCCGAGCACCGGACCGTGCACAGTTCCGACGCCGCCAACGAAAGACATCAGCACGGCATCAAAAGTCCAGATCGGGGAGAAAGTATGCTGCGGGTAATAACTCACGTGGTAATACGCGAATGCGCCGCCGGCCAGGCCGGCGAACGCTGTGGAGACGGCTAGGGCGAGAAGCTTATGGCGTAAAGCGCTGACACCTGAAGCCTCAGCCGCGGCCTCGTCTTCGCGCACCGCGCGTATGCCCAATCCCACGCGCGACGGGACTAACAGTGAGACCATACCGACGCAAAGCACGGCCAGCGCGAGCGTTAGATAGTAACGCGGCAAAATATCATACGACGCGAGCTCAGCAGCGCGGATCGTGGAGATCTCCGGCAAGACGTTGCCGATCGTGATCCGGAGTATCTCCGCAAACCCGAGGGTGCCGATGGCGAAATAGGCGCCGCGCAGGCGGAAGGCCGGCACGCCGATCAAGCAACCGAATGCGGTTGCAACCAAGGCACCCGCCAAGAGCGACAAAACTAACGGCACGTCGCCGACCCACAGCATGCGCGTGGTCAGCGCGCCGAGTCCAAAAAATGCCGCATGGCCGAGATTGATCTGTCCGGCGTAGCCGCCCACTACGTTCCAACTCTGCGCCAGGACGATTGCGAGAAAAATCTGCACGCCGAGATTGAGCAAATCGTTGCGCTCGGTGAAAAATGGCAGCGCGGCGAAGCCGCCCGCCAGTAAAATTCCGGCCACGGCTGGTTTCATGTACGCGTTCCGAATAATCCTTGAGGCCGCACCAGCAGCACTAGGAGGAAAAGCATGAGGCCGACGACTTCGCGGTACGGGCCGCCGAGAAATACCACGCTCATCGACTCGGCGAGACCAAGCAGGATGCCGCCGGCGAAGCTGCCAAAGAGGGATCCAAGGCCGGCGAGCACGACGACGATCAAAGCCTTCAGGGTCCACTCCATGCCAATGGAAGGGCTGATCGAATAGGAAATGCTGACCAGCCCGCCGGCGATGCCAGCCAGCGCAGTACCGAGGGCAAACGCAAGCAAGTACGTTCGTCCCACCGGAATTCCCATGAGGGCGGCGGCTTCCCAGTCCTCGGCCGTCGCCCGGATCGCTCGACCCCAGCGTGTCCTGGCAAGAAACAGGTGAAGCGCCGCCAGAATTGCAAAGGCGAAGAGGAGACTGCTCAAGCGCAGCAGCGGAATCGCGAAGGGGCCCAGCCGCATCACGGCGCCCGAGTATGCCGTCGTGACGGCGCGCTCGTCCGCGGTCCAAAGTTGGATCGCGAGGGCATGCAAAACCAGCGTTAGGCCGAAACCAATGAGAAGAGAATTCTTGATGCGCGCTTCTTCATGAGCTCTGACGACGAATCGAAACAGCACAGCGTAGAGCAGCAGACCGAGCACGAACATGGCCGGACCGACACCGAGCAGTGAGACGAACGGGTCGATCTGCCAAAGGGTGAAAAGCCAAAACGTCGCGTAACCGCCGACCATGAGCAGTTCGCCGTGAGCGACGTTCAGGACTCGCAGCACGCCGAACGTCAGCGACAGTCCGGCGGCGGCCAAGCCGTAAAGTCCGCCGACCAGCAGGCCGAGAATGAGTTGTTGGGTGAGAATCATTGTTGATCCGAAGCGAACGTTTCTCGTGATGTATTAGGCATTCAGTGTGTTACGCTCAAAAATGACAAGATCGTCATTCCCGTGAAAACGGGAATCCAGGCTCTTTGTTTGTGAATCTCAAAGTATCGCCTGCCACAAGTCCTTCCATTCGGGATTGTGTTCTTCGATCAGCCCGAGCTTCCACGCGCGGTTCCGTTTTTTGATCTGCTTCTCCCTGGTTATTGCGGAGATCATGTCGTGGTGTAGCTCATAATACACTAAAGTGTGAACTCCGTTTCTTTTGGTAAAGCCCGCGATGGATTCATTCTTGTGTTCCCATGCACGGTTTTGGAGGTTGCTCGTTACTCCGATGTAAAGTGTTCCATTCCGTTTGCTGGCGAGGATGTAAACTGCCAGCTGCTTAGTCATCGTTAACCTGGATTCCCGTTTTCACGGGAATGACGACAAAGTATCGTGTACGCATATTAATAGCCCTGTTCTTCCTTTGCTTCGAAATTATGCCGACGTCCCGCGCGCGAGCGGGCCGAGATACGCCGTGCGGACATGATCGTCGTCGAGCAATTTTCTGGCTTCACCTGCGCCGACGATTCGGCCGCTTTCGAGAATATAGGCGCGCTGGGCGAGCGCGAGGACGGCGTGCACGTTTTGCTCGACGATCAGCAGGCTCATGCCGTCGCGGTGGAGCTCAGAGAGAATCGACATGATCGATTCGACGACTCGCGGGGCCAACCCGAGGGATGGCTCGTCGAGTAATAGGAGGCGCGGCAGTCCCATGAGCGCGCGCCCGAGCGCGAGCATTTGCTGTTCGCCGCCGGAGAGCGAGCCGGCGCGTTGACGCTGGCGTTCGAAGAGGCGCGGAAAAAGAGTGAAGATCTTTTCGAGCTGAGCGTTTTTTTCTTTCTGCGCGCGCCGGCTAAAGGCGCCGAGCTCGAGATTTTCTCGCACCGTCATCCCGGCAAAGAGCCTGCGGCCCTCCGGCACCAGCGCGATGCCGCGCTCGACGATCCGTTGCGGCGAGGCTGTGCTGATGGTTTCATCGTGCCATCGTATCACGCCGGCCCGCGGCTCAAGCAGGCCGGCAATAGTCTTGAGCAAAGTAGTTTTTCCCGCGCCGTTGGGGCCGACAAGCGCGGCCATTTCCCCGGATCCAATCGCCAGGCTCACGCCTTGGAGCGCAAGTAGCTCGCCGTAGGCGACTTGTAAATTTTCTATTACAAGCATTCTTCACCTAGAACCGTTCCAATCGTTCCAACAGTTCCAATTGTTCCAGACGTTTTCGGAATTGGTTCTTCGAACGATTGGAACGACTGGAACATTTGGAACGGCTGGAAACGTCTTATTTTTAGGTCGTTCCGCCGAGATAAACCTCGATGACCTGCGGATCGTTCGCCACCTCGGCGGGTGCACCGTCGGCGATTTTTTCACCCGCGCTCAGAACCACGATGCGGTGCGAGACATCGAGCAATGCCCAGACGATATGTTCAACTAGTATAACCGTGAGGCCGTCGCGCTGCAGGGAGCGGATGAGATGAATGGCCTCTGCGGTCTCCACAGGGGTCAACCCCGCCATGAATTCATCGAGGAGCAAGAGCTTGGGCGATGTTCCCAGCGCGCGGGCCAGCTCGAGCCGCTTTCTATCCATCACCGTGAAAGTATGCGCCGGACGGCTCGACTGGCCGCCCAGACCCACCGAGGCCAGCAATTCGACCGCTTTTTTCCGGGCAACACTTCCGGTCAATCTCTGGCGGCCATAACCCAATCCCACCAGCACGTTTTCCAAGGCCGAGAGTCCGAGAAAGGGTCGCACGAGTTGAAAGGTTCGCGCCAAACCGCGGCGGCAGATTTGATGAGGCGGTAGGCCCCTCGTGCGTTCGCCGAGCAACTGAATCTCACCGCTGTCCGGAGTGAGAGCGCCGCTGACGAGATTGAACAGGGTCGTCTTACCTGAACCGTTCGGCCCCATGACGCCAAGAATTTCTCCCGCCTCGAC
>JBOHVN010000122.1:0-5618 GCA_050735675.1 Binatia bacterium | reverse complement strand
GCAGCCAGCGCACATATAGGCCGCGTGCGGCAAAAAGATCAGTTCGTCGGTCTCGCGCGCTTCCATGCAAATGCCGCAAAGACGGTTTTCTTTTGATTTCGATTTCGCCCTCTTTCTTTTGACTCCTTCACCGCCGTCGATCTCCTGGCCGACGATATCCTTGCACAGCTCGACGCATTCATCGCAAATATGGACCGACGGGCCGGCGATGAGCTTGCGCACTTCGCCTTGGTTCTTGCCACAGAACGAACAGTTCGGATGTCTGGCGTCGTCGTCGAATTTCGGCACGTGGGAGTCCCAATCGTCGCCGATCGCCCGCTTGAGCGTCTCTTCCAGGGCGGTGCCGATTTGCAGCAACTGGCGGGCGATCTCGCCGCGCTTGGGCGGACTTTTCGAATCGAGAAATTTTCCGACCGCTTGCTGAAACAACCGCAACGCCGCGCCGTATTTCTGTTCGTTGACCAGGTCGGCGCACTCCACGAAACCGAACTTAGACGGCTTTGTCGCCATCGGTTCCCCTCCTTCAAAATTGCCGAGCCGTTTCAGGGTCCGCGGTGAACTCAATCAACCGATATGACCACTGACGAGACCAACGTTGAAAATGTAACGGCCGCAGTTTAAAAAGTAATCCCGCAAACCGAAGACATGCTCGAATGCCGATATCAAAACGCGCGCTTAAATCTGCGCCGCTCTCCGCCAGCACCTTAACGGCTAACTCAGTGCCGGCCGGCGCGAACTACGGCCGCGTGAGACCGACATTGTTGCACCTTGACACCAACCTACGGTTCAGGCAACACGCGCATTCTTATTATCGAACGAGAACGCTGTTGGCCATGTTCACCACCGCCTTAAGGTCTTTGCACGCGACGGCAAACGGCAACGGGGCAAGCGAAGGCATATCTATGGAGCCGCTCAGAACATGTAACTGCCGCTGTTGATATTGTACGACTGCCCGGTGATATATCCCGCGGCATCGCTGGCGAGAAACAGAATCGGGCCGGCGATGTCTTCGGGTTCGAGCACATGGGGCAACGGCGTAGAACGCAACCGCGCCATGACTTCTTCCTCGGAGCGGTGTTGGCGCGGCATGGAGGTATTCGCCGAGCCAGGGCAGATCGCGTTTACGGTAATCCCATCCGGCCCGACTTCGCGGGCGAGCGCTTTAACGAATCCTATGACGGCGGCTTTTGACGCCGCATAGTGGGAGAACTGCCGCATGCCGTAGTGTCCGATGCCCGAAGCGAGGCTGATGATGCGCCCGCTCTTTTGCGCGCGCATCGCCGGCACGAACTCGCGGCAACAAAGAAAATTGCTGCCGACGTTGATGTCGATGGTGCGATCCCAGTCTTCCTCGGACAGCTCAACCACCGACGCCTTGGGGTAATAAATACCGGCGACGTTGACGAGAATATCGGCGCGGCCGAATCGGTCGAAGGTGCTTTTCGCCATCCGTTTCACCGACGATTCATTGGCGACGTTCACCTCGATAGCCGACGCTTCAGCTCCGAGAGCCTGTAACTCGTTGGCCACCGACTGCGCCTTTTCCGCCTGCAAATCGGCGACAACGACCTTGGCGCCTTCGCGAGCCATGCCGAGAGCCACCGCCCGGCCGATCCCTTGAGCTCCACCCGTTACCACGGCCACTTTGTCTCTTAGTCTCATGGCATCACCACCCCGCCGTTGACGTGAAAGGTTTGTCCGGTAATCGCCGCGCTCTCCGGCGCCGTGAGAAAATAATACATCTCGGCGAGGTCCTCCGGCACAGCCGTTCGTCCGAGTGGAATGTTGGGCCACCAGCGCTGCCGGCGCGCCTCGGCGGATTCCTTTTCCATAACTCGCGGCGTATCCGTCGGTCCCGGCGCAACCGTGTTGGCCAGTATGTTATCGGGCGCCAGCTCCAGGGCCAGCGATTTGGTAAATGTGATGATGCCCGCTTTCGCGGCCGCATACGGCGTGCGCAGAGCCGAGCCGGTCACGCCGTAATTGGATGCGGTGTTAATAATTCGGCCGCTCTTCTGCCGCTGCATGACCGGCGCCACTTGACGGCACATGAGGAACGTCCCTTTCAAGTTGGCGTCCATGACTTCCTTCCACTGCGCCCAGGTGAATTCCTCGATGCGTTTTGTGTACGCGCTGCCGCCGGCAATGTTGGCCAAAATATCGATCCGGCCGAAGCGCTTGTCGACGTCCGTGACGATCGCATTAACCTCGCGGGCGACGGTCACGTCGACGGCGAGCCCATCGGCTTTGCCGCCGGCTCCGACGATTTCATTCTTAACTTTTTCGGCGGCAGCGCCGTCGAAATCAGCGATGACAACCGCGATGCCGGCCGCCGCCATGCGGCGCGCCACGGCGCCGCCGATCCCGCCACCCCCTCCCGTGATCAATGCGACTTGACTCAATGCCTGCCTCCTTCCGAATCCGAGTTATCAATTGCTGCTGAGCCAAAGCGCCGAATTCGCGCTATAAAAGAAACCGTTTCGAACAAGAAGACTACGAATGGCCCTGCGCCGCCGGCGAGCGGCGCTGCCCTTGGCGGGCGCGCAACACCGACATGGCGCGGTGCACCATTTTGCGCTCGGTGGCGAACTTGAGCTGCTTGATCGCCTGCTCGATGGGAAACCAGCGCACGTCGTCCGCCTCATGGTCGTGATCGCGCACGTCGCCCTTGAGATAGCGCAAGAGAAAAAAGTGCACCCGTTTATAGATGCGTATGGGCTCGCCTTCTTTGGTCTTATCTCGATAAGAGTAGCGGATATCGCCCAGTTTACGGATGAGCTTGCCCTCAAGTCCGGTCTCCTCGCGCACCTCGCGCAGCGCCGCCTCCTCGTCCCGCTCACCCTCCTCGACATGTCCTTTCGGCAAGCCCCAGCGATGGCGCACGTGAATCAGAGCGATCTCATAGTCCTCGGCGTTTTTGCGATAGATCACGCCGCCGGCCGACATTTCTCTCACGGTGCGGACACTCTCCTCATGCGCATCTGCGTCGTTGGCGACCTGATCGCTCAGCCAGCCCAAATAGCCGGCGCTGCCGGCGACGACCGGCAGCGCGATAACTTCCGGCACCGAATAGCTGTGCAGCTCGCGCACGCGTTTTTCCAGAGCGTTGAATAGATTTTTGCGCGTCTTGATGATCAGCAACTCTTCATCGCTCTGCTCGACCTGCCCCTGCCAGCGATAAACCGAGCGCACCGACTTGATGCGATTGACGCACGCCGCCAGTCTCTCGCCGACCAGCGTCTGCGCCAATTGCTCGGCCTCTTCGGCGGATCCCGCGGTAACATAAACGACGACAAAACTATCCATTAAAATGATCTTACAACCGCGCTTCCGCGCCAGTCAATAAATAGCCCATGATATGAACAATGTGGGCAAGGCGCGCCTTCCCCCACGCCTGTTTGCCATGCCCTACTGCGTAGACTAACGTTGGCCGAATGAGAACCAAAGACGACATCCGGGAGTCGATCTGGGAAACTCTGAAGAAAGAGAAAGTCGCGCGCTTTCCGGGCGCCGCCGGACGCATTCCCAATTTTGCCGGCGCCGAAGCCTGCGCCAAGCACTTGGCCGAGACTCGCTACTGGAAAGCCGCGCGGATTTTGAAGATCAATCCCGACTCGCCGCAGCGCGCCATCCGCCAGAAAGCTTTGACCGACGGCAAAGTCGTCTACATGCCGGTACCGCGCCTGCGCAGTGAAAAACCGATCATCGAGCTCGATCCAAAGAGACTTGAATGTTCACCCTATGCCGCATCGTCTATCAAAGGTGCGGGACAATATGGCAGGCCGGTGACGCTTGAAGAAATGCCAAAAATAGATCTCGTCGTCTGCGGTTCGGTCGCGGTAAATCGCCAGGGTGCGCGCGTCGGCAAAGGCGGCGGCTACTCCGACCTGGAATTCGCTCTACTCACGGAACGGAAAAAGATCCGCGCCAAGACTCCGATCGTCACTTCGGTCCATCCGCTGCAAATTATCGACGAAGAAATCCCGATGACCGAGCACGATATCCCGCTCACGGCGATTGTGACACCAACGGAAGTCATCGAAGTCACCGCTCAATTCGCCCGGCCACGAGGCATTTGCTGGAAAATGTTACCGCAGGAGAAGATCGAAGATATCCCGGTACTGCGCGACAGAGAAAAGAATTCGCGTAGAGGCGTCTAGGGTTTACACAACCGCCACATCAGAGTAAATTCCATCGACAATACGCTTAGCCTCCGATGCAAAGCGAATCTCGCCGGCAGATCGACTGAAGTTAGCACGGCATACGATTTATATATTCAACCCAGCGGGCAGTTAGCTGAACCAGTTAAATCAATGAAGGTTCGAAACGAATGAACCATAGCGAGATCGTCAGTTTCCTCTGGGGTGTTGCAGACCTGATCCGTGACACGTTCAAGCGCGGCAAGTACCAGGATATCATTTTACCGCTCACAGTCCTGCGTCGCCTCGATTGTGTGCTCACGCCGACGAAAGAGAAAGTTCTCAAGACCCAGGCAAGCTATAAGGGCAAACTCGAGAACCTCGAGCCCATGCTGCGGCAAGCATCGGGCTTCGCCTTCTACAATACATCCCGCTACGACTTCGATAAGCTCCTCGCCGATGCGCCGCACCTCGCCGCCAACCTGCGTAATTACATTGCCGGCTTCAGCCCCAACATGCGCGAGGTGCTGGAAAAGTTCGACTTCGATAACACCATCAGCAAGCTCGACGAGGCGGGACTACTGTTCCAGGTTCTGGAACGCTTCAAAAAAGTCGATCTGCATCCGGACAAGATCGACAACCCGACCATGGGTACGATCTTCGAAGAGTTGATCCGTAAGTTCAACGAAGCGCTGAACGAAAATCCCGGCGAGCATTTCACGCCGCGAGACGTCGTCCACCTTATGGTGGATCTCATGCTCGCCGGCGACGAGGACCGCCTCCGCAAGCACCGAGTCATTTGCACGGTCTATGATCCGTGCTGCGGCTCCGGCGGCATGCTGATGATCACGAAGGAACACATCACCATCGGTGTGCGAAAGAACGGTGGGCTGCTTAGGCCCGCGATCAACCCCAGCGCCGAGATCCACCTTTTCGGCCAGGAGGTGAACCCTGAAACGTGGGCGGTGTCGAAATCTGATTTGTTCATGAAAGAGCCGATCGGGCGCGATGCCGATAATATCGCGTTTGGTAGCACGCTCTCGAACGACCGCCACGCCGGCAAACCTTTTGATTACCTGATCGCCAATCCGCCCTACGGGAAGGATTGGAAACGCGACGAAGACAAGGTCCGCGCCGAGCATGAGCGAGGCATCGCCGGCCGCTTTGCCCCGGGCCTTCCGCGCATCAGCGACGGCCAGATTTTATTCCTGCTGCACATGCTCGCGCACGCCAAAGATCAGAAGGACGGCGGCTCGCGCATCGCGATCATCATGAACGGTTCACCGCTCTTCACCGGCGACGCCGGTAGCGGCGAAAGCGAAATCCGCCGCTTTATTCTGGAGAACGATCTGCTCGAAGCGTTGATCGCGCTACCCGAGCAGCTTTTCTACAACACCGGCATCGCCACCTACGTTTGGGTCGTCACCAACCGCAAGGCGCCCGCGCGTAAGGGCAAAGTGCAACTGATCGACGCTTCGC
>JBOHVN010000121.1:0-14914 GCA_050735675.1 Binatia bacterium | reverse complement strand
GCGTGGTCGTCACCGGCACCGCATTGAGCGGCGAGATCAAAGTCGGCGAGCAGGTGCGCTGCTTACCCGGAGATCATATTTTTCGCGTACGCAGTTTGCAGGTCCACGGCAAGTCGGTCGACAGCGCTGGCTGGGGGCAACGCGTGGCGATGAACCTTACCGGACCCGATCGCGCCGAGATCGCCCGCGGTCATGTAATCTGCCACGAGAAAATCTCGCTCGTGACGGACCGCTTCGACGCTCATCTGGAAGTTCGGCCGGGCGCGCAAAAGGGGCTCAAAAATCATCAGCGCGTACGAGTTCATCTCGGCGCTGCTGAGCGGCTCGGCAAAATCGTCATCTTAGGCGCCGGAGAAAAGATCGAGGCGAAAGAGTCGGCCTACTGCCAGATCACGATCTCCGAACCGCTGCTGGCGTTGCGCGGCGATCATTTCATTCTGCGCGACGAAACCGCGCGCCGCACCCTGGCCGGCGGCATCATCATCAACCCCTGGGCAAGCCGCCACAAGCGCGCAGAGGCCAATTTGCAGAGTCGCTTGGAAGCGCTCCTCCGTGGAGATGCCGCTGCGCTTACCGAAGCCTATATCGAGAGCAGCGCTGCCTTCGCCCTGCCGATCGATGCAATCTATCAGTTTCTGAACGTGCAAGAAGAACAGATCCGCGACAGCCTCGAAAAGATGAAAAACCTGCGCGTTCTGAGCGCTGAGGTCGAGAAATTGCACACCACGCAACACAAGTGGGCCCGGCTCAAAGAGCAAATCCTCGAGAGGCTAAAAGGGTTTCATGCCGCCCATCCGCTTGTGCCCGGTATGGACATGGAAGAGCTCCGGGGTAAACTGGTCTATACGCTGTCGCCGAAGATCTTCCGCGTCGTCACTGACACGCTGATGCACGAGAAACTCATCGTCAAAGAGGAAAATCTTTTGCGCCTGGCCAGCCACCGCGTCCAGCTCGGCGGCCAGGAAAAGACGCTGATGGACAAGATCAAAAAAATCCTCGGCGAGCAGCCGTTGGCCCCGCCCGACCTAAAGGAAATCGAAAAGCGGGCCGGCGTGCCGCGCAACCGGCTAAACGAAGTCATTCGTCTTTTGGAGCGCGAAGGCGCCGTCGTGCGCATTACGACGGACATGTACTTCCTCGCCGGCAGCATCGAACAACTGCGGCAAACGTTGACGAAGCACTTGACCGAGAAAGGCGAGATGACCGCCGCCTCCTTCCGCGACCTGATCGGTTCGAGCCGCAAGTATACGATTCCGTTGTTGGAATTCTTCGACCGCGACGGGCTCACGATCAGGATCGGCGACATCCGGCGCCTCAAATCCCCGCTCCGGTGAAAAAGCCAAATTATCGCATTGAAAACTGTTTCCGATCGATCTAGAGTTGACCGGGCATGATTTTGAAAAACAAGAAAGCCGTTCGTCTGACGCAAGAGGTCAAGGCCGCGGGTTGAGCCGCAAAGCTCGGCCCCGCCGACCTCGTGCAAGTCTTGCACGGACTGCCCAAGTTTAATAATCCCGACATGCTGGTCGGCACCGAAACCTCCGACGACGCGGGGGTGTATCGGCTGCGCCCCGATTTGGCTATCGTCAACACCGTCGATTTTTTCACGCCGATCGTCGACGACCCGTATGTTTTCGGCCAGATCTCGGCGGCCAATTCACTAAGCGACGTCTACGCCATGGGCGGCGAGCCCAAGACTTGCCTGAACATCGTCTGTTTTCCCAAAGGCAAGATGGATATCGAAATCCTCGGCGAGATCCTCAAAGGCGGCGCCGAGAAGGTCAAGGAAAGCGGCGCCGTGGTCATCGGTGGCCACAGCATCATCGACGAAGAGATCAAGTTCGGCATGGCGGTCACGGGCGTGATTCATCCGGATAAAATCTTGCGCAACGTCGGCGTTCAGGAAGGCGATGCGTTGATCCTGACCAAGCCATTGGGCACGGGAATCATCACCACCGCGCTCAAGAAGGGCAAGGCTTCGGAAGAAAGCGTCAACGAAGCAGTCAAGTCGATGACAACGCTCAACGCCGCGGCTTCGGCGGTCGCGCGCAAACACGCGGTGCACGCCTGTTCCGACGTCACCGGCTTCGGCATTCTCGGTCACGCCCTCGAGATGGCGAGCGGCAGCGGCATCACGTTGGTGATCGAATCGGCCAAACTGCCATTACTGCGCGGCGCGCCGCGCTTGGCCGAGAAGGGTTACGTCACCGGCGGCTGTAAACGCAACCAGGACTACTTGGAAGATAAAATAACCATTGATAAATCGATCCGTGAAGGGCTGGTCCAGGTCGCGCTCGATCCGCAGACCTCGGGCGGATTGCTGATCGCCGTTGCCAAACGGCACGCGGCCAAACTGATCGACGATCTGCACGCCGCCGGCGTTACCCACGCGACTGAGGTCGGATACGCCACTTCGCTGCAAAAACCCTGGGTTCGCCTTGTCTAAGTCATTGCGGCTTAACTTCTGCGCGATTTAATTTCAGCATCGCCCATCACGCCGGCGTTGAAGTGAGCGCAAGTGAGCTGCCATCGGGCGCGACGCGAGAAGGTAGTGGTTCAGTTTGAATCCAAATCGAACTTTGCATCAAGAAGGATCCTCGCTCCGCCAGACTGTGTGAAAACTACGTTCATGGTTCGACGGAGCTCACCACGAACGGGTCGCATCATTGAAATTTGAGCACATAGCAGCCCGGTCGAAGGGCTCCGATAGAGTTTTCACACAGTCTGCCGCTCGGAATGACAATTTAGCAATCTATCATCCCGAACCCAGTGAGGGCCTTAATCAAACTGAACCACTACCCGCGTGAAATTGGCGTAGCCTTTGCTGAAATAATTTCTTCCAGATTCAATCTCCATGGCGGCTCCTGATCAACTGCAAAATCTCGCTCGTCTTTACAATCTCCAAACCGCCTACATCGACGGCCTTGGGCAAATGCGCCAAGCGCCGCCGGAATCGATCCTCAGCGTGCTAACATCCCTGGGCGCGCCCGTGGATTCAATACATGACGTTCCAGGCGCGCTGCGCGCGCGGCGCCAGGCGTTGTGGCAACGCGGCATCGAGCCGGTCACCATCGCCTGGCAAGACCAGCCGCTGAAAATCAAATTGTGGCTACCGCGCCGATTGGTGCAGGCTCCCGTCACCGGCGAGATCATCCTCGAAGACGGCGAGCGCTTGGCGGTGCAATGTGACGATGGCCCGCTCAAGCCGTTGTTCAAGGAAGTGGAAGGCGCCGGCTATGTCTCCCGCAGCATGCTCCTGCGCGCGCCGATTCCGCTCGGTTATCATCGGCTCCATCTGCGTCTCGGCGACCTCGAATTGGCGTCTGAGCTTTTCGCCGCGCCTTACCAAGCGTACGCGCCAGCGCAGTCGAACGTTAAACGCTGGGGGATTTTCTGCCCGCTCTATGCGCTCAACTCGGCGCGGAGCTGGGGCGCCGGCGACTTTTTCGATTTGGCGCAACTGGCGCGTTTGACCAGCGAGATGAAGGGACACGCGGTCGCCACGCTGCCGATGCTCGCCGGCTTCCTCGACGAACCGTTCAATCCGAGCCCCTACGCGCCGGTGAGCCGGCTCTTCTGGAATGAATTTTACCTCGACGTGACGAGTATCCCGGAGCTCGCGGATTGCCCGGCGGCTCAGGCTCTGCTCGGCTCCGCCGAGTTTTGCCGCGAGCTCGATGCCGTGCGCCGCCAGGCCCTGGTTGACTACCGCAAGATCATGGCGCTCAAGCGCCGGGTGATCGAAGAGATGCTGAATGCTTTACTGCTAAAATCTCCCGAGCGCCGCCCAAGCTTTGAAAACTTTGTCACGGCGCATCCCACCGTCCGGCACTACGCCGCCTTTCGCGCCAAAGTCGAGCGCGAGCGCAAGAGCTGGCTCCACTGGGATGAGGCCGGTCGCGGCGGTGTCTTAAAGCCCAACGGTTACGACGAGCGGGCTAAATCATATCATGAGTACGTCCAATGGCTGTGCGACGAGCAGGCGCGCAAATTGCGCGTTGAGACGAACCAACAGCGCGTGGTGCTTTATCTCGACTTTCCGCTCGGCGTTAATCGCGATGGTTATGATGTCTGGCGCGGGCGCGATCTATTTGCCATGAGCGCTTCCGCCGGCGCGCCGCCGGACGGCCTGTTTGTCAAAGGGCAGAACTGGGGCTTTCCACCGTTCCATCCAGGAGCGATCCGGCGCCAGGGATACCGCTACTATCGCGAATGCCTGCGCCATCATATGGCCTACGCCGGCATGCTGCGCATCGATCATGTCATGGGGCTGCACCGCGCTTTTTGGGTACCGGACGGCTTTAGCGCCGCCGAGGGTTTGTACGTCCATAACCGCGCCGCGGAATACTATGCCCTCCTGAACTTGGAATCGCACCGCCATCGCGTGCAAATCGTCGGTGAAAATCTCGGAACTGTGCCCGCCTACGTGACCGAAGCGCTGGCGCGCCACAAGATTCTCGGCATGCACGTCGGCCAATTCGGCGTGAGCGCCGATCCGTCAAACGCACTCGATCGCCTGGCGCCGAATACCGTGGCCAGCCTTAACACTCACGACACCGCGACGTTCATGAGTTTCTGGACCGGCGCCGATATCGACGATCGCCTGGCGCTGGGGTCGCTCAACGACGAGCAAGCGCGCCACGAGCGCGAATACCGCTCGGCGCAGCGCGACGCGCTCACGGCGTTTCTGCGCTTGACCGGCCCGCTCGGCGACGATGCCGCTCCCGCCGCCGTTCTCAAAGCGTGGCTGTCCTTCCTGGCCCAGAATGCTGAATTCTTACTCGTCAATTTTGCAGATCTCTGGCTCGAAACCGCGCCACAAAACGTCCCCGGCACCTGGCAGGAGCGGCCGAATTGGCAGCGCAAGGCTTGCTTCACGATCGAGCACATCCGCGCCATGCCGAGACTCTTAGACCTGCTCAGAACAATCGGCGACATCCGCGCGCGGATGGGTTAAAATCCGAAAATAACTTTCCGCTCATCGCTTTAGACGGAACAGCCCGTGCCGGGATCAGAAGGCCTTCGCGAGGCTTCCCCCAGGTTGTCACCCCCGAATGCTTTAATCGGGGGTCCAGTCCGGATCCACTGGATTCCCGCTAAAAGCATGCGGGAATGACGGACCATGGCAGGACAGCACTATCAACGCGCCTAGCGAAATTTAGAAACCAACATGAAGATCGCGATGATCGCCTCCGAGATAACTCCGCTCGCCAAGACCGGCGGCTTGGCCGACGTGACCGGCACGTTGAGCGTGGCCTTGGAACGGCTCGGGCATGAGCCGTGCGTCGTCGCGCCGGCATATCGGTCGGCGCTCAGGGGTAACTTTCCCGTGCGCGAGACCGGCATCACACTCTCGGTGCCGGTTGCCGGCCGGGAGATAGAACCCACGGTTCTTAAAACTACCCTAGGCAAAGGCGTCCCCGTCTTTTTGATCCGCGCCGATCAATACTTCGATCGCGAATTTCTTTACGGCGCGCCGGCCGGTGACTATCTCGACAATGCCGAGCGATTTGTTTTTTTCAGTCGTGCCGCGCTGGAGCTTTTGCGCCTAAAACCTGTCGACATCGTGCATTGCCACGACTGGCAAGCTGCTTTGGCCACAGTGTTTCTCAAGACCCAGCCGGCGCGCTATGCCGAAATCGCGGCGGCTAAAACCGTTTTTACGATCCACAATCTCGGCTTTCAAGGCGTCTTTGGAGCAGCCGCTTGGCCGCTTTTAAACCTCAACCCGAGCTATTTTACGCCGATGTTTCTCGAGTTTTACGGCAACGTCAGTTTTCTCAAAGGCGCCTTGCTCCTTGCCGACAAGATCACGACGGTGAGTCCTTCCTACGCCCAGGAAATCTTGGGAGCGGAGCAAGGCTTCGGTCTTGAGGGCGTCTTGCAACAACGCGCGGCGGATCTCGTCGGCATCCTCAACGGCGTCGATTATTATCAGTGGAATCCCTGGACGGACCCGTTCCTGACCCATCACTACGGCGAACACAGCTTGAA
Organism: Binatia bacterium; assembly: GCA_050735675.1. Classification (GTDB taxonomy): domain Bacteria; phylum Desulfobacterota; class Binatia; order UBA9968; family UBA9968; genus DP-20. The sequence continues at coordinate 8,920 of JBOHVN010000121.1, read as the reverse complement.
CGTGAAACGCGACTGCAAAAAAGCTCTGCGGCGCGTCGTCGGCCTGGCCGACGAAATCAACACGCCGCTCATCGGGATGATATCGCGCTTGACCTCGCAGAAGGGCTTCGACCTGATCGAAGATATCTTCGACAAGCTGATGGAGCGCGACGTGCAGGTCGTCCTGCTCGGCGCCGGCGAGTCGCGCTTCGAACAGTTTTTCCGCGACGCCGCCGAGCGCTACCCCGAACGGGTGGCAGTGGCGATCGGCTTTAACGAAGCCCTGGCCCATCAGATCGAAGCCGGGGCCGATTTATTCCTGATGCCGTCCCAGTACGAGCCTTGCGGCCTCAATCAGATGTACAGCCTAAAATATGGTACGATCCCGATCGTGCGCGCGGTCGGCGGGCTAAAAGATACCGTGGAAGATTACGATGCCGGGAGCCAAACCGGCACCGGTTTTGTTTTTGCGCCTTATGCAAGCGCAGCGATGCTCGCCGCCATCGATCGCGGCTTGACGGTCTATCGTGATGACAAGGCCTGGACCGCGCTCAGGCGTCGCGCCATGGCGATGGATTTTTCCTGGGACCAATCGGCCAAAGCGTACAGCAACTTGTATCAGCAACTTTTGCATTGAAGAGGGGACAAAAAAGAGGGCAATGATGTACGTTTTGGGGGTCGTACTGGCTGGCGGTCGCGGCGAGCGCCTCTATCCTTTGACGCAACACCGGGCCAAGCCCGCCGTGCCGTTCGGCGGCAGATATCGCATCATCGATTTTGTGCTGTCGAACTTCGTCAACTCCGGCATTTTGTCGATTTACGTCCTGACGCAATTCAAGGCCCAGTCGTTGTTGGAGCATTTGGACCGCGGCTGGCGCACCACCGACTTTCTCGGCGAACATTTTATCACGCCGGTGCCGGCGCAAATGCGCTCGGGCAAGGAATGGTACCAAGGCACCGCCGACTCGGTTTATCAGAATCTCTATTTGCTCGAACGCCACGACCCGAAACTGGTCGCCGTGTTCGGCGCCGATCATATCTATCGCATGAACGTCCGCCAGATGATCGACGAGCACCAAAAACAATCGGCCGACGTCACCGTCGCCGCTTTGCCGGTGAAAATCGAGGAAGCCCATCAGTTTGGCGTGATCGCGGTCGATGATGACTGGCGCATCATGGGTTTCGACGAGAAGCCAGAAAATCCTAAATCTATTCCCGGCGAGCCCGACTACGCTCTGGTATCCATGGGCAATTACCTTTTTAATAACCAAGTGCTGATAGATTCGCTCAATGCCGACGCGGATAAGCTGTCGAGCACGCACGATTTCGGCTGGGATATTCTGCCCAGTTTAATCAAAAGCAACTGCGTTTTCGCCTATGATTTTCGCAAGAATCGCGTGCCGATTCCCTCAAAAGGGGAAGAGCCCAGCTACTGGCGCGATCTCGGCACGCTCGACGCATATTATGACGCCAACATGGACCTCTGCTCCATCGATCCGTCATTCAATTTGTACAATCGCAGCTGGCCGCTGCGCACCGTCGGTTATGCCGACCCGCCGGCGAAGTTCGTCTTCGACTCGAAAGATCGCCAGGGCACGGCCGTCAACTCCGTCGTCGCCGAAGGTACGATCATCAGCGGCAGCTACGTGCACAACTGCGTCGTCGGCCGCAACGTGCGGATCCACAGCTTCAGCCGCATCGAAGATTCGGTCATCATGGACTGGGTCGAAATCGGCAGAAACTGCCGGATTCGCCACGCCATCATCGACAAGGCGAATGTGTTTCCGTCGGGCACCCAAATCGGTTACGACCCGACCCAGGACCGCGAGCGCTACACGGTCTCGCCCAACGGCGTCGTCGTGCTGGCGCGCGGGCCGCGCAAGACGGCTTGGGTGATGAGCAATCCGTAATGGTTTGCGCCGCGTATGCCAGGCGGCGACAAAATCCAACCGACCATGGAACCTTCGATTTGTATTCACGGCCACTTCTACCAGCCGCCTCGCGAAAACCCCTGGCTCGAGGCCATCGAGCTGCAAGACTCGGCCTCGCCGTACCATGATTGGAATGAGCGTATCACCAGAGAATGCTACGCCCCCAATGCGCTCTCGCGCATCCTCGACGACCAAGGCCGCATCGTCAAACTGGTCAACAATTACGCCAAGATCAGCTTTAATTTCGGCCCGACCCTGCTCAGCTGGCTGGAAACCAATACACCCGACGTGTATGCCGCGATCCTCGAAGCCGACCGGCAAAGCCAGAAAAACTTTTCCGGCCACGGCTCCGCCATGGCCCAGGTTTACAACCACGTCATCATGCCGCTGGCCAATACCCGCGATCGGATCACGCAGATCCTTTGGGGGATTCGCGATTTCGAGCATCGCTTCAAACGCGCCCCCGAAGGCATGTGGCTGCCGGAGACCGCGGTCGATTTGGAAACTCTGGAATTACTTGCAAGGTTCGATATTCGCTTTGTCGTTCTCGCACCGCATCAAGCCGCGCGCGTGCGGCGGATCGGCGAGACTGCTTGGCGCGAGGTGAACGGCGCCCGGATCGACCCCAAACAGGTCTATCGCCAACAACTTCCGTCGGGACGATCCATCGCGATATTTTTTTACGACGGCCCGATCGCGCGCGCGGTCGCGTTCGAGCGACTGCTCTCCCACGGCGAGCGTTTCATCGAGCGACTCACGAGCGCCTTTAGCGCTGCTGACGACCAGCCGCAACTCGTCCATCTCGCCACGGACGGCGAATCCTACGGCCATCACCATCGCTTCGGCGACATGGCGCTCGCATACGTGTTGGAGCAAATCGAAGCGCGCGGCTTGGCTCGTCTGACCAACTACGGCGAGTTTCTGGCAAAACACCCGCCGGCACACGAGGTCGAGGTCGTCGAGAAGACTTCCTGGAGCTGTATCCACGGCATCGACCGCTGGTGGAGCGATTGCGGCTGCAACACCGGCGCTCACCCCGGATGGAACCAGCAGTGGCGCACGCCGCTGCGCAACGCGCTCGACTGGCTGCGCGATCAGGTCGCGCCGATCTGGGAGAAAACAACGCGCCAGCTTTTCAAAGATCCCTGGGCAGCGCGCGATGATTACATCACGGTCGTGCTCGACCGAACGGAAGAAAATATTCGGAACTTTTTCGCCCGTCACGCGCTTCGTCCGCCGAACCCCGCGCAAACGGCGACGGCGCTCAAGCTGCTCGAGATGCAGCGCAACGCCATGCTCATGTACACGAGCTGCGGTTGGTTTTTCGACGATCTGGCCGGCATCGAGACCGTCGAGATTCTGCAATTCGCCGGACGCACGGTGCAGCTGGCCCAGGAGCTTTTCGGCGATTCTTTAGAAGAACGGTTCGTGCGCCGCTTGGCCGAGGCGAAGAGCAACCTGGCGGAGGAAGGCGACGGCGCGCGCATCTACGAACGCCGCGTCCGCCCCGCCAGAGTCGACTGGCGCAAGCTCGCCGCCCACTACGCGCTCAGCAATTTGTTCGAAGAGTTTCCCGAGCGCACGGCGCTCTATTGCTATGATGCGCGCCTCGAAGACCATCAGGCATTCAGCGCCGGCCGCGCCAAGCTCGCCGTCGGCCGGCTCGAGCTGCGCTCCACGATCACACTGGAATCGGAAAAACTGATGTTCGCCGTACTGCACCTGGGCGACCACAACATGAGCGGCAGCGTCGCCGAGTTCGCCGACGACGACGGCTATCAGCAAATGGTTCAAAGCATAGTGGAACTCTTTACCCGAGCCGACCTCACGAGGGTGGTGCGCGAGATGGAGCGCCGCTTCGACGGCTCGAACTATTCACTACGCTCGCTTTTTCGCGACGAACAAAGAAAAGTGTCGAAGATGATTCTGGCCGCCAATTTACAAGAAGCCGAATCCTTGTATCGCCAGATCTACGAGCCGCGCGAGCCGTTGCTGCGCTTTCTCACCGATCTCGGTATTCCGCTGCCCAAAGGTTTTTCCGCGGCGGCGGACGTCGTTGTGAATAATCAATTGCGCGCGACCCTGGAGCAACCGACCATCGCGCTCAAGCGCGTGATCAGCCTCTTGGAAGCGGCGCGCCTGGAAGGCGTCACCCTGGACACGGCGACGTTGGAATTCGTTTATCGCCGCTCGCTCGAGCGCTTGGCTGCGGCCCTTGCGGCCGAACCTTCGCTCCCCGCCCTCGAACAATTCCACGACGCCGTGAGCGTGCTGCCGCATCTGCCGTTTAGCGTCGATCTATGGCAGGTGCAGAATTTTTATTTCCAGCTAATAACGCAGAATTATCCGCGCGAGAAAGCGCATGCGCGCAACGATGAAACCGCGCGCCGTTGGATCGCCCGCTTCCAAGATCTCGGCCGCGGGCTGCGCGTTAAAGTGCCCGAGTAATCTCGCCGCGCCTCGGCGGCGAACACGAAGCTCGCGTAACAGGCCGGCGAGGCAAGATTCGCATTAATCGAGACTCATTCCATGCCCAGCGAAACCAAAGGCCTCAAGTTCCTCGTACGCGCATTAGGCTCAAGAAATTTCCGCCTGTTCTTCTTCGGCCAGGCCGTGTCGTTGATCGGCACCTGGATGCAACTGATCGCCATGCGCTGGCTGGTCTATCGCTTGACCAAATCCGAGCTGATGTTGGGCGTGGTGGGATTTGTCAGCGACATTCCGCTCTTTTTTCTCGTGCCGTTTGCCGGCGTGTTGGGCAAGCCAGCCCCTCCGGCAATGAGGTTGGGAGCCAGGCAACGCGCGAAAAGCCGTGAGCGCAAAATAAAAGAGTTCGCCACGTCAGACTCGCGAAAATCGTAAAATCAGCCGCGCGTCTCGCGGTGAGAAGTTACATTTCGATGAAAATTTTTCTACCAGCCCTGTGCCGCTTGATACTGGGCCGATCAGTGCTACCCTGAAACCTCACATAATTTTTTATGTCATGCCTCAGAAAAATTATATTGGCCTTGTTGGTTTTATTGAGCCTGCAAGTTCTTTCTCAAGACCTCTTCAGCGGCGGGAATTTCTCCCCGACCGATCCGCCTATTACGCCTCGGCTAAAGGCAGCCTCGCACACCCTCGCCCGCGCCGCTAAATTAGATTTTCCCGCTACCCCTGCCGGCCGGTTCGTTCTTGAGATGTATGGCGAACTGACGCCGCGCTCGGGCGATTTTCTAAGCGCAAAAGAACCCGCAGGAGTCTCGCTGCGAAGTTTCATCGTCGTTCCGCCTTCTGTCAGAATGATAATTTTAGCTCCCAAAGTTTCCCGCCACCTTTCCAAATCTGTTCTCAACATCTGATTCGGCGTTTCTCGTCCGGATCGTCTTTTCGCTAAATCCATCGGCTGCAGGGGTGTTCGATTAGTTGTTTTTTAACTCAGCTAGGAGGTTATGTTCATGAACGAAGTCAGAAAAATTCTTGTTCCCATCAACTTCTCGGAGGATTCTGCAAACGGTCTCAAATACGCGGTTTCGTTGGCCGAGGAAACGCAAGCCGAACTCTTGGTGCTGCATGTGACGCAAAAAAGAGAGGCGGATTCCTTCTTGGACTTGCTGGCGATTATGGAAGGATTGCCTGTGCTCAATCGTCCGGCTGCTATTCCTGTCGATCGGCTGCTGCGCGAAAAAGCGTTGGATCTTTACCGTTTCATCGAGAAGGTTGTGAAAAACCCCGGCCGGCTGACGATCAGTCGAAAGGTGGCCCTAGGCAACAAGGAGGAGAAAATTTTAGAAACCGCCAATGCCGAGCGTATCGATTTGGTAGTGCTCGCGGTGCGAAAGAAGTTTTTTTTCCCGCACCTGATGGCTCGCGGAAAGTTGCTGAGAATGATCTCGAGATTTCCGTGCCCCGTGCTTCTTAAGCTCCCTTTTGTTGAGCCCTGGCCCCGATCTGGAATAATCGGGCCCTCGGCTTTCGCTAGATAAAATAGCCGCCAACGATGTTGAGTTTGACGAAGGGCGGCGATCGAATCAAGCGGATTTTTTGAAGTCCGCTACCTTGATCTCGTGTTTTTTCAACAGATCGTAGAAATCGGCGCGATACTTTCCGGCAATCTCGGCCGCGCGAGTCGCCTTGCCGTCGCACATCTGGAGGAGGCGAATGAGGTAGGCCTTTTCAAATTCCGCTCTGGCTTCTTTCAGAGTCTTAAGCGATCCCGGCGCCGGCAAAAATTGCGATTGGACCGCTTCTTCGGCCGGCGACGCCGCGGTGGAGACTTTCGTTTGCAGGATCAACTCGTCGCTCACAATGTCACGCTGGGTCATGGTGATCGCATACTCCAGCGTATTTTCCAATTCGCGCACGTTCCCCGGCCAATCGTGCTGCATCAGCTTCTGCATCGCCTTGGGCGCCAGGCCTTTGACGTTTTTTTTCATCTGCTGGCAGATCTTTTTCAACAGATGGTCGACCAGATAAGGGATGTCCTCGAGCCGGTCTTTGAGCGGCGGAAGCATGATCGGAATGACGTGAATCCGGTAGAAAAGGTCCTCGCGGAACAGGCCCTTTTTCACCTCTTCGATCAAGTCCTTCTTGGTCGCGACCACGACTCGGACATCCACCGACACGGGCTTCTCGCTGCCGACAGGATAGAACTGCCGCTCTTCCAAGGCGCGCAGCAATTTGACCTGGATCGACAGCGGCATGTCGCCAATCTCATCCAAGAAAAGCGTGCCCTCGTGCGCCTGAGTAAACAAACCCTTGGTGCTTCGCACCGCGCCGGTAAACGCGCCTTTCTCATGGCCGAAAAGCTCGCTTTCGAGGAGCGTCTCCGGAATCGCCGCGCAATTGATCGCGACGAACGGCTTGTCTTTCCGGTCGCTCGCCAGGTGGATCGCCTTGGCGATGAGCTCTTTGCCCGTGCCGCTTTCGCCGTGGATGTAAACCGTCGAGTCCGACTTGGCGATGCGCGAGACCGCTTCCAACAGCTTCTGCATTTTGTCGCTCTTGGCGACGATGTTGGCGAAATCGTACTTCTCTTGCAAGAGGCCCCGAAGCCTCTGATTTTCGTTGGCGAGCTTGCGGCTCTCCAACGCCCTGCCGATCTGTAGAATCAGCTCGCGAGGATCGAAGGGTTTGGTCAGATAAGTATACGCCCCTCTCTTCATCGCCTCGACGGCGCCCTCGACACTCGCGTGCCCGGTGAGGATGATCACCGGCATCTCGGCATGGAGGGCATGTAATTTCTCCATCAATGTGATACCGTCCTGGTCGGCGAGCCGCAGGTCGACGATCGCAAGATCGAAGCCCTCGTTGGCGGCCGTCAACGCCTGCTCGTCGCCGAGCGCCGTGATGACGCCATAATTCGCCGCTTCCAGCCTGGTTCTGGCCAGCTCAAGCAGATTTTTATCGTCGTCGACAACCAAGATTTTCGCTGCAGCCATTCCGCTCTCCCCTACCTGTTTCTATGTCTTCTGAGTGCCAACCACAACCCATCTCAAATGTCCCGGCCGAATCACCTTCCAGGAGGGTCGCTGACCCTTCGCCGCTCATCGGAGCGAGAAGCGTAAACAACTTATGTCGTTAAAATGTCTCGACATTGGAGGGCGCGGCTTACGGCACAAGCCAAGCCGACGATTGGATTGCGACGCGTCAGCGTTCGCCGCAAACGGCGTCCCCAGGCTGAGCTTTAATCTGCATGAAATTTTTCACAGGCCGACCGCGTCGCCCATCCGACGGCGGCCCGGCCCCGTCAAAACGGCGTAGATATAGCCGCGTACGATATCGCCACCTAAAAAGCTAAAAAGTGATCTCGCAGCCGCTGGCGTCGTTATCATGACCAGCTAAGCGTCCAATGGACGGCGCGCCTCGCGTGTTGCGAAATGTTGGCTGCGATCTCGTCAACGCTCGAGCGCTTTCTTCACTTCTTGTTTGGCGTCGTTCTTCTCAGGAGCCGCACGCTTGGACGCTTCGCGCTCCTCCACGCTCTTGTTTTTGTCGCTGGCGATGGTTTTCCCACGCTCCGCGGTCCTAGGACTCAACTGCTTCCATCGCCCGGTAACTTGGATCCAATCCACCTTCCGACCTCCCGTGTTTTGCCGCTTCACTGCTCAATGTTTTTTCCGAAGTTGTTCTTCGCGTCAAAATGACGGTGCGCAGCAGGCAGCGCCGCACTGTCCCTTGAGCAGCAACGGCACTGCCGCGACCATCGCCTACTTTCAACTTCGTTCATCGCAAGGGTTTGCGGTCAAATATTGTCAAGCGCGCTGCGTATTCACGCCGCGAGATTCTTTCATTGCGCATCCAGCGGTTTGCTTGAATTTCATACCCTGCGCCGGCGGCGAGCGCGCCGCACCGGCGATAAACTGACATCCCCGCCGGACTCAGCCGGCAAAAATCAACAAAACGAGATATTTTCGCATGGCCGCAAACCTGCTTCAGATCGTCATGCGGCGCCCTCTCTGCTTTGAAGCTAATAACAAGCTGCGTGCCAAGATAGGGAGCGAGGTAATCTATTGTTTTTACAAGAGAGACGTTTGACTCGCTGATATGAACGAAAGCTTTTTTGAAGGGTTTTTTCTAACGTGAAGGGATTTTCCTAGACCCCGACTGAAAGCAGAAAGCTTTGGGCTTGATGAAAGGTTGAAAATTGCCCTTTTAAGCGATGTAAAATGCGGTAGTGGTTCATTCAAGTACGCCAGGAATTTCACAGCGAGAAAGATTCCTCGCGGAAGTTCATCCTGAGTCCAACCGACGAACTTGGAATGACAACTAAGGATTTGTCGTCTCGAACCCCACTCCGTGAGCGATCTTGCCCTAACTGGACCACTACCAAAACGCGATTCGAATACGGCCAATAAAGTGGCGAAATTGCGCTGGCCATCCGGTCGCGAAATCGCGAATCGGCTTGCATCCGGGTGCGCCCGGTGCGACAACTGAAAAATCGCTTTGCGCGCGACGCTGTCCTGAGAGGCTGTGAAAAAATCCGCTCATGGTTCGACATGCTCACCACGAGCGGTATTGCACAATGGAAA
>JBOHVN010000120.1:0-15352 GCA_050735675.1 Binatia bacterium | reverse complement strand
AGGTCAAAGCCAAACTGGACAAGGGGAAGTATCCGACCCAGGTGAAAGTCCCCGATGAGGAAATGGAAAAACTCAATATCGAGTACCACCTTGATTCTCCCAATCCGGAATGGAACTATACAATCCGGCCCAGACATCAGAAACCGAAGAAGCGGAAGAAGAAGTGAAAGTTGTCCAACTTATTTTGGTTCAGTTCCTTAGAGGTGGTTTTTGAAGGTGAAAAAGCGACCTCTAAGGAAAACGATGCCGCGCGCCAACCGCCATTATTTGCCGGGCCACGTTTGGCACATCACTCATCTATGCAGTAGCCCGTTCCAATCGTTCTAAACGTTCAAGCCCCCGGATCGAGTCCGGGGTCCGTTCAAATCGTTTAACGATGCAGGACTGTCCAAGGTTCAATGTTCAAGGTCAGACGCGGATAGGAGCCTGAAGCCATGCGTCGGGGCGTACCATCGTTAGAGGTCGATTCAGCAATCGAAGGGCAAAACCGGGGCTAACTCGGACATAGCAATCACTACAATTATGGCTTTGACGTCGGCGCGCACGGTAATCTGCGAGGCGACGATAGCGCCGTCGCCGCCTCGACTACCGCTGATCGAAACCGTGCTCCCGGGCCGTTAGAAGCTTGCGGTCGCCGACGATGCGCTTTACGACGGGATATCCGCCGGCACGATCACCTGATCTTTCCACCCTTGTACTTGAGCGTCAGCATTCGCCCTTTCACGTTCGGGACCGCCACGTGTTGTTGGAACCTTAACCAGGTCCGACGCGGGAATAGCCTCGGATTCGCGGTATTCTCGGTGGTCACCTCCACCTGAAAATACTTTCAGGTCTCAACCGTGATTCTCAAAACCCGGCCGTAGCGGAGCACAAGCGCGCCTGCTAGTCTTTATCCTGTGATTGGGCAGTTCGTCAGGTGCGGAAAAAGGGGACTAGAAAAAGGGGACTATTATGAAGAGAATTCTTTTTCTTCTTTTCATTCTCAATTCTCTTTCTGTTGCTTCGCCTATGCTAGAGGCTGCCGGGAATCAAACATGGAAGATACGGCCCGGCGACAATCTTGAAATCATTGCGACGACTCTCGAAATTCCTAAAGAAGAAATTAAAAATCATAATCCCGGGGTTTTGGAGAACAATCTCCAAATCGGCCAGCGGCTAAAACTGCCGCTTCGCCCCTATGTGGAGAGTAAGACGCTGGAAGAAGAGCTGGGCAAAAAAGATGCGCGGATTGGAAGGCTTGAAAAAGAAAACAGTGATTTGGCCAAGCAAATCGCTAGCGCAGAATCGCAGTTGGCCTGGTATCCCATTTGGCTTTGGGGATTCTGGATTTTTTTCGGCATTATTGCATTTATAGTTTCCGGTGCATGTTGGATTTTTCGCCAAACGCACCCGCGGGTTTTTGAGCAACCGCATGACCGGTCCATCAGAGACTTACGGGAAAGCCAAATACGAGTGCGCTCAGCTCCGTACGACGAAGGCGCAAGCAGCCCCGGAGGCCAATGGCAGCCGTCCCTGAAGCGCTTGCCCGCACACCGTTAGCTGGAACAGATGAAGCTCAGGTGCCCCGCCCCCGGGAGCGTTCAAAACGTTCAAGCCGTTCAATGGTTCGACAGTTTGCCAAACACCGGGTCGGACCAGCGTAACATCTTGATTCCTAAATATAACTTTGCAAAATAGGGGTCGCTTGGGTCGGTAGGGTCAGGCCTTTACTTTTGCTCTCGATCGCCACCAATCTTTGGCAGAAAGAAACGTGGCTCATGTGATGTGTGAGTCTCCTTTGGTCCCAACTTCAACGTTCAAGACCTGCAGTCGTTCAATCGCTGCCCGAGACGTTCCAGTTAGAGTCAGAGCCTGGGGAAAGGCAACAAACAATGGGTCCGTCGCTAGGAACTCGGACAGTGTCGCTGTACGTGCTTGTGCCGATCTCATTGTATGCCGCAACCCGATAGCATGCTCCTGGAATATAGACGTCCATCAAAAAATTTTGATTGACACCGGTGTATGCGATCACCTCCCAACCACCAACGCACTCATCAGACTCCGTGCGTTCAACGATGAATCCCTCCTCGTTTACCGAGTCGTCATTCCAGGTTAGGATCGTTGCCGATCGGGCATAAGCAGTCCCCTGTAGCAGCAGATAAAAAACCCAACAGTAACTTAACCAAACTAATCTTCTGGTCAAAATGGAAAGCCCTCCGGGCGCTGCCCTACGTGCTCAAGCTTCATCTCTATTGCTTCGCCGCCGCCGGCCGCCGTTTTTTTTTCTACCACTGGCTGCGTCCGCCGACCCTGCTCCTGAACATCGAGTCCGCCTTGGTCGCGGCCTCCTTGACGATTGTTATCGGTTGCCGTTGCCGGATGGCTACCGATGGAAAAAATCCCCGACTCCGAAAGAAGTGCGAGAACGCTTGACGCTCGGAACAGCGAAATGTGCTGAGGCGAAATTGCAGCGGTGGTCGCGCAATCAACCCGCCACTAGCAGATGTGCGCGGAGTTCCAAGTGCCACCTCCGCCTGGTTGCATAGCGGCGGCGAGCGACGGCAAATAGCGTGCTGCCATACAAACACTGTGCCTATTCCGCCGCCAGACAACCACGCGAATTTTTTGATTCGATCCTAAAGTCGTGAAGGCGATTTCTTACAGCGATCCCTGCATTCTCGGCGCACTTTCCTACAGGTGCGGCAAACTTCCGGCCTGTTGGCGCAACCAATCCGTCACATCCTTGATCGCCCTCCCGAGGGAGGATTTCGCAGGATCTCCCACACTGATCGGGTAACAAGCAGAACGTCATAGCACGCCCTCTCTTCGATGACAGTTTCGCGGTGCGCTTTATCATCGGACCAGCCCGGGAAACGCCTCGCCAGAAGATCTTTTTCTCCGATCTCCGATCGCCAGCTCTTGCTCGACGGCTCTCCCGGTCCTCGGACGCTACTCCTGGTTATCGATAGGGAACCACGCGACTGGCTACACCTCAGTGACCCTATGCCGCAAATTGACGAGGCCAAATCACGGTCGTCGCGTCGGCGTACTTACCTGAGCATCCGGTGCGTGCGAACCGCCTCGCGATAGTGCTCTTGGGGCTGTCGGCCGGTTTCGGCGGTCGCGTGGCGCTTGCCTTTTTGCAGAAAAATATGGATACCTCTCTCAAGAGCAGCGAAAAGATCGACGGCTGCGTTAAGGCGCCGCTGCTCGCCAACGCTCCCCGAAGTAACGACCCGCAGCAGCGTGTTAGCTCGGAAACGAAGCCATCAGATGGTGGCTTCGCTTCGATCGGAGTCTTGACTACAGGCGTGATTTTAATTCATCTTTTTTCTAAGCGATGCTACCGGTCTATTGTGAACATTTCGGTTTGACTCGGGCGCCTTTCAACGTCACTCCCGACCCGAGTTTTCTTTACTTGAGCGCGGGCCATAAAGAAGCCCTGGCACAGCTCATCTACGGGATTCGGACGCGCCGGGGCTTGGTCGTCCTGACGGGCGAGGTCGGCACGGGCAAGACGACATTGATTCAGTCTCTCTTGGAGCAGATCAATGACGGGCATACCCGCTGCGCGCTCCTGTTCGGCTTGGCCGGCAGCCCCCAAGACCTGTTACGCTCTCTATGCCAGGAGTTCGGGCTCATTTCGCCGCTGGAAAAGCACAAAGAGACTCCCGAGTATCTGACCCTGCTCAACCGCTTCCTGTTCGACTCGTATCAGAACGGCGACAATGTGGTCGTCATCATCGATGAAGCGCAGAACCTGCCTGCGGAGGTATTGGAACGTGCGCGGCTCTTGTCCAATTTCGAGACCAAGCAAGACAAGCTACTGCAGATTGTTTTGGTGGGCCAACCCGAGCTCAGTGAACGGCTAAATGAACCGGAGCTCCGTCAACTCAAGCAGCGCGTCGCCTTGCGTCATCATCTGAGCTTCCTGAATTTCTCCGAATGCAAGGAATATATCGCCAAGCGCCTGGAAATCTCGGGCGCGGCCGCCTCGCTGTTTAGCGAAGGCGCGATACAGGCGGTCGGTAATTATTCCGAGGGCATCCCGCGTCTTATTAATATCATCTGTGACAATGGGTTGCTGAGCGCTTACGTCTTACGAAAGCCGTCCGTCGACCAGGCCATGATCGACGAAATCGCGCAGGATCTCCATTTGACGGCTCCGCGCCGGGGGATCCATAAGCGCAAGAACGTTAGAACGAAATCAAAGGACATATCGAATCGGGACAGAGTAGATCGCCCGCCTGATGTCACGGCGAGAGCGGACGGCGAGCGGCAGAATTTTGTCAACCATCAATCCGCCGTAAACGCAACCTCGCGAGCTGAACTCATTTCCGCAGACCGCCAGCGGTCGGCTCGAAGTACTGACACTCCAAAGGTTGAGGCCAGCGTCGACAGTAGAGCTGAACCCGTTTCAGCTCTAGTGCCCGAGGAACTCTTTCAGGCGATGACGAGCGCGCTCACCGAAGCAACCGGGCCCATGGCTGCGGTCATCTTGCGGGAGCACCTCGTGGCCATGGGTGAGTCCAAAGGCACATTTCCCATGCATCGGCTGGAACAGCTCCTCGATCAAACCGGCAGTGAGATCGCCAATGAAAAATTGAGAGAGCGCTTCCGGCGGAGGATGTGCGAAGAAATATATGCGTTCAAGGCCGGCATCTCGAAGAAATAGATTTTGCCACGAAGTCTCGAGGAAGCCCGCTCTAAGCTCCACGAGGTTCAGCTGGTGCTGGAGGCAAACCGTGCACTCCATCAAAGAAACGTGGCGCGACAAGTCAGTCATTCGAGAACCCCTCGCGCAAATTTTCATGAAGCGGATCGACCCGATCCGTCATTTGGGAAAGGCACGGTGCTCAGTTCTTACGCGAAGGTGGTAACCACAGCGTTGATGAACCGGTGGTGAAGGGGAGCGGCAATCCTAGCCGCGAGGATCTTGGGGTGACGTTTGCGGCGTAGACTTTGGCCGGCAGGAAACCAACCATGCGATCAGAAGTAAACACGGAGAACCTTAGTCCCGAGAGTGCGGAAGTTCGGCGCAGGGGCGCACGAGGCCCCTCAGCGTCGCATGCATGTTGGTTAGTTGACCGGTGAAATGCGGATGATGCGACCCTCGCCTCCTTCCGGGTATTCGCCTGCGGTGATCAGGCCACCGAGGCCGCCGTCGGCCACCTGGGCTGCGATGTAGTTGAACAGCGCCTGCTGATCGCTCACGCCCAGCACCGTGAATCGAGCACCCCGGAAGGGATACGCGTCGCTGCCGCGGGCCAGGAAGTCTATGATAGCAATGTCGATGGGGTTCCCCGTTTGTACGCCGCCGCCGCTCACGATCACGGTGCCGTCATCGAGCACGACGTTGGTTACCCGCGTACCTGCAATAGCCACCGTGCCGTCGGCGTTGAGCACCTGGGCTGCGCCTGCCGGATTCCAGATAAAGCTAAAGCCCGCCACCTGGGCGAACCGCCCGTCCACGAACTCTACTCGTGAGACCGCGTTCTCTAAAATCTCTTTAAACTGGCTCCGCGGGACGTTGGGAACCACTGTCACGAAGTTGGCAAACGGTAGCATGTCAAAGGTATCGAGCTCGGTGATGTCGCCGGCTGGGATGATCGAGTCGTTGCGGATGCCGCCGCCGTTCTGGAGAGCGACCTGCGGGGCGTCGACGCCGAACGACGACGCCAGTAGCTGGGCCTGCCACAGCTGCGAATCGGCGATCAGGTTGCCTTCGTTGGTCTCCATGGTTCGGACTCCCGGGTCACGCAGCCCATTGAGATCAACCTGCGACGTGGCGATAACATTGTTAGCCAGATCAGCCACGAATACCTGCACGGGTTGGACGACTTCGCGCAGCATGCGTGGATTTTCCGGGACGCCGTCCGAAAAGGCCCTGCTGACGACCCGGATGGGCCCTCCGTCCCAATCCACGACGTTGCCGTTGTTGTCAAACTCGACCACCAGCCGACCCAGATAACCGTACCCGCCCGAAGTGGTCACCACCGGGACCTCGTTGCCTTCAAGGTCAGTGGCAATGATCGGGTAGGCGTCGAAGAGAGCATCGGGGACCCCGTCCGGCGCGCCCATTGGCTGAGTGTCCACTAGATGGGTTGGCAAAAGTATCGGCGCGCAATCTACCACTGTTTCACAATTGGCAAGCAGCTCGTCGCCTCCCCCGGCAATCATCACGTCCGCGCCAGAGAGCTGTCGCGCGAGTGCGATGTCCTCGAGGATGCTCTGCAGGTGAGAGATCAGGATGATTATTTTGACACCACGGTTTTCGAGCCGGTCGACCTCGGCCTGTACAGCGGGCAGAACCGCTTTGACGATGATGTCTCTGGGGCTGGAGATGAAGGGCAGGTTCTCCGTCGTGGCGCCGATGATCCCGATCTTCCTGCCTTGCTCGTGAACGATGATGCTCTTGGCAATGACGCCGCCATCGGCCAGTGCCTGAAGCGCCGGCTCGCCGCTGAAGTCGAGATTCGAGCTGAGGTACGGCGGCTTGCCGGGCCGCCGGAAGCCCGCGATGAACTCGGCGAGCACGTCCGGCCCGAAGTCGAAGTCATGGTTACCGAGGTCGATGGCGTCGTAGCCGAGCAGGTCCAGCGCCACCGCGTCGTAGTAGACGCCGTCACTGAGGCTAGCCGTGAACGCCGGGCTCGCCAGGAAGTTGTCGCCCGACGACACGAAGATCACGCCGCGTTTGTCGCCGTGATCACGCTCACCCCTTTTGGGTTTCTGTAGTGCCCGGCGCTTCTCCCGCTGCACCACAGTGGCAAAGCGAGCGACGCCGGCCTCGTCACCGCTCGGCAGCAACGCGGACTCGCCATCGTTATTGTGCAGGATCGTGAGCGTGAATTCACCGCGACCGCGACGGTCATGCCGTTTCGGCTTCCGTTTCTGTTGCTGCGGCGCGCGGGAGTTCTCTTGCCGACCCGACTGGCCGAAGCGAGAGACGGCGCGGTCGTTCGTGTGCCGGCTCGTGGGTTTGAAGTTGCCGTTGCCATGACCGTTATCGCGCGCTACTGCTCCGGGCAACCAGGCACTGTCCAAGCCAAGCCAAAGTGTAAGGAGAGCGACCACCACAGCACGCACGCAACCGCCCGAATGTTTATCTCGCTTCATTTCGTTTCCTCCTTTGGTTGTTAATCGGGAAAAACTGAATCCGTGGGGTCAAAGCGCGCGCCCGTCGAACAACCGCGCACGATTGCCGCGCGATTATAGTGAAGGAAAGATGACAGGCAAATAGGTTCTTGGTCAAAAAGATGCCCTCTTCACGTGAGGGTGAAGGGATATTTCCGAGCTCGCAACAGAGTCGGGCTCACCCATTAGTTGCGACTTAGCACTGTCGTGTAATCTTGCAGGTGCAAATCCTGCGCAGGTAACCGCTAGCCACGGGCCTGGAATTCAGCCTTGCAGTCAGAGTGGCAACTCGCTGATTGATGCGTAGGCAGGAGAGGAGGCGAGGCGCAAAAGGGTAACAGGTGAAGCTGACCTTGAAGGTGTAGAGCTCCGAGCAGATCTTAGGTTCTGCGAGCTTTGTCCTTTTCTTTTCTGTTTCATTTGGATGCAGCGCCCGCGCGCATTAATTCGTCAAGCAACGTTTCGTCGATGAGCTGCGCGGCGTTGAAGGGGCGGTCGATTTTTTGCGCGGCGCGGGCAAAGTCGACAAGCAATTGATATCCGCTCACCCGATTTCTCCCGTCCGGGCTGAGCAATTCCAATAGCTGTCCGTAGGCCAAGCCAGCAATCTCTTGGTCCATGCTGAACTCGCGGGCGATCAGCTGCGTCGTGTCGCCTCGGTGGTCTCTAATATATTTCATCGCGCCCAGCGACGCGCGCATGAATCGCTTGAGGGTATTCGGCCGTGTCTTAATCTTATCTGCGTGCACCACCACCGCCGTTCCCGGGACGTCGACGTACTCGCGGGTTGTGGCAAGTTTTGAGAATCCCTCTTTGTCGGCGAGAAAATTAAAAGGCGAGCTCAACATGGTCGCCGCGATGGCGCCGGCTCTAAGCGCCGCGAAACGTTCGGGCGTCCCGCCCATGGCGAGCAGATTCACATCGCGTTCTGGTTGCAGCCCGTTCTTCACAAGGATGCGCCGTACCATGGTATCGACAAGGCCGCCCGGATTGAGCGAGCCGATCGGCTGGCCTTTGAGATCGGCAATGCGGCGATATTTGGCCTGCGCGTACAATCCCTGGTCGACGTGGGCGTTGTAACTCAAAATAATGCGCAATGGCGCGCCGGCAACAAACGCGGTAACTGCCGTGGTACTGCCCATCGCAAAGTCGGCGTCATTGGTGAGTAACGTTTTGATGTCCAAACCGCCGCGGATGTAAACCAGGCTGACGTGAAGGCCTTCTCTTTGAAAGAAACCTTTCTGCCGCGCCGTTTCTAAAATGGGAAAATTGGTGATGGATTTGCTAGGGTAACTGACGACGATCTTTTCAGGGGGCGAAACGCTCTGCCCTTGGGCGTGCGCTGCAACGACGGCGGCGACAATGCCGGTTAGTGCAATCAAACAGATTTTGAATAAGGCCGGCATGGTTCTTCTCCTTGGCGCGGAGTCGATGCCGCAGTTTAAGGTGTCAATGGGATGGGTGTGCGTTGCTCTTTGTGAGATCCTCAATAGCCGATGATCTCTTAAAATGTCAACAGCAAGTCGCGGGTCTCCACACCCGGGTCGGACCAGCGCACGACATTGATGCTGCGCGCGAATCGTCATTTTCTGCCTGGTCACGTCACTCTCAGGATTCGTTCAAGCTGTTTAAGCAGTTCAACCGCTTTGCTCCGTTCAAAACGTTCGCTGAGTGATTGAGTTCCAATCGTTCCACTGGTTCCAGATGGTAGAGCTTACATGTTTCGGGAATTCTCGAAACATTGAAATGTTCAACGAATAAAATTGGCAGGTCGCGATGCATGCACTTCGGGAACGGAGTGAAGCTTACTGCCGCGAATTTGCCGGGGAAAATAACTCGCTAACGCCGGAAAACACGGTCTCATGGCAGGAAAATGCTCGAACTGCCGAGAGATAGCGTGGTCCGACCGGTGCGTAGTGAGCTATCCAACAGGGAAAAGACTATTTGCCCTTCAGCCAATCGCGGTATTTGTTTCCGATTTCGCCCAATTGGTTTTCGAGCTTGATCATGGTTTCGGCGTTGAACTCGGTGAATTTTGTATCGGCATATTTCTTCTGAAACCAAGAGTAATACTTCGTCCCCTTAACGTGATGAGAGCCGTCGCGGCTCGTGTCCCATTCTTTTGAGAGAACTAAGCTGATCAGCAATTTCCCCGCGTTCGGATGCGCAGAGTTCTTCGGGATGCCGACATAGAACGTGGTCATCCATGATGGGTCGGTTTTACGTTTCTGGTCCGTTTCCCCGTGACATGGTGTCCCTTAAGTGGACAAAGACTGATCGGGCGGGTAAGTCTCAACCAGCTGTTTGAACAGGCCGGGAAAACGAGCCAAAAGAGACCGGCTGATCGCAGCAGCGGTGAAGGAGCACGGATACAGTCAGGTGGAAGTGGCATGCCACCTCCGATTGCACGACTCGAGCATCAGTCGGCTGATGAAGGGCGCGTCGAAGAGCAAGGGTAAAGACGTGACACCATAGGAATGCGCCGTTCAACCGCTGCGCTCACCGGGTACCGCGGCCAGTTCCAACGTTCCAATCGTTCCAGTGGTTCCAGAAGTTCCACGGCTTCCAGGAGAAACGCTTCGGTCTGTCGTGCTATTCAGGGGTTGCTCAAATGAAACAACGAAAGACGTGCTGGACCGTGCTGGCGATTGTTTGTCTTAACCTACTCGGAGGAGGTGATTGGCCCGCTTCAACAAAGGCAGCCGGTTTTCTTCAACAGGAAGAAAGCAGCCGCAAGCACGCAGTTCTTGCGGCAAAGATCGATGAGGACTCGCCGTATATTGCGCCCTATGTTCCTACGCCCCAGGAAGTGGTCGATCGGATGTTAGAGCTGGCTGAGGTCAGGGACGGCGATGTGGTTTATGATTTGGGTTTAGGGGATGGCAGGATCGTTATCACCGCCGCTGGCAGATACGGCGTCAAAGCCGTCGGTTTCGAAATCGATCCCAGCCTGGTCAAGACTGCGCGCGACAACATCAAAGCAGCTGGCTTGGAGCATCTGGTGGAGATCCGCGAGGAGGATATCCGGAACGTGGATCTTTCACCCGCCAGCGTGCTGACCCTTTATCTCTATCCGGCCGCCAATCTGCGTCTGCGCTCCGCGATCCTGCGCCAGCTGAAACCGGGCTCCAGGGTGGTTTCTCACCAATTCACGATGGGAACTTGGAAGCCCGATCGGATCGATCAGATCACGGACTCGACGGGCCTCTTAAGAACTCTCTATCTGTGGCGCATCGCGAAATAGAGCGTCGATGAAACTAGGTCAACAGTCCCGTGAATCCAGGCGGGTTCGGAACTGGACCCCGGATAAAAAACCTTCAGGGGTGACAACTTTCGGGGAAAAATATCACTGAGATTCGATACCCCGCAGCTTGCTGTGGGGTCGTTCATGCGTGCTGGGCATGGGCGGAGACTAACAGGGTGAAAGTCCCTGTGCCAACCTGATGGAGGTGAAGGCTAGCGAAGCGCAAGGGCATCCACCGCGAGGTGGGGTCTGAAGCAAGCGTGGAACAAAGGCACGAGCCAACGAACAGGAACTGGATGACAGGCGAGAAGGCGGGACGAGTTAGCCTGAGATAACGAAGTCCATATCCATCAAGAGCCGGCCGTAAACTCCAGTGGTTGCGTGCGGTCCAAGCAGACAAAGCCCAACGATGCTTTTGGGGAAAATCTTCCTCGTCGTGATCCCCGTAGCTGACAGCCTAATCTGTAGCTTGTGATGACGCCGCCGTATCACAAGCGACTCATTGAAGTCGGTCTTCCGATCAAGCGCATTTCCGCCCACGCGCGGCGCGAGAAGTCGATTCGCCACGGGCATATTTCCACGTTGCACATTTGGTGGGCGCGGCGGCCGCTGGCGGCTTGCCGAGCGGTGATTTGCGCCGCGCTTTGGCCAGACCCGGCTGACGAACTTTGCCCGTCCAGCTTTCGCGATAAGGCCCGAGCCGAAATGCTCGCCTGGACACCACACGAACGGCAGCGCCGACAAAACGCCGGGCGCGAACACTCTCGGCTTTCGGGCCATAAAAACGCGTCTAACCGGCCCAAGCTTATTTGTCAACTCATACATGTCTGACCCCATGTTCTGTCCCCTGTCCGCCGAACAAATCTCGCGGCTCAATTCGGACCTCTAAACATCTTTGCTTGTTCCAGCGTTAGCTTCTTCTCGGTACAATCCGAACGCTCGTAGAATCGGCTCGTCATGCATCGAGAACAGAATTGCTTCGTCGGTCGATGACGCGTTGGCATGCTCGTGCCAGGACCACAACGGCACGATGAAAGTGTCGCCCTTCTGCCACTGGAAGGGCTCGCCATTGACTAAGGTCGTGCCGCTGCCACGGCAGGCATGATAGATGCTCGTGCTGGTGTGGCGGTGTGATTGGGTCTTTTCGTCAGGTCGCAGCATCTGCACTTGGCATGACATGGTCGGCAGAGTTGGGCCGCCGGTCGCGGGATTGACGAATTCCAGCGCGGCGCCGTCGAACGGATCACCTGATGTGCGAGCCAACCGTTGCAGCGCGGGATAGGTGTCGCGCCAGTGATAGTGCAGCAAAGGCGGGGCTTCCGGCGTCGCGCTACCGATGGGGCGGGTCATCCCGTAGAACGTCGCGGGGTCGATCGCCTCGTTTACCGGCAGGCGGCCTGGCTTGTAAGGATCGAAGGAAATTTGTTGCAGCGCTTGAACGAAGGGAACATCGAGGCCGTCGATCCAAACCATGTTTTCATCGCCCTCGTGGGCGTGCTCGTGCCAGCAGCCATGCGGCGTGAGAATGAGATCCCCGTCTTCCATCACCATCTTTTGACCGTCGACGTTCGTATAAGCGCCCTGGCCTTGCAGGATAAAGCGAAACGCCGCCATGGTGTGGCGATGCGCGGGCGCGACCTCGCCGGGTTGAATCAACTGAAATGACAGTAAGATCGTGTGGCTGGTCATCTCACTGTCAGCCATGCCGGGATTGACCAGTCGGATCACGCGCCGCTCGACGCTGCCGCTCGCTACGGAGATCTTCTCTTTTGCTTGAACTAAGCTGTCGTAAATATCGTGCCATTTCCAAAGATGCGGCTTGACCCGCGTCTTAGGATCGGACGGGCGCTCGGCATGATCGACGTTCCACAATCCGGACAGCCAACGCGGTCGGAGCACATCGTTCAGCTCTTGGATTTCTTTCGATAGTTGCATACTTTTCTCCTGACCGAAGGCGGTTCCAATTGTTTCAATGGTTCCAGTGGTTCCAGCCGTGCAGAAGAACACGACGGAACGCTTTTGTTCAACGATTGAAACGATTGGAACATCTGGAACGATTGGAACCGGCCGCTACCCCTCACGGGTAGCGCCGGTACACTCCGTCATAAAAATTCCCGATCATCTGCACGGCGATCTTGCCGCAATATTCCAGCGGCCAGCCGGCGCGTTCGTTGCCGTAGCCTTCCTGGAGCGCGACTTCCAAGATCGCTTGGTTCGTGCCGCCATGATCTTCGTCGAGGTCGGCTTCTTCGTGAATGCGAAAATATTTCATATCCTCTTTGCTGACGCCGTATTTGGGCAAGCTCTGCTGAAAGTCGCGCGAGATGAAGCCGAAGATCTCTTCTTCCATGTGCACGGCAAAACATTCGGCAAGCGGGATGTCGATCCAGGAGCGAACGAAGAAGTCGACGAGGCCACGGGCTTCGGGAATGAGCTCGCACTCGATCATCTCGTTCGACGAGACGCCCAGCGCCTTGCCCAAAATCGGCAACATGCGCGCGTGGCCGCCGATTGCCGGCGTGGTGAACTCCTCGCCGATTTTTTGCGCGATGCGGTTTTCCAGTTCCGGATGTCTTTTGAAGAAGCCGACGAACTGATGATAGACCGTTGCCATGCCGGTATTGACCTCGAGCGCGAAGGAATACCAGTTTTTGATCCATCCCTGAAGTCGCGGGCGCGATAGAGTGCCGGCGCGAAGATCGGTGAAAAACGGCGACGGCTGAACTTCGCGATGATAGGTATCCAGGATCACTTTTCTAATCGCCTCCGCCTTCTGCTTTGCTTCCTGCGCGGTCATTTTGATATGTTCGGCCACGGATTCGTTCCTTCTCGCGATGCCGGTGTTTTGAAAAACACTTAGCTGAACGCCAAGACCCTTGTCAACGTCGCTTTCGGCTGCTCTCGAAGCGCTGATGGAATCCAAATATCAAGCGGCTCGGGTTGAGACTCGACGGCATCATAGCGGAGGCAGGGGCTGAAGCTCGTCATCGATCAGGGCCGCGAAGCGATGAAGATCGAGCGCACGGTGACAAACACCAAAGTCGCGGATTTCGCATTGTTGCGGGAAGCGCATAAGGAGTTGGGGATCAAGAATAAGTGAGATTGGAGTGATGGAGTAGTGGAGTGTTGGAGCGATGGGTTCATGCAATACAGGGTAACCTTCGACTAAGAAATCTCCCCTTGCCCCTTTTTTTCAAAGAGGGGCACTTGCATCGTCCGGCAATTTTTTCCCTTTAGCGAATTACCGAAAGGGGACTAAGGGATTTGTTGCGTATTCTCTGGTTGTCGATGAAGAACTCATAAGGAGGATCAGACGATGAAGAACGGGTTGCGCGCTTTCGATAGCGACATGCATGTCTACGATCCGGCGTTTCTTTACGAAAAGTACATGAACCCGAAATGGGGTGAACGGATACCGCGCGGGCGTCGGAACGGCAAACACGGGCGCGTGGAGTTCTCCATCGGCGCCGGCAAGGAAACGCTGCGCGCGATCACCGATGTCATCGACCACGGCCAGAAGCAAGTCGCCGATCGTTACGACTTCGCCGTGGCGCGCGATTATGATGCTGTGTCGCAGCTCGAAGCCATGGATCGCGAAGGCCTGGACATGGCGGCGCTGTTTCGCACATCCCCGCTGCACTGCGATGAGACGCTGGAGCCGGAGTATGCCAACGATCTTTGCAAGGCGTGGAACGACTGGATCACCGACTTCTGTAAAGAGAATCCGCATCGTCTGAGGGCTTCTGCATTGATTACGCTGCACGATGTCGATTTGGCGGTGGCAGAAGTGCGGCGTGCGGTGAGACAATTGAAAGTAACCGGCCTGTCTCTTTGTCCTGAGCCCATTAACGGCAAACGCATCCACGATCGCCATTTCGATCCGCTGTGGGCAGAAGTTGAAAAGCTCGGAGTGGCGCTCTGTTTCCATCCGCCGGCGCGGCCGAAGCAGGATCAGGTTGCGAACAAATTCTTTGGGCATCCCAACGCCAATATCGTTGCGCTAGCGTTGCGTAATCCGGTGGAACTGATCCAGGCGGTCTCGAGCTTTTGCGCCGGCGGCGTATTGGAAAAATTTCCGAAACTGCGAGTCGCCTTTCTGGAAGGCAACTGCGCATGGCTGCCGTGGCTGCTTTACCGCCTCGATGAGCGCGCCAAGCTACACGGACCGCTGGCCGACGTGCCGCTGTCGCGCCAGCCGAGCGAGTATTTTCTTCAACAGTGCTTTATCTCGGTGGACCCGGAGGAATATCTCGTTACCGACGTGGTCAAGCGTCTCGGCGACGACAATCTGGTGGTGTCCACCGATTATCCGCATATCGACGCGCACTTTCCTCACGCGATCGACGAATTTTTTGAGATCGACGGCTTGAGTGACAGCAGCCGCCGCAAGATTCTCTGGAACAACTGCGCGCACTTGTACGATATTTCTTAACCGATTCCATACTAAAAGCATGGGGGAATGACGGAATTCGATGAGAGACCAAGTTCTACGTGGAGAGCTGGCGGATTTGGACCGCCGACATTGATGGGAGAGCCGATGTTATTATCCGAAGTCGAATTAGAGCGGATGCAGAAGCGCTTTCCGTACCCGCGTTTCTCCCGAGCGGAGTACGAGCGGCGTTATAGAAATATTTGCGCCATGATGCGCGAGCACAACCTCGACTGCCTGCTGATCATCGGCGGGTCGGCGGCGTACGGTCGCCTCTGGTTCAACATTCGTTACGTCACCAACATGATGGGCAAGGCAGAGATGGCCAACTACTGCTTTTTCCCCAAAGAGGGCGAGCCTGCCGTGGTGACGCGGCCGGGCCACTCGCTCGCCGGCGGCATGCTGGCGCGCACCACGGTGCGCAATGTCATCGTCGGTGCCCCGAGCGTCCTAGGCGCCATCGTCAACGAAATCAAAGAGCGCGGCTACGAAAAAGGGCGCATCGGCATCGTCGAATACGATCCTTACACTTCGATCCCCAAAAATCACTGGGACTTCTTCAC
>JBOHVN010000119.1:0-29110 GCA_050735675.1 Binatia bacterium | reverse complement strand
ACGCGGGCTCGAAGTAACGCAAGATCTCGCGCCAGTTGCTTTGATCCTTGGCACTGCCGCGATGGCACTCGTCGACGATGATCAGATCGAAGAAGTCCTTCGCGTATTCCTTGTAAAGTCCGGGGCGGCGCTCGTCTTTGGCGATGGCCTGGTAAATCGCGAAATACATCTCGCGGCCTTTGTTGATTTCGCCGTTCTCGATCTTCCAGCGAGCGTCTCCGAAAGTCGTGAACATCTTGTCCTTGGGATCGTCGATCAAAATGTTCCGGTCGGCGAGATAAAGAATCTTCGGGCGGCGGTGCTCGCCGGCGCGGTTCCAGCGCATGTTCCAGAGCTTCCAGCAAATCTGAAAAGCCACGGCGGTCTTGCCGGTGCCGGTGGCCATGGTGAGAAGGATTCGCTTCTTGCCTTGCAGCACTGACTGGACGACCCGGTTGATGGCGATTTCTTGATAGTAGCGCTGGCCTTTGCCGATGACAGCGTTGGCGGGGGTCAGTATTCGGCTCGCTGTTTCTTCATCTTCGATCTTTTCGCTGGCTCGAAAGCGCTGCCACAAGTCGCCGGGTTTGGGGAAAGCGTCCAGGTGTCGCTCTTTGCCGGTCGTAAAATCAAACTCGACGATGCCATGGCCGTTGGTCGAATAGGCGAATCTAACCCCGAGTACTGCCGCGTAATCTTTGGCCTGCTGCAGACCGTCACCCGGCAGCTTATACGCCGCCTTGGCCTCGACCACCGCCACCATAAAGTCCCTGGCGTAGCGCAGAAGATAGTCGGCGCGCTTGGCCGGGCGCCGTCGCGCTTTGGCGCCGACGACGAGAATGCGCCCATCCGTGAAACTTTTCTGCTCGCTGATTTGATCGTCGTTCCAACCGGCAGCGTACAGTTTAGGCAGGACGTACTTTCTACAGGTGTCGGCTTCAGTGATCACGCAAGTATCTACATATCCGTGGGAGGTTGTTAGCGTGCGATTCTACGCGATCAGGCCGGGACTTGCCAAGCCGAAGGCCTAGCCTTCGGCATGACAAATCTCAAATTGCAGATTTTGCAACTCCTCGAACGCTAAAAGCCTCAACCTGAAACCCGAAGCTTAAATCTCACTGTCAAAGTTTCTTGAGGAACCCTTCCTTCTCCATCTCTCTGACGAATCGATTGTCGAAATAAGCCGGTCACCGGCAATTTCTTATCGATGGATTTTGGCTGACGAGCTGTTCTCGGTGACCTTGGTGTGTCTCGCTAAAGTTTTATACCTTGCTTCGGCTGAGCGGCCGAGCGCCTTCGGGCTGGCTTCTTCAGTCAAGATTTGCGACAAGAGCAGCAAGGCCAGGTAAATTTTCGCACTTGAGTTTAAAGAGGAGCCGAATATGTCCGTTCAAGCTTGGGAATCATTCGTAGCCAGACTAGTGGTCATCGGAATTAATACCGCGCAGGGGACGATCAGGATTTTGCTGATCGTCGCCGCTGCGTACATAGTCATGAAACTGATGCGCGCCGGGTTTTACCGGGTTGAAGCTCTCTTGATCCGCGCCACCGAGAGAACCGAAACGGTGCCCGGCTCGGCGTCAAAGCGTATCAAGACTTTGGCGGGCGTGCTCTGGACTATCAGCTGTGTCTTTCTCTGGTTCATCGTTGTCCTAACGTCCCTCAGCCAGCTCGGTATCAACATCGGGCCGACTCTCGCCGGCGCGGGCGTCGTCGGTCTCGCGGTCGGATTCGGCGCGCAGCACCTGGTGCGCGATCTGGTAAGCGGTTTTTTTCTCATATTGGAAAATCAGATCCGGGTCGGCGATTCGGCGATCATCAACGGCAGGAGCGGACTCGTGGAAGCCGTCACTTTTCGAACTATCGCCTTGCGCGATCAAGCCGGCGTGGTTCATGTTTTTCCCAACGGCACAATCGCCACGCTCGCCAACGCAACTCTGGATTGGTCGGCTTACGTGATCGACGTGACGCTGCCCTTCAAAGTCGATACCGACCGAGTCGTCGCAATTATGCGGCGTATCGGCAGCGAAATGAAGGCGGAGCCTGAGTACGCGCGGTTGATGCTCGAGGCGATCGAGGTTTTCGGCATAGAGAATTTTACCGACACCACGGTCACGATCACGGCGCGGGTGAAGACCCAGGCCTCGCAACAGCATCTCGTCGGCCGTGAATTTCGCCGCCGTCTAAAGTACGCCTTGCAGACGGAGCAGATCGAATTTTCCGCGGCGCAAACGGCCGAAAGCGCCAAAGCGCCGAGCGCAACTTTGCCGCCGCCTGACAGTTAGAGCTGGAAGCGATGCGGCTCCTGTTGCGCTTACGCGCTCCGAATCATCTCTTTCCATTTGCCGCAAAGCGTGTAAATTGAGCCGAACGTCTCTAAGCAGGTTACTAAAAACTCTGACTGCAGGCTGCTCAAAAAGACCTCAGAGGCAAGGCGCACGAAAATCGACGACCGGAGGCGTACTTAGCCGGTACGTTGTAGCGAGGCGATTGAGCGCAACGAAGCATATGAGTCTTTTTCAGCAGCCTGCTATGCACCACGGAGAACATCCCTCACATTGGCTGATCGTCACTACTCTTTTAGCCGCGACGAAATCGCCCCGATCATCGTCGTCAGCTTAATTTCCGCGCTCCGGCTCTTGGGCATTTTTCTCATGCTGCCGATCTTCAGCGTCTATGCGGTGCGCTATCCGGGCGCGTCAGCAGCCCTCGCCGGGCTCGCTTTCGGCATTTACGCGCTGGTGCAGTGCGTTTTCCAGATTCCTCTGGGCTGGGCCAGCGACCGTTGGGGTCGAAAGCCGGTACTGGTGGTCGGGCTTCTGCTCTTTGTCCTAGGCAGCGTCGGCTGCGCCATGGCAACCGACATCTACGGCTTGATTCTCGCGCGCGCTTTACAGGGCACCGGGGCGGTGGGATCGGTTGCCTTCGCCGCCTTAGCCGATCTCACGCGGCCGGGCGTGCGCGCGCAAGCCTACACGATCACGGGCATCGCCATAGGCGCTTCGTTTATAATCGGTCTTTTAGCCGGCCCTTTCTTAGCGGCGCAGATCGGTCTGGGCGGCCTTTTTTACCTGCTCGCGTTTCTCGGTTGTCTTTCCCTGCTGCTCGCCGCCACGCTGTTTCCCGCCGAGCGGCGCGAAGCGCGTAACGAACCGCGCCTGGCGCTCAAACCGATTCTGTTTCACGATCATCTTCGGCCGATTTTTATCGCCACCTTTGTCTTATCCTTTGCGTTGAATTTATTTTTTTTCACCTATCCGTTGAGCTGGAGC
Organism: Binatia bacterium; assembly: GCA_050735675.1. Lineage (GTDB taxonomy): Bacteria > Desulfobacterota > Binatia > UBA9968 > UBA9968 > DP-20. Next base: position 25,859 of record JBOHVN010000119.1, on the reverse strand, counting down.
GGTATCGGCCTGGATAATAGCGAACTTTGGAAAGTCTATCTGGTCATTTTTCTTCCCAGTGTCTTGTTTGTATTCCCTTACATGCGCTGGGTTGAAAGGGTGGGACGATTTCGCGGCCCGATTCTGATCGGCTGGCTCACCGCCACGGTCGGCTATGGAGTTTACTTGTTTGGCGCCCAATACGACCTTTTGCTGTACCTGAGCGGTGCGGCATTTTTCTTCGGCTACAGCATTTATCAACCGCTCCTGCCCGCGTTTCTAACCCAGCGAGTGCCGGCGAACGGCCGCGGCGTCGCCAGCGGGGTGTATAATTCGTTCGGCTTTATCGGCTCGTCACTCGGCGGCATCCTCGGCGGGGCCTTGATCCACGTCTCGCCTTCGCTGCCGGAGTTCCTCGGCGTGCTCCTGCTCGTGCTTTGGTATTGGCTTGGGCTGCCGATACCGCCGGAGTCTAACTCATAATGCGACACAGGAGATTTCACCGCAGAGACGCGGAGTGCGCCGAGAAAAGAAACCTTATCAAGAAATACTCCGAACTCTGCGACCTCTGAGCCTCTGCGGTGAAATGATGCTCTCGTCGTGGGTCGGCTTTTTCATGCACTGGCGAGAATCGTTCGTCGCACTGCGTCAATCCTTGCCGATCGAGATTAAGAAAATACCGGCGACAACCAGCACCGCGCCGGCGATTTTGCGCCAGGTCACCCGTTCGATCTGCCGCGCCATCAACGGCGTCAGCATGAGCACGAAGACGGCGTAGCTGTTGATGAGCGGCGCCACAATCATCACCCGCTCCATGCTGAGGGCGACGTACATGAACAAAAACGAACCGCCGGTAATAATGCCGGACCCAACGAACCACCAGGCAACCGGCGCCGGTGGCGGGACGAACTTTTCACCATGAATGTAGCGGGTGATCAAGAAAATCTGGATCGTCGAAGTTAGCGCGGCGATGCCCGCAGAAAGAATGGGTTGCCCGTCGCCATCAGCGAGCGCCCAGCGCACGGTAACGTCCTTCAGCGAGAAAATTAACGCGCACATAAACGGAAAAATCAACTCGATCTTTTTGTAGTCGGTTTGACGCCCGACCCAGGAAACCGTCACCAAACCGCAGACGGTCAAGGCGACGCCGAGCAACACCAGCGGCGCCGGCCGTTCGCCGAGCAGCAAGATGGCGAGCAGGGTGGAAAACATCGGCGTCGTGTTTATGATCGTCGAAGTGATCGAACTTCCCATGGTGCGAATGCCGCGAAAACTCAACACCCGCGTGACTCCGGGGACAAATAGGCCGACTGCGACAAAAATTAAATTTTCCGCGACGAAGATCCGCGTGTTGCTGTAAAGCAAAAATTGCGCTGCCAGCAAGAACGCGCAGTTGCCGGCGATGGTGATCCAGGCGCCCCAGGGCGCCGGACCTTTATAGTAGCCGCGCTGGGCCAGCAAACTGGCGATGGCGAAGCAAAGCGATGTCAAAAGTCCAAAAACGATCGGCAACACGGCGCGAGCTTGTTTCCTTCAAGGTTGTTTTCGACTAAAGTGCCTTATAGCTGAAAACACGCCGAACTGCATTCATGCTGCCAACGTTTCGCTCCGCCGTCCGCCGCAAATTGCTGTCCTGGTACGAAAGAAATAAACGCGACCTGCCCTGGCGGCGCAAGCTCGATCCCTATGCCGTTTGGATCGCCGAAACCATGCTGCAACAAACCCAGGTCAAAACCGTCATTCCTTATTACGAAAAATTTTTGCAGGCCTTTCCGACCATGGAATCTTTGGCCCGTGCGCCGCTGCCGCGAGTACTGCGCCAGTGGTCGGGCCTGGGTTACTATCGCCGCGCCGAAAATCTATCGAAAGCGGCGCGGCAAATCGTGCGCCGGCACAGGGGCAAGATTCCCGATGACTATGACCGGCTCCGGGCGTTACCGGGCATCGGCGAGTACACGGCAGGCGCCGTGCTGAGCATCGCGTTCGAGCGACGGTATCCGGCGATCGACGGCAACGCACAGCGGGTGCTGCGCCGGCTCGTGAGGATCGAGAGCGAGCGTGAGCTCCGCGCCATGGCCGCCGCGCTCGTGCCGCGGGCAAGACCGGGCAGCTTCAATCAGGCATTGATGGAGCTCGGCGCCACGGTATGCACGCCGAGAAACCCGCGCTGCCGCGAATGTCCGATGGATTCGCTCTGTGCCAGCGGATCGCGCGCTCGCACACGGCGAGCGCGTAGCGAGCGAAAGGCAGCGCAGATCAAAAACGTCATCTGGCCTCTGGCGCTCATACGCCGCGGCGGTAAGATTCTGCTGCGCCGGCGCGCCGGGCGCGGGCTGCTCGCGGGATTATGGGATTTGCCGGGCGGGCAATTGGCGAACAGAGAGCGGATCGCGACGTTGCTGCACGATCATTTAGATGAGCTAAAATCAACACGCGCGCGGCCCAAGAAGATCGGTGAAATCCGCCACGCGATTACCCACCGTCGCATCCGCGCGCCGATTTATCTTGTCGATGTCGAAGCCAATATCGAAGTCGATTTGCCGCGCTCGCGCTGGCGCTGGATCGATCCGGCCAATGTTCAAAAACAAGCAACCTCGTCGATGACGGCAAAGGCGGTCGCGCTGTTCTCCAGCTATGAAAAGAATTCTCGTTAGCAGTGTTCTGCTCACACTCGTCGTCGGGAGCGGATACTACTTTTATGCGACTCTGCCGGACGTCTCCGTGCTAAGGCAGAGAAATCCCAGGACCACGGCTTTGATGGAGCTGCGCGACGAAGAATATCGGGAAAAAGGCGTGCGCGGGGCGCGGCGCCAAGTCTGGGTTCCCTACGGAGCGGTGTCGGAGCATTTAAAGAGAGCCATTCTGATCAGCGAAGACGCCGCCTTCTTCAGCCACCAAGGAATCGACCTCACCGAGCTGAAAGCCGCTATGAAAACGGTCTGGGAAACGCTGAGTTTTAGCCGCGGCGGCAGCACCATCACCATGCAGCTGGCGAGAAATCTTTACCTGAGCCCTGCGAAAAATCCGCTGCGCAAGTTCAAAGAAATCTTGATTGCTCGCCAGCTCGAACAGTCATTGTCGAAGCGGCGCATTTTCGAGCTTTACCTCAACGTCGTAGAATTTGGACCCAACCTCTACGGTGCCGAAGCCGCGTCGCGGTTTTATTTCGGCAAATCCGCCGCGGATCTCGATCCGCTCCAAGCATCGACCCTCGCAGCCTTGCTTCCCAGCCCGCGCAGCTCGAAAGGACGAAATATCCTCAACCGCAGAAATCTGATCCTGACCCGCTTGGCCAGCATCGGTTACCTGGATCAAGAAGAGTCCCGGCGCGCCCGCCAGACACCGCTTTTTCACAAAGTGGCGAGAAACGCGCCCGACCTACCGCCTGCGAACTAACAGATTGCTGAAAAACTCTGCTTGCAGGCTGCTCAAAAAGGCTTCAGAGGCGAGGCGCGAAAGGGCAGCAAAGAGCCTAGAGCATGGAGCTAAGAGCCCAAAGAGCGAGGACCCCTTTGCGCTTAGCCCTTTGCCAATCGGTACGTTGTAGCGAGGCGATTGAGCGCACCCTTCGACCGTGCTCAGGGCGATCGGCAGGTGAGCCTTTTTCAGCAGCCTGCTAAATCCGGCCAAAAAGGGCCGTAAACTTTGGCCCATCGTCGCAAAATCTCATACAACGTTTTGGCTGCGCCGTCGTCTAATTAATCAGAGGCCGCGCAAGAGCGCCGGCCCGGTGATCCGACGCGAGCAAACTTACCGCGCCGGGTGGGAGAGGAGCTGATAATTAATGAACAAATCAGACGGGCGAAAGATCGAGACCACTCTGGGCGACTTGATAGCAGCGGCCGGCGAGGTAGCTTTTGAGTACTCGAACAACGACATGGAGGCCTACAACCTGGCGCAGGCCGCGCTTATCGAGATTCTCAGAAAAACTTCATATCCGCTCGACCTGGATAAAGATTTTGAAAACCTAGAATCTCCTTCCCAACTCATCCACTAATCTGCCGAACGCGGGGGAGCGCCGGCTCCCTCGCTGCTTCTCATCCACGATTGCGGGAACTTTTGCCCAAGCTGTGCCGTTTTTACGGACGAGATTCGAGCCGACAGCAACCGAAACGATTCCGAACTCATCTAAGTTACTGCGAAGCGGATGGCGGCTCACTGGCCTCGCCAGCAAACCAGGCGAGGCTAGCAGGTTGCTCAAAAAAGATCTCAGAGGCGAGTGAGCGAATTGGGGTATTGGAGTATAGGAGTATTGGCTTTCAATCCATTACTCCAGCATTTCACCACTCCAGTACTCCGACTTTTTTTTTCCGGCAACTTGCTTGAGGAGGGTAGCTACCAATGTTTAGATCCAGCACGCTGTGGTTCTTGATCGGCATAGCCGCCGCAACTTGGATCATTTGGCCGAATAGCGGCGCGGCGGTCAGCGCCGGCAAGGCGGCGCCGGAAATTACCGGTGGACATTGGCTCAACAGCAAACCCCTGACCATCGCCGGTTTAAGGGGCCGGGTCGTTTTGCTCGAATTCTGGACCTATGGGTGAATTAACTGCCGCAATATCGTCCCGCAGTTGCGGGCCTGGCACGATAAGTACGAGCGCTCCGGCCTGACCATCGTCGGCGTTCATTCGCCGGAATTTTTCTGGGAGAAGCCGCTGGATAAAGTGAAAACAGCGACCGAGAAAATGGGCATCAAATTTCCGGTCGTGCAAGACAATGACTTTGACAATTGGAATCGCTACGGCGTCCGCGCCTGGCCAACGATCGTGCTGATCGACAAACAAGGCATCGTGCGTTACAGCCATATCGGCGAAGGCGCTTACCAAAAGACCGAATCCATCATAAAACAACTGATCGCCGAAGCGAGTTGACAGGCAATCTTTTGTCGGCAAACATGCGCCAAGACGAGGAGGACGGCGAGCCATGCTGATCAAAAAACCCGCGGATATCCAATCATCCGAGATTACGCCGAAAGAGCTTTACATAAACCGGCGCGAGTTTATTAAGTCCGCGGGCGCCGTCGCGGCCTCCGCGGGCGTCACCTTCGCCGGGCTCGATATGTTGGGGATGCCGGAGCAGGCTCACGCGGGCGAGAAATTGCCCAGCGTAAAAAGTTCCTACAGCACCGATGAGAAGAAGAATTCATTTAAAGACATCACCTCGTACAACAACTTCTACGAGCTCGGCATCGACAAGGGCGACCCGGCGGAAAACGCCAAGTATTTGATCACGCGGCCTTGGACCGTCGCCGTGGAAGGTGAAATCAAGAAGCCCAAGACGTTTGACATCGACGCGATTATGAAATTGAGACCGCTTGAAGAGCGCGTCTATCGCATGCGCTGCGTCGAGGCTTGGTCGATGGTGATTCCGTGGGTCGGTTTTCCTCTGAGCGCTTTGATCAAGCAGGTGGAGCCGACCAACAATGCCAAGTTCATTCACTTCGTCACGCTGGTGGATCCCAAGCGCATGCCGGGCCAAAAGCCGAGCATTTTCGGCAACGTGATCGACTGGCCCTACGTCGAAGGGCTGCGCATGGACGACGCCATGCACCCGCTGACAATTCTCTCGGTCGGTCATTACGGCGAGGTTTTGCCGGCGCAAAACGGCGCGCCGGTCCGCCTGGTTGTGCCGTGGAAGTATGGTTTCAAGAGCATCAAATCAATCGTCAAGATCCGCTTCGTCGAGAGCCAACCGCCAAGCTCATGGAACAAAATGCAGCCGCAAGAATATGGATTCTATTCCAACGTCAATCCCCAGGTCGATCATCCGCGCTGGAGCCAAGCCACGGAGCGCCGCATCGGCGAGTTTTTGCGCCGCAAGACGCTGATGTTCAACGGCTACGGTGACCAGGTGGCGGGTTTGTATAAAGGAATGGACCTGAGGAAATACTACTGAAAGGAAAAAGTTAAAGAGGAAAGGGGAAAAGCAGCTCGCAATCTCATTTTGCCTTCTATCTCCTACCTTTTGCCTTATGATCAACTGGCTCAAACCTGCTGTCTTTATTTTTTGCCTATTCCCCTTCTGCCAGCTTGGCTATCAAGCCTATACCGGCGACCTGGGCGTCAATCCGATCGAGACGATCACCCGCTTTACCGGCTCGTGGGCACTGATTTTTTTGCTGGCTAGCCTCGCCGTTACGCCGCTGCGGCGCATCACCCGCTGGAATGACCTGATCAAATTGCGCCGTATGCTCGGACTATTCGCGTTCTTTTATGTTTCGCTTCATTTTGCCACGTACATGGCCTTGGATCATTTCTTTGACTTCCGCGCCATCGGCAACGACATCATCAAGCGGCCCTACGTAACCGCGGGCTTCATTGCGTTCGTCATCATGGTTCCGCTGGCGCTCACGTCGAGCGCGGCCATGATCCGCCGCCTCGGCAAGCGCTGGCAGCAATTGCATCGCTGGATCTATGTGGCCGGCATCGCGGCCGTGATTCATTTCTATTGGCTGGTCAAGGCGGATATTAGCCGGCCGGCGCAATACGGCGCGGTATTGGCTCTGCTGCTGGGTTATCGTCTCTTCGTCAAGTGGCGCCCGCGCATTGCCGTGAAATTCTCAGAGAAGCGCTCTGCACTTCAATCAAGCCACAACACTTGACGTATTAGAAAGTCATTGAACCGCCATTCGAGCGAGGACGACTTGAACGGCTTGAACCTTTTGAACGTGTTGAACCCGACAAGATCTTAACCCGGCTTTTTGATCCCTAATTTTTCCATGCGCGAGCGCAGTGTGCTCGGATTGATGCCGAGCATTTCCGCCGCGCCTTTCTTGCCGTGGATCACCCAGTTGGTTTCGCCGAGCGCGCGGATAATGTGGCCGCGCTCGATGTTCTCCAGCGTGTCGATCATCGCCGCGCCGCCCATCGGTTCGTCGGCGCGCAACATGGACTCGTCGATCTGTACCACCGGGCCTTTGGCGAGCACGACGGCGCGCTCGATGATGTTTTGCAATTCGCGGATATTGCCGGGCCAACTGTATCGGCTGAGACTCTGCATCGAGCGCTGCGATACGCCGCGGATTTCCTTGCCCAGGCCCTTGGCAAATTTACTGAGGAAAAAATTGACCAGCAGCGGAATGTCCTCCGGCCGTTCGCGCAGCGCCGGCACTTCGAGCGGAAACACGTTCAAGCGATAAAATAGATCGGCGCGAAAACTGCCTTTCCTGACCGCATCCTGCAAGTTGCGATTGGTGGCGGCGATCACGCGCACGTTGACTTTGATCGTGTGGCTGCTTCCGACTCTCTCGAAGTCGCCTTCCTGCAGCACGCGCAGGAGTTTCACCTGTGTGTCGACGGGCAACTCGGTCACTTCGTCGAGAAAGATCGTGCCGCCGTCGGCTAATTCGAAACGGCCGATACGCCGCTGGGTCGCGCCGGTAAACGCCCCTTTTTCATGGCCGAACAGTTCGCTTTCCACCAGGCCGGAGGGGATCGCGCCGCAGTTGACTTTGACCAGCGGCCGGCTCTTGCGCCGGCTTCGGTTATGAATCGCGCGCGCCAATAATTCCTTTCCCGTGCCGGTCTCGCCGCGGATCAAGACGGTCGCGTCCGTCGGCGCGACTTGCTCGAGTTTTTCTAGCAACTCGCGCAGCGGAGCGCTCTGACCGATGATCTCCTCGAAATTATGCTCGGTCTTGATTTCTTCCTGGAGGTAAACCGCCTCGGCTTCAAATCTCGCTTTCAATGCCCGGGTCTCTTCATAGGCGCTCATGTTATCGACCGCGATGGCGATTTGATTTGCCACTTCCGTGAGGAACTCGGCATCGGCCTCGGAATACTGCGCGCGTTGAAGGCTTCCCATCGTGATCGCGCCCACGCTTACGCCGCGCACCACCAGCGGCAAGGCACATATGGAGCGAAAGCCGTGTTCATAAGCGCGCTCCTCGGAGCTCGTCAGTCGTTCCACTTCGAGATCGCGCCGCAAGACGTATCTTTGACTGGTAAACGCCAGACCGGCCGGGCTATCGTCGAGCTTGAGCTCGCGGCCGACCGGCGTGTAATCCGCGCGCCGATAAGGCCCGCCGTAAGTCACGATGCGCAGCCGATCGTCTTTCGAGTCGTACTGCGCCAACGCCAAACGATCGAACGGAACGATCCGGCGCACCGCCTCGGCGATCGCCGTCCAAAGCTCGTCGCGCGAGAGCTTGGTGGTTACGGCGTTGTTGATTTCGAGCAGCATGCGGCGCTGCGCTTCGCTGCGCCTGAGAGAATCTTCGGCGCGGCTGCGCTCCAGCTCCGAGCCGGCTCGGGCCGCGAAGAGCCGCAGGATCTTGAGCTCCTCGGCGCCGAAGACGCGCGGTTTATTGTCCATTACCACGAGATGACCGAGAACCGCGCCGTGGTAATCGCGCAAGGGAACTCCCGCGTAGCTCTCCGCGCCCAGTCTGACGAGATCCTGGTCGGCGGGAAATAACATTTGCAGCCGTTCCGGGTAGGAACAGATATTTCCTTCGATAACCTTTTCGCACGGCGTGCCGCGCAGCCGATACTCGACTTCTTGAACGAATCCACTTCCGTTCCAAAAAGCCAGCGCGCGGACTCCAGTCTGTTCCTGGTCGGCGCATTCCGTGACGAAGGCATAGCGCGTCGCGAGCGCCTGGGCCAAATGTTTGGCCAAGGAACGAAAGAATTCTTCGCCCGTGGCGCCGGCAATGCCTTCGGTGATGTGACCGAGCCTATCTTCGTTGTGCTGTTCCGAAGTTCCAGACATTTGCAACCGTGTCCGCAGGGATTTTGCCGCGTTCGCGTCTAGAAAACCTCTCGATTCAGCCATAGCCGGTATCGCGAAATATCGCAATCCTCGCGAAATATCGCGACGAAATGCCACTCCGCCCCGCTTCAAAAGTCGAAAAACTATAGCAAATTCATGACTTGCCAAACTGGCACACGCCCTGCGCTATAAGTCGAACAAAGACAACTTTTTGAGGACCCATGTTGCGCATTACGGAGAATCTGGAGAACGGCAAAACGCTGCGACTGCGACTCGACGGCACCATTTCATTGGAAACATTCGACGAACTGGAGAAAGTTTGCGAGCGCCACCAGCAAGGCAACGGCTATGCCGTGATCGTCGACATGGCAGGCGTGATCTTTATGAACGACGCCGCCGCGAAAAAACTCGCGCGCCTGCGTTGCGATTCGTTGCGCATCATTAACTGCTCGCCATTCACCGCCGCGCTTCTCAATGTCGTGGAAGATCTGGATTGACTTTTTCGGACCGAGACCGGAGGCATGCAGACAAGGAGAATTGTATGTTAGCTGCGCAATTTTCATCGGCGGCCAGTCCGCAAGCGACGCTGCGCCAAGCCGCGGCCGAAGGCGATGGAATCGAGCCATCGGCACCGGCTCGCGCTTTGCCGCGGCGGCGAAAGCCGGGGCAAAAGGACAGCCAGCTTATCGAGCGTCTCAAAACCGGCGACCAGGCCGCGCTCGAGGCGCTTTTCAATCTCTATGCGAAAAAACTTTACGGCGTGGCGCGGCGCATCCTGGGCGAAGCCGCCGACACCGAGGAAGTCATCCAGGATGTTTTCTGGACGGTCTACCGCAAGGCAAAGTCCTTCAAAGGCGATGCGCAGTTTTCAACCTGGCTCTACCGCCTGACGGTCAACGCGGCGCTCGGACGCGTGCGCCGCGGCAAGAAAAAAAAGGAAGTCGAGTACGAGGAGTTTTTGCCCAAGTTTCAAAAAGACGGACACCACCTGGTGCGGCCGGTGGTCGATTGGTCAGACACGCTCGATGAAAAGTACGCGCGACACGAGCTCCATACGCTCCTCGGCAGAGCCCTGGACCAACTAAAACCGGTCGACAAGAGCGCCGTCGTGCTCAGCGACCTCGAAGGTCTTTCCGATAAGGAAACCGCCGCCGCGCTGGGACTCACGGTGCCGGCGGTAAAAACCAGGTTGCACCGCGCGCGCTTGTTCTTGCGCGGCAGACTCGCCGTGGAACTTGGATACTCCGCGTCCTAACTACGATAGACAACATGACGAAGCTAAAATCGGCGTCCGCGTCGCGCAAACATGACTCTTGCAAAAAATTCACTGATCTGATTTGCAATTACTTGGCCGATCGTCTTGGTCCGACTCTGAAACGTGAATTCGAGCGGCATTTACAAATGTGCCCGGACTGTGTGAACTTTTTGAACACATACAAGAAAACCGTCTCGCTCACCGGAACTCTCAGCGCCAGCGAGCTGCCGGCTAAAGTTCGCGCTAATGTGCTTGCTTTCTTGCGGCGAAAAGCGCATCGCATCGCCGCGTTATTTTTCTATTTGCTAAGCCACGTGACGGGATAACGGTGGACGCTATGTTGATTTATCAAGTAACTATCGTCCCCCGTCGCGCGTCTAAAAAGCCGAAATATCTTTTGAAAATGCGTTTTCGGGAAGCGATTGTAAAGTAGAGAAAGTAGAAAAAAGGGAGGACACATTATGAATACTTGGGAATCGATTTTCAGTCAAAGCCCGGCCAACAAGGGTTACTATAATGGCGAGAAATTACCGCAGGCTCACTGGGATTGGCCGAAGCGGACGTGGTTTCAAGCCCGGCTCAACCTTGTGCGAGAAAGCGACCGCCCCAGGCCGCTGAAAACCAGCATTAAATTGCGAAATATGGGCCAAATGCGCCCGATGTGAATTGATTCGGCAAGCAGAATCATGGCAATTCGCGGGAGCGCGCCGAACTCGGGACGCGCTCCCGCGCTGAAGACGTGCCGGGGAGAGGTGCGGCCACCCCGGCCATTTGCCCGTCAAATTTTCGTTAGCGGCCCGGAAAGTTTTTTGCGCATGGCCGATTCCGTGTAACCTTATGATGCCGCCGAGCATCTAATCTACGAGGACAGCCACATGAAGGAGGGGAACGATGAGGGCCGACAAAAACCCCGGTAAACCATCAACCCAGCGGAAAAGGATGCTCATTCGCACGACTTTCTTCGAACTCATCGGCGCGCTTATCGATGTGACCAAAAATGACGCGGAAATCCTCCCGTCGTTAAAGCGGATCTTCGACCGCTCTGATGTCCGCACGGTGCGTTCGCTGGCGCCGGTTCGACTGGCCGCCACAAAGTCCCGCGTCAGGATACAGCGCAAAGGTAAGGCGGTTAAAGCCGGGCCGGCGTGGGCGTGACGCCGCTCCCCGGGCAAGCCCATGAAGGGAGACAATCTCATTTCTGCCTTCAGCTCATCAAATCGCCGCACGAACCGACCGCGCACGCACAAGCGAGCGGCGCGATCACGGCGCGCATCCGGATCAAACAAAAGCCGGCAGCCGAGTATCACCTGCAAAAAGGAAGTTGATTTTATTGCGCGTTATCTCGCCGCAGATTTAACCGGCCGCGAGCTCGCGGCTTTCGAGGGCCATCTTGAACTGTGCCGGGACTGCGTCGCGTTTCTACAAACCTACAAAACCACCGTGGAGCTCACCCGAAGTTTTCTGTCGAGCCAGTCGCGCGCGGGCCAGCCGCCCGAATTGTCGCTTAAGCCGCCCCGCAACCAAACACAGCGGCGTTGATCCGAGCGCGCAACTTTTACCGGCGAGCCGGTATCTAACACACCGAAGCCCCCATTCCGGTGAGACGAAGGAAAATCAGCAGCGCTCCGCTTTCCTTAAAGGAGATAATTTATGCGCGCCATCGCCGTCACGCCATCGACGAAGCAAGTCAGCATCATCGACCAGCCGGAGCCAAGAATTTCGCGCCCCGCCGACGTCAAACTGCGCATGATCGAGGCGGGTGTCTGTGGCACGGACAAAGAAATCTGCGCGTTTGAATACGGCACGCCGCCCGCCGGCAGCGAGCATTTGGTCATCGGTCACGAATCGCTCGGCGAAGTCATAGAGGTCGGCGCCGCAGTGACACGGGTAAGAGTCGGCGACTTGGTCGTCCCCATGGTGCGGCGGCCATGCCCGCACCAGCACTGCATGGCGTGCCTCAGCGGCCGCCAAGATTTTTGTTTCACCGGCGATTTTACCGAGCGCGGCATCAAACAGCAGCATGGCTTCATGGCCCAGTATGTCGTCGACGATGAAATCTACATGAACCCGGTGCCGCAAGAGCTGCGCGATGTGGCGGTATTGGTCGAACCTCTGACGATCGCGGAAAAAGCCTTGATCCAAGTGTGGGAAGTGCAGCAACGGCTGCCTTGGAGTTGCCCCAAAGAGCCCGGCCAAGCCCAAGCTCACTGCCGGCGCGCCGCGGTCCTGGGCGCCGGACCGGTCGGATTATTGGGTGCCATGGCGCTGGTCAATAGCGGATTTGATACCTACGTCTATGCGCGCGAAACCGTGCCGAACCCGAAAGCCGATGTTTTGAGCATGATCGGCGCCAAATATATCTCGGCTGAAACCACTACGCTGGATGATTTCGCGCATCGAGTCGGCAACGTCGATTTAGTTTACGAAGCGACCGGCGCCTCGCGGCTGGCATTCGACATGATCCAGCGATTAGGCACCAATGGGATTTTTGTTTTCACCGGCGTTCCCGGCCGCAAGGGCCCGGTAGAAATCGACACGGATCTGATGATGCGCAATTTGGTGCTCAAAAATCAGGTGGTCTTCGGCACCGTCAATGCCGGGCGCGACGCCTTCGAAGCCTCGATCCGTGACGTCGCAATATTCGCCAAGCGCTGGCCCAAGGCGGTCAAATCTCTCATCACCGGCCGCTTCTCGATGGACGAGCATCGCGACCTTCTGCTGGGTCGCGCGGCTGGAATCAAGAATGTCATTCGGCTGAACTAAGCGCGCCGTTTCCCAACCACCACTCCCCCGCATTACATCCTTTTAACGCGGCGCTCGCAGCGAGCCGAGCGCCGCGCCCTTCACCGAGCACCGCGACGAGGACCATTGCACGCGATGAATAAATAAAGCGTGCATCATTCCTGCGAGATCGAGCATCCAAGGCAACATGCTGGAAACATTGAAGCAGCATTGGCCGGAGTATCTGATCGAAGGGGCGTGCCTTGGACTCTTCATGATCTCGGCGTTTACGTTCGGAGCGATTCTTGAACATCCGGCTTCGCCGGTTCACCAAGCAATCGCGAATCCACTGCTGCGCCGATTCATCATGGGACTCGCCATGGGCGGCACCGCGATCGCGATCATCTACTCGCCCTGGGGCAAACAGTCCGGCGCCCATATCAATCCATGCACGACGATCACATTTTTCCGCTTGGGCAAGGTCGCAAAGCGCGATGCTGCTTTTTACGCTGCCAGTCAATTTTCAGGCGCTCTTGCCGGCGCGGCGATCGCATCCTTTCTACTGTCCTCCTGGGTTTCGCACCCCGCGGTCAACTACGTCGTCACTGCGCCGGGCGCAGCCGGCGTCTGGCCGGCGTTTCTTGCCGAGATCGTCATCACGTTCATCTTGATGACGGTTATCCTTCACGTGTCGAACCAGCCTCGGCTGCACAAGCTCACCGGCTTATGCGCCGGCGTCCTGGTCGCCGTTTACATTACGATCGAAGCGCCGATCTCCGGCATGAGCATGAACCCGGCTCGCACATTCGCCTCTGCGCTGCCGGCGCGCCACTGGGCCGATCTCTGGATTTACTTCACCGCACCGCTGGCCGGGATGCTATTGGGCGCGGAAGTTTATCTGTACACACGCGGCGCTTCGCACGTGAGCTGCGCGAAGCTTCATCATGACAATAACCAGCGTTGCATCTTTTGCGGCAAGCCGGCGACGAAAATCCTAACTTATCAAGGAGTTCAAAAGTAAGTAGTCATCAACCGGGGACGAGCCCTGGAGAACGCGGGCATGTCCTTCGCGATTGCAGAGAGCAAATTTCAAATTGAAAATCTGAGATCTGCACTCTGCCATTCCGAGCGCAGCGAGGACTGCCGCACCGTTTTTGACCAAGGGACCATCCAAAGCAGGAAATTAGTCGTGACGCAAAATTTACCCGAGCGAAACATATCCTTAAAACTAGCGCATTAAATTACTCCGAAGAGGATAAGATGGCGCAACAACTGGTCACGCGGAACCAAGACAACGAATGGGCGGTGATACTCGCGGGCGGTGACGGCACGAGGCTCAAATCGCTCACGCGAAAGATCGCCGGCGACGAGCGGCCGAAGCAGTTCTGTTCGGTGCTCGGCGGTGCGACCTTGCTCGAAGAAACCCAGAGACGGGCGGCGTTGGAATTAGCAAGGGAGCGAACGCTGTACGTCGTCAATCGCATGCACGAGCCCTACTATGCGCCGATTCTTGGTCGGGAGCCGGCCGCCAATCTGGTCGTCCAACCGCGCAATGCGGGCACCGCGCCGGCGATTCTCTACAGCCTTCTTCGAATCGCCGCGGTTGCGCCTGAGGCCGTTGTCGCCATGTTTCCCTCCGATCATTATATTTCCGACAATCGAGCCTTCATGGCGCATATCCGTACCGCGCTCGACACGGCGCAGCACAGGCGCGATCTGATTATCCTGCTCGGCGTCGAGCCGGAAAGTCCGGAAGTTGAATATGGCTGGATCGAGCCTAACAGTTCATTGAAAGGACGCGCGCGCGTGTATGGTGTGCGGCGCTTCTGGGAGAAACCGAATCAAATGCTCGCCCAAGTTCTGCAGCTGCGCGGTTGTCTCTGGAACAGTTTCGTCATGGTCGCTTCGGTGCGAGCCCTGCTGGAAATCATCGAAGGCTCCACCCCGGAGCTCTATCGAGCATTCGCTTGCATGCCTGCTTTGTTTGGCGCACGCGCGGAAGCCAGAGCAATCGACAATCTCTACCAGCGCCTCGAAGAAATTAATTTTTCACATCGAGTCCTGGCGCTCCGCCCCGAGCGCCTTGCGGTGCTTAAAGTCACTGGAGTGCGCTGGAACGACCTCGGCGAACCCAAGCGCGTCATGGCGTCGCTCGCCATGGCCGGCGTCCGGCCCCATTGGCTCGACTCCCCGCGGCCCCAGCCCCAGTTCATCTAGCATGAGATATAATGAGCGCGGCATCGCTCCTGCCGCGCTCAACGCATCAAATCGCCGCCGTCGCCGCATCTAATTTCACGTGCAGACTTTTTAGCCGAATACCCCAGTGTGGTTCAGTTAGAGTGCCCCATGAATTTTCACGCCGAGAAAGATTCCTCGCGAAGTTTATCCTGAGTCCCGCCGAAGGACTCGGAATGACAACAAAGTAAGGGTTCTGTCATCTCGAACGAAGTGAGAGATCTTGAGCTAACTGAACCACTACCAATACCCCAGCGACTGACATCTCGTCTCCGCTTTTTCCCAATACTCCATCACTCCGCTACTCTAGCATCCCGATCCCGCTTCGCTCCGCATCTCTTTCTCCCGCCGTCGCATCTAACCGGCAAACACGGCCATCAGGCCACAACAAGGGAGACAAATAAAATGGATTCGATGAGGCGGATAACGTCGCTACGATCGCGGCTCTTCTCGGTCGCTCTCGGTGTCGCGCTATTGCTGGCCAACCAACTCTACGGCACCGAAACGACGAGCAAGAGCAAACCCTTCAAAGGGCTCAATGCCAACTCCGATTTCGTGAATTATGCCAAAGAGAGCGGAAATTTGGTGCTTAGCGAGACCAGTCTCGGTGAAGCGGTTTTCGATGAGCCTGCAATGTAAACGGCCGCAGACCGGGCCTGCTTGAGCCTGCACGAAACGCTGTTTACCGAACTCAAAGGAGAGCGAAATGAAAATCATGACCGGAATGATTGGCTCACTCTTGCTAGTTGCAGCTTGCGCTCAGGCCAACGCGCAAACAGCGCAGAAAAGCGGCTTAACTCTCGACGGGGCAAAAAAAGTGATCGCCGCGGCTGTGGCCGAAGCAAAGAGCAAGAACGCCCCCGGCGGCGCCATCGCGGTGGTCGACGAAGGCGGCAATCTCATCGCCGTTGAGCGCCTGGACAACACCTTCGCAGCGGGCGCGAATATTTCCATCGGCAAAGCGCGCACCGCCGCGCTATTCAAGCGACCGACCAAAGCCTTTGAAGAAATCATCAACAAGGGCCGCACCGCCATGGCCACCCTACCCGATTTCACACCGCTGCAAGGCGGCATGCCGATCCTGATCAACGGCCAAATCGTCGGCGCCGTCGGTGTCAGCGGCGCCGCCAGCGCGCAACAAGATGAAGAGATCGCTTTGGCGGGAGCGATGGCTTTGGCTGGCGGCACTGCGAGTTTAATGAAGGGCGCGAGCCCCGAGGTGAGCTATTTTCCCGCGGGGCAGGTTAACAAAGCGTTCGAGAAAGGCATGCCGCTGGTCGAGATCGCCAACTACAAAGTTCATGCGAGCCACCGCGAGGGTCCCGGCGTGGTCGAGGTGCATACGCAGGACACGGATATCATTTACATGCTCGAAGGCACGGCAACCTTGGTGACCGGCGGCACCGTGGTCGATGGCGAACCCATCGGTCCTGAGGAAATCCGCGGCAAGGACGTCAAAGGCGGTGAAACCCGCCGGCTCACTAAAGGCGACGTCATCGTCGTGCCGCACGACACGCCGCACTGGTTTAAGGAAGTCAATGGGCCGCTCAATTACTACGTCGTCAAAGTTCGCTCGGCGAACTGAGGTCAAGCCATGGAATTTCGAAATCTGTTACACAAGAAACTGCGAGTTTCCAATATTAAACCCTCTCTCAAATATTTTGAGTTCCCTCTTCCCTTGCGGGAGAGGGCCGGGGTGAGGGGACTAATCAATCTTGAAGCGCCATCGGATGTCATTCTGAACGCAATGAAAAATCTCAATCGATCAATAAGTTGCATAAGGCGAGATCCTTCGGCTGCGCCTCAGGATGACATTGAGACACATTCTCTTGAGGGAAAGGAAGTAAATGCGATGCGGGCTCCGTCAGGAGAAACTTTCGCGAGACTCTCCATTGCTTTCCAGATGATTGCCTCAATCACGGCGCTTCTAGCATCCGTCACCTTCGCGCGCGCGGCATCGCTGGAGGACATCCTCGCCAAGCGCAAAGCCGAAGCGGCGATTAACTTGGCAGCCCGAGACGGCGTGCAATTAGTCAAAGGGGCCTGGCGCTACAGCGACACCAAGATCATCGAAATTGATTTCAAAGCCGCCGGCGCTGATGGTCAACCGGGCGCTACGCCGAACAAAGCCTATGATTTTATGCCTCACGCGGGGCGTGCCGATTTCGATGATTCCAAATGGGAAGTCATCGATCCGGCCACTCTCGACCAACGCCGTTCCGCCGGCAAGCTCGCTTTCAACTGGTACCGCATCAAGATCACCGTCCCTCAACGCGTCGGAAATTTCGACACGACCGGATCGACTCTGGTCTTCTCGACGTCGCTCGACGACTACGCAGAGATCTGGGTCGACGGAGAAATTCCCCGCGCTGCCGGACAGAGCGGCGGCTCGGTGATCAAAGGCTGGAATGCCGAGAACCGGCTCATCATCGCTCGCGGCGTCAAACCTGGGCAAACGATTCAGCTCGCGATTTTCGGCGTGAATGGTCCGATTTCAAATCCGCCGACGAATTACATCTACGTGAAACATGCGAGGCTGGAATTCCACAAAGTGCCCGCCGGGCCCACTGCGGTCGCGCCGCGCGAAGTAAACGTCGAAGTGATAAGGCGCGATCCCGCCATCGATGCGATCGTGCCGGCCAACCCGAAGATTTTTAAATTGGCCGAAGGCTTTCAGTTCACCGAAGGACCGATCTGGATCAGCGCGGGCTATCTGCTGTTTAGCGATCCTAATGCCAATGCGATTTACAAATACTCGGCCGCCGACTCAAAGCTCTCGGTGTTCAAAGCGAAGAGCGGCTACTCGGGCAAAGACATCGCTGAATACTTGCAACCCGGTTCCAATGGTCTCACGCTCGACCCGCAAGGCAGATTGATCATCAACGAGCACGGCAACCGTCGCGTGACGCGACTTGAAAAAGACGGCCGCGTCACCGTGCTCGCCGGTAAGTATGAGGGCAAGCGTTTGAACAGCCCCAACGACCTCGTGTACCGCTCCGACGGCACGCTTTTCTTCACCGATCCGCCCTTTGGATTGCCGAAATTATACGACGATCCGTGCAAAGAGCTTCCTTACAGCGGTGTGTTCGCGCTTTACAAAAGACAACTCAAACTTGTAAGCACAGATCTGAAAGGCCCCAATGGCATCGCCTTCTCACCCGACGAAAAATATCTCTACGTCGGCAACTGGGACCCGGAGAAGAAAATCGTCATGCGCTACGAAGTCGGCGCCGATGGCTCCTTGTCCAACGGCAAAGTCTTCTTCGACATGACCCAGGCGCCGGGCGAAGACGCGATCGACGGCATCAAAGTCGACCGGCAAGGCAATTTGTATGTCTCCGGCCCGGGCGGATTGTGGATCATTTCCCCCGACGCAAGACACCTCGGCACCATCATCGCCCCCAAGCACCCGCACAACCTCGCTTGGGGCGGCGACGACGGCAAGACGCTTTATATGACCGCGCAGGGCACCCTTTATCGCATGCCGTTGAATATCCCTGGCATTCGCCCCAACGCGGGAGTCGGCGACTTGTCTCAAGCAAAATAAAGGAGGCAAAGATGGCCAACTGCAGACCCTTGAGCATACCGGTCATTCTCGGCACCACCCGCAAAGGCCGCATGAGCGCGCATGCCGCGCGCTTCATGGTCCGGCAGATCGAAACGCGCCAGGGTGTTTCGACGGAGTTAATCGATCTTTCGGAACTGCCCATGCCGATCGATGACGCCGGCGAAGAAATCAAAGACAGCGCATTTTCGAACAAGATGGCTCTAGCCGACGCGCTGGTGATCGTGACCCCGGAGTACAACCATAGTTTTCCCGGGCTGCTGAAACATGTTCTGGACAGTTGTCTGAAAGAATACATCCACAAAGCCGCGGGCATTGTCGGCGTTTCCGCCGGGCCGTTCGGCGGCGTGCGCGCCATTCAGGATTTTTTGCCGGTGATCCGCGAGCTCGGGCTGGTCAACATTTTTTGGGACGTCAATTTCGGCAACGTGGCAAGCGCATTCGACGCATCGGGCAAACTCCTGGACGAAGCGTTCATCAAGCGAGCCGATAAATTTCTCGACGAGCTGGTCTGGATGGCGAAAACCTTGCGCCACGGCCGGGAGAACATCGCGCTATAGCAACCAAGGAAGGAACAAAATATTTCACCGCGAAGTGCGTCGGGCTCGCCCACAGAGAATGAAACGACGTTGCTGGATGTCACGCTGAGCGAAAGCGAAGCATCTGCTTTTCCAATGGTAGAAAAAAACAGATTCTTCGGCTGCGCCTCCGAATGACGTTCGATAAGCTCCATGATCCTATAGCGCCTGACCAACCAATTTTCGAAGGAGGTCACGAAGAGCACGAAGGTTCCGAGTTAAGGTCATTGAAACCCTTCGTGTCCTCCGTGCGCTTCGTGGTGATCTACGCCCGATAAAGTACGAACCGTGTGCGACGCTACATTAGAAAGGTAAGCAAAATGCCAAACCGCAAAATGATCTGCCCCGAGTGCGGCGACGAGATGAATCACCACGCCGACAAGCTCATCTATTCCGCAAACTCCGACGACGTTCAGCAGGCGTATCCTCAACTCGGCGGCGTTGTCGAAGAGACCCACGCCTGTCCGGGATGCGGCGCCATCGAATCGCGCCGCGCTGAATAGGACTCAATTTCGGAACACTGCAATGAGCGTCGAGACAACAGCATTCGAGATCGGCAAAAACCGCATTGAAGCGTTGAGCGACGGCATATTCGCCATCGTGATGACCCTTCTCATCCTGGAGCTTCACGTTCCCAATCTTCCGCCTACCGCGCCTAACGTCGAGGTAGCGCCGGCGCTCATTGCCCTATGGCCGAAATTCGTAAGTTATCTGGTGGCGTTCGTTAGCCTGGGCGTATTCTGGGTAGGCCATCACATCATGTACCACGCAATCCGGCGCGCCGATCGCACGCTGCTCTGGCTCAACATCATCTTTTTTATGTTCGTCTCGCTGCTGCCTTTCTCGACCAGCGTCCTGAACGCTTTCCCGCGCGCGCTCATCGCGCCTTTTCTTTTCGGGGCCAACCTCGCGTTGGTCGGTTGGCTCCTTTTCTTCCAATGGACCTACGTCAGTTTGCGGCCGGGCATGCTGGCAGCCTTCGTCACGAGCGAATATCGCGCCACCGTTAAGCTGCGCATGCTTGCCGTGCCGGTCGCAACGACGTTGACGGCCTTCGTCTGCTTCTGGAGCGCCGGTATCAGTGTCGCGATTTATCTGTTGCTCCTACCTCTCTACATGCTCCCTGAAAAGTTCGAAGGTAAGAAACCTTTGATTGCTGCGCCGGGCTCCGGGGACCGAGAGCCGCAAGCGATCCCAGGGAAGCAAGAAAAGAATACGATCGTCGCCAATGATTAGAACCTTAGCGCGATTCCAGCGCGGCAATGTCGAAACGAAATGAGAAGAACTCGCCACAGAGATCCTAGCGCGGCAGAGCCGCAACCAAAGAATCGAGAATATCTCGCGCAAAGACGCAAAGAAAAACGAATCCTTCGGGCCTCCGAGTTTGCTCTTCTGTCATGCTGAACGAAGGTGAAGCATCTGCTTTGCGCTTTTGCGGATTGATTCGATTAGGAAAGGAAAAACAGATTTCTCCCTTCGGTCGAAATGACAATCAAATTGTCTTTGCGCCTTTGCGTCTTTGCGCGAGATATTCCGACTTTCGGTTACGGGTTCTGCTGTGACCTTCGTGATTAGATCGAATCGTTCTGTAAAATCGCGCACGCCGCAACTTAGTCCAGTGTCCGCGCATCTAACCCCAAAGCGAGACACGTCGACCCAAAGGAGAGCACATGTAAAACCTAGCCTACAAAACGATGTCCTTCCTGAAGCTTCGGAGTCACCGCGCAGCTTCAAAAGCGGCCAGGATGGCGCTGATGTGTGCGCTGCGTGTGGCGAGCAACTTTTCGGCCCCGATGCCTGCTCCTGGCAAGCATGGGGGCTTTTTTGGGGAGATCATGGGCATGAGCAACGTTGAGCTGGTGGGTGGCGCCTGCGGGGAATACTTGAGCGAATTTTTTCGGAACGAGTAATTTTCGCGTTAGTCAGAAAGCCATGAGACGTTATCTAAATTCCCTCACAGCGATCGCCGCAATCATCGCGATTCCTGCATTTGAGTTTGATTGTAGCGCCCAACCGCAGCCGGCGCAGGCATTGCAAAAAATCGAGATCGTTCGTCTCGATCCACGGTTCGACGAGCTCGTTCCTCTGAATGTGCAAGTGGAAAGAATCGTCAGTGGCCGTAAATGGGTCGAAGGTCCCGTGTGGAATCGCAAAGAAGGGTATCTGCTCTTTTCCGACATACCGGCGAATTCCGTCATCAAATGGCAACAAGGCAAAGGCACCAGCGTCTTTCTGAGACCGAGCGGCTACACGGGCAAGACTCCGTTCGAAGGTCCCGAACCGGGATCTAATGGATTGGTGTTCGATCCGGAAGGTCGATTGGTGCTTGCCGAGCATGGCGACCGCCGCATCGGTCGGCTCGAAAGCAACGGCCAAAAGACTACACTCGTAGATCGTTTCGAAGACAAACGAATCAATAGTCCCAACGACCTTGTGTTCAAATCCAACGGCGATCTCTATTTCACCGATCCGCCCTTCGGCTTGCCGAAGTCCTTCGACGATCCGCGCAAAGATACGCCGTTCCAGGGCGTCTATAAATATTCCAAAGACGGCAAGCTCGCGCTCCTTACCCGGGATATCAAAGCGCCCAGCGGCATCGCATTTTCACCGGACGAGAAAACACTCTACATCAGCAACGCCGACCCCCTGAACGCGGTGTGGATGGCGTTTGACGTCAAACCGGACGGCACGATCGAAAAAGGCAGAGTGCTGTTCAACGCTGCCGCTTGGACCAAAACCAAACCCGGCGTTCCCGACGGCATGAAAGTCGACAAAGAAGGCAACATCTTCGGCGCCGGCCCCGGTGGCGTTTACGTGATCGCTCCGGACGGCACTCATTTAGGCACCATCGACCTCAACGCTCCCACCGGCAACGTCGCTTGGGGCGAAGACGGCTCAACGCTTTTTATCGCTTCTAACCGCAACGTCTATCGTGTCAAACTCACAACCAAAGGTGCCGTCTTTTGACGCCCTGCCGAAACTCGATTGCGTAGTCGAGAAGATCATCGAGACACGCCGGAAAGTGCCGCCCGATCGCTGTGCTCTCGTTTGGAACGTCTGGAACGGAGCGAAGCGGTGGAACGTTTGGAACGCGACTCAATCCTTAGTGCATCCTTTGCCGGGTTGGCAGCATCCAAGGTGGCAAGAACCGGTTTGAGGCTACGAAGATTGAAAAATGAGCCTTGAAAATCCAAGTCATTAACGGAGGACAAGAAAGTGATTACAAATTTACTGGCAGTAACAGCAGGCGTAATTCTTAGCGTCGCCGGAGTCGCCTGGGGCAACGGTGATCAACCGACCAAGCTCACCGTTCGCGTGGAGAACATCAGCAAACCCGACGCGTTCACAGCGTCAAACGGCGTGAAATGGTCGCTGGCATTTTCCCCGGGAACAGCGGTAGTCCATACCGCCAAAGCTCCGGTATTCACTTCCGGGAAAAAGGATCGCGCGCAAGGCCTGGAAGCTCAATCCGAAGATGGTGATCCGAGCACGCTCGCCAAATCACTGGCAGGGAGTAAGGGAATCAAATCCATCACGGTCTTTAATACGCCCGTGGGCGCGAGCGCGCCGGGTCCGATCACTCCCGGCGCGGCGTACGAGGCGACGATTTCAGCCGTGCCGGGCGACCGATTGTCGATGACTTTGATGATGGGACAGTCTAACGACTGGTTCTACGCCACTGTGGAATCGGGCATCGAGCTGTTCAAAAACGGTAAAGCCATCAGCGGCGACATTTCATCGCAGCTCTATCTTTGGGATGCCGGGACCGAGGTAGATCAGGAGGCGGGCATCGGTTCAGATCAAGGACCGCGTCAAAAGGGGCCGAATACGGGCAAGGCCGAGAACGGCGTCGTTCGCAAGATCCAAGACGGCAAATCCTACTCGAACCCAGCTTCCGTGCTACGCGTCACCATCAAGCCAGCGCATTAATAATAAAAATCACGCCGGTTGGGCTGCGGCTAATACTGTAGCCCAACCGATTTTTGCTCCGGCCGTCATCTACTCGACTCTCGATCCCAGCTTTCTACCGCAACGAATTAACAAGAAATATTTCTTGTTTTTGGTGCGCTAATCCAGAAACTCGTAACGTCATTCCGGGCAAGCTGGCGAAGCGAGCGCGACCCGGAATCCAGGAATTTTTGTTGGGCGTATGGCATACGCCCTTTCTGGATGCCCGTTTTTACGGGCATGACGTCAAAGCGGCGAATGATTTATTCGATATCGGAGATAAGACACTAGATCCAAGCATCAGCTAGTGCTCCCGGGGAAGTCGTTTTTCTCTAGGATTGCCATGTTAGAATAGCCCGATGAATTTCTCCGACTTTTCCGCGCTCTGCTACGAGCTGGAAAAAACCCCGAGCCGGTTGGCGAAGGTTGCTGCGGCAGCGGATTACCTCAATCGTCTGGAGCCACATGAGATTCGTCCCGGCGTGGCGTTTCTTTCCGGGCGCCCGTTTCCCGTTTCCGACCCAAGAACGCTCGATATCGGACCAGGCGCCTTTGCTCATGTCAAGCAGGTCCCCGAAACCGACACATCTGTTTTACCATCGCTCAAGATTCAGGACGTCGCAAAGAGCTTTGGCCAAATAGCCGAAGCGTCCGGGAAAGGATCGCGCGAACAGAAATATACCCGGCTCCGAGAGCTCGTGGAAATGGCTTCCATCGAGGAGCGACCGATTTTGTTTCGGCTATTGCATAACGAGCTGCGCATCGGGCTGCACGACGGCCTCATCCTGGAAGCGATTGCCCGCGCTTCCGGCGGCGACCTGAAAACCGCGCGCCGCGCGGCGCTTTTTCTCTCCGACCTCGCGGAAGTCGCGTCGGTTGCGTTAACTCAGGGAGCCGCCGCGTTGCAACAAGTCGATGTCAAACTATTCATTCCGCTGCTGCCGATGCTTTCCGAGCTTTCGGAAGACTTCGACGAGATCCTGAAAGCTCACGATGGAAAAACCGCGCTTGAATACAAATACGACGGCGCGCGAGTGCAGATTCACAAGGACGGCGAGAGGACACGAATATGGAGTCGCCGCTTGACCGAAGTAACCCATAGCCTGCCGGAAATAGTCGGCATCGCGCAGAACAACCTGCGCGGCGATTCCTTCATCCTCGACGCCGAGGTCGTCGCGACCGGCGCCGACGGTCGTCCATTTCCTTTCCAGGACCTCATGCGCCGCTTTAGACGTGTTCATGGCATCGAGACTGCCGCGAGCGAAATTCCGCTTTCGCTTTACCTATTCGACTGTATGCATCTGAACGGCCGGTCGCTCATCGATGAGCCTTATGAAACACGCTGGCAGAGACTCAGTGACATTTCCGAAGGAAAATATTTAGCGTCACGAAAGATTCTTCGCGAGAGAAATGAAGCTGAAGTCTTTCTGAACGAATCCATCTCAGCAGGCCATGAAGGGCTGATGGCCAAAGCCTTGGACAGCTCGTACATGCCCGGCAACCGCGGCAAACTATGGTTCAAAGTAAAGCCGGCGGAGACGATCGATTGCGTCATCCTGGCCGCCGACCGCGGCTCGGGAAGACGGCGCGGCTGGCTCTCCAACTACCATCTCGGGGCGGCCGATAATGCCGGCGGCTACGCGCCGGTGGGAAAGACCTTCAAAGGCCTCACCGATAAGCAGTTCGGCGCAATGACCGAGAGGTTAAAGGCGATCCAAACGAGCGACGACGGCTACACCGTTACCGTGCAGCCTGAAGTCGTCGTCGAAGTCGCCTACAATGAAATTCAACGCAGCCCGCAATACAACTCCGGTTTCGCCCTAAGATTTGCGCGCATCAAAAGACTCCGCGAGGACAAAGGTCCGGGACAAATTACCACGCTCGCCGAGCTTCAATCGCTCTATGAACGCAAGTTCCTCACCAAAAGCCGCCGATGATTCCCTCTTAGCCACCGCAGGCTTGCTCGATCCCCGCCAAATCCAGTACACTACTGAGAATTTCGCTATATTCTTTAGTGCTTACATCAACCCGGAATTCCACTCTACGGCGGGGAACTAATCGCGGTTCACGATCCGATAAGCAATCCGGCATGGATCTAACTCCCTACCACGCCAAGTACTATGCGTATGAGCTGACCAAGCGCTATTCCTCGGACAGTATGGAGAAGCTTGCGGGCGCGGTTGCGAGCGCGCAGGTGGATCTGAACCCTCACCAAGTGGACGCAGCGCTATTCGCTTTCAACTCGCCGCTTTCAAAGGGCGCTCTGCTGGCCGACGAAGTTGGGTTAGGAAAGACCATCGAAGCGGGTCTCGTACTTTCGCAAAGATGGGCTGAACGGAAGCGGCGGATTTTGGTTATCGTACCGTCGAATTTGCGCAAGCAATGGTATCAGGAGCTTAGCGAAAAATTCTTTCTGCCGTGCCAAATCCTGGAGGCTAAGTCGTATAACGACGCGATCAAACACGGAATCTTCAAACCGTTTGAAGTGAAAGACGCCATCGTCATCTGTTCCTATCACTTCGCCCGGAGTAAGGCGGGGGATGTTGCAAACACGCCCTGGGATCTGGTCGTGATCGACGAGGCCCACCGTCTGCGCAACGTCTACAAACCCAACAACGTCATCGCCAACACCTTGAAGGCGGCTTTGCAGGAGCGCCACAAGCTACTCCTCACGGCCACGCCGCTGCAAAACTCGCTGCTCGAACTCTTCGGCCTCGCGAGCATCATCGACGAGCACGCCTTCGGCGATCTCAAAAGCTTTCGCGAGCAGTACGCCAACCTGACTCAGGACCAGGTTTTCCGCTCCCTCAAAGCGCGGTTGAAACCGATCTGTCATCGCACGCTGCGGCGGCAGGTCACGGCGTACAT
>JBOHVN010000118.1:0-13783 GCA_050735675.1 Binatia bacterium | reverse complement strand
TAAACTCCGGCCGGCATCCAGGTTCGTTTTCGCCTCAAGTTTAAAAACCGCCTGGATTCCGGCTTCCGCCGGAACGACGGGATTAAGAGTCGACTTCCAGTCGACAAATTCAGAACCCCTCGGCTTGGAGCCGAGGCTGCCCGATCAGGGTACGCTGAGCGGCGGCTTGAACGCTTGCTTCTTGTTAGACAGCGTAAAGAATCCTTTGCCCTGATCGATTTTTAAAACCTTGTAGTCGGTTGTCGCAGTGCCTTCCATGGTCAACCGATAGCTGAACTGCTCCTCGCTATTGTGGCCGTTTAGAAAAATATAGATGGCCTTTTCGTCCGCCATCGGTTCGTATTCTATTGCGGTCAATTTAGTGGGATAGTCGCGCGCGTGCATGGCGGCGATGGATTGTTTGAACTTGTCCCGGGGAAGATAACGCCTGCCGCCAGCGGAAAGCAAATCGTACCCCTTGTCGAGATTCTTTTCCAAAAACACCACCCGGCCCAATTCCAGAGCTCGCTTGGCCGCCTGCGCTTCATCGTGCTTTACCGATTCGGCACAACTCGAAAACATGACAGCGAGCGCGAGCATCAACAAACAAACACCAATCACCCGGTTCGCATGCGCGCGAACCCCGGCAGGTTCCGCGCTCAATTGCCGCATGTCTTCTCTGTCTCCTCGGAATTGCTTCCCCGTGCGCAATGCGTACGACTGTCCATACATCGACGTAACGTTTACATGAAGAATCAAATCTTTACCACACACGCTGAAGGAGTCTCCATTGATTATGCTTCAACGCGATCGTCCGTTATTGGCCATTTGTCATAATTTTCCCATCCCTCCGCTCCGAACGTTCGGCATATTGCTTGCTTTCCTCCGTCGCTAACTGAAATAGGAGGTTGGCCATGACCAAATACGGCGTAATTATTCCAACATGTTTCTTGCTCGCATCAGGGTGCTGCCTCTTCGATAATTCGGAGATGGCAAGCGAGACGCCGACGGTGTCCGTCGCTGTCATAGAAAGCGAACCGGTTGCGCCACTAGTTGAGACTATCGCTAAGCCCAAAATGGTTGAAACCCCGACGCTAACCCCGCGTAGTCTGACGAACAATGACGTTCGCCTGTTACAAAGACGTTTGCGCGAGATCGGTTTCGACCCGGGACCCGTGGATGGTATCGCGGGCGCCAGAACCAAGGCTGCCTATGTTCGACTGCACACCGGTTGCTCGAAGGTCGGTCCACTGCTTGAAAACTTACACTTATCCCTTTCAGATGCGCAAGGTTCCTCAGGAAAGGCTTCCGAATACAAACTCCCTAATCGTGAGGAGACGCGGAGTATTCAAAGTCAACTTCGTGGCGCGGGCTTTGATCCCGGTCCGGTGGACGGGGTCTTCGGCAGCAGAACGAAATCAAGGGTCACGCAGCTGCAAAGCGGCTGTCTCATGGCAAAGGAGTTCGAAGGGATGTTGACCGATGATTCATCGTTGGCGGCAAACAATGAAGCGGTGTCGGCCGTGCCGTCCGCGGCTACGATGCCAGCGTCCGCCTATCAACCGCCGACGGCGCGGGCGCGTAATGACACGCGCGCGTCGGTCCCTGCAACCATGTCTTCACGGTCTCCGGAAGATATCCGCATACTTCAGTTGCGCTTGCGCGACGCCGGATTCGATCCGGGGCCCTTCGACGGCGTGATGGGACCGAAGACAAGATTGGCGTTGGAGCGGTACGAAGCAAGCCAGCGCGGCGGGAAGATCAAGACGAGTTTGACGACCAGGAGTATCGGCGGGCAATACTGAGCGGCGCCGGCTGAAATGCCAAGGAGGCATCAGGGTTGACCCTGATGCCTCCTTTTTTTGCGTCAATAGGCCTGGTCCAGCGGCTAATATTCGGCTTGCTGTGAGCGCTGGATCTGCTGGTTGTTGCGGTCGATGGTTCGTTGATTCTGTTGGATCTGCTGTTGATTGTTTTGATACTGCTGCTGTTCCTGGCCCTGCATGTAGTCGCCTACCAACGCACCGGCGCCTAGTCCGAGTGCTCCACCGATGGCCGCGCCGGCACCTGGATGACCCATCGTCGCGCCGATGATTCCGCCCGCTGCGGCGCCGCCCAAGGCGCCGATTCCCGCTCCCTTTTCCCGGGTGGTTAACGATCCGCCGGAGCAGCCAGCGAAGACCATTCCAGCCAGCGCAAACGCGGCCAACTGTATTGAAATTCGTTTTGTCATTCTACTGCCTCCTTTTTGGCTTCTCCGACCGATTTAAATTGACGTCACTGATAAACAGTGAGCAACGCTTGTGCCATGTATTGGCGAGTCTCGAAGTGGCTAGATTTGCCAGAAGCTACAGAAAAGCGGAATCAACTATCGATCGGCTTCCGCATGGGCAGGTAAAATAGGGCTCCGTGACTTACACTAATGTCCGCGCTTAATCGGGCTTGGCCATTTTTTCCACCTCGGCGATGGTCGGACCGTTCAAGCGAAACGCGCGGTGGGCGCGCCATTCCCGGACATCCATTTGGCGGATGCCCTGGGTGTGATGCGGGTCTTGGGCAGCGACCGCCTTCGCCTCGTTCAGGCTCGAGGCGAGCATGATATAAACACCGTACTCGCCGTCCGTTGTCGGTCCCGAGAAGAGCAGCCGGCCGGCGCGATGTTGATCGTCGAGCCATTGCCGATGCGCTTCATAGTTACGCTCTTTCTCACTATCTTTTTCCGGCAGCGAACGTGACAACACGATATACCACATGGTTTTCCCCTGAGTGATTTCGCGAACCCAGGTTCGCGGTCTCATACTAATCGAGGAAAGCCCAATTTACCACTTGCTTCGGCGATTTGCCGGCGATAGAAGTCACGTCGGCCCAATCTGAACCCTCAGGAGGCCGGGGGAAATGCTCTCGCAGCAGGAAAATGAGTTGCTGACCCGTGTCGGTCGCCATACGCCGATGGGCGAGCTGATGCGGCGTTACTGGATTCCGGCGCTGCTGGCGGAGGAAATTTCCGAGCCCGATGGTCCGCCGGTTCGGGTGCGCCTGCTCGGCGAAGACCTGGTCGCGTTCCGCGATTCCCAGGGGCGAGTAGGTCTGCTCGGCGAACATTGCGCGCATCGCGGCACGTCGTTGTTTTTCGGCCGCAATGAGGCGTGTGGTTTAAGATGCATTTATCACGGCTGGAAATACGACGTGGACGGCAATGTGTTGGAGACGCCGGCGGAGCCCGCCGATAGCGATTTCAAGAAAAAGCTTCGTCACATTGCCTACCCGTGCAGCGAAGTCGCCGGCATCATTTTTACCTATATGGGCGCGCCTGAAAAGCGGCCGCTCATGCCGCGCTATGAATGGTGCGATTTGGCGCCAGAACAAGTTTACCCGACTAAATCCTACCTCCAGTGCAACTACCTGCAGGGCATCGAGGGCGATTTCGACTCATCGCACACCTCGTTTCTGCACAACCATAATCTTGCCAATGGCGAGCGCTTGAAGCGCGACGGCGCGCCGATTCTGGAAGCCGAAGAGACCGCCTACGGCATGCGCGCGATCTCCATCCGGAAAGTCGGCGCGGAGCGGATTTACGTGCGCACGAGTCCCTATATCATGCCGTCGTTCAGCATCGTGCCCGGCCCGCCGACCGAGAAGTTCGATGACGATGACATCCGCGGTTTTCGTTTTTGGGTGCCGATCGACGACCAGACAACCTGGCTCTATATCTTGAATATGCGTAAGAAACCTTTCTCTACGGAAGAACGCAAAAGTTTGCGCGTTTGGATTGAACCGGACTATCGAAGAGTTCGCAACGCGGCCAACAACTATCTGCAAGATCGTCAGCAGCAAAAAACATCGAGCTATACCGGGATTGCGGCGCTCAATCCGGCCGAACAGGATGGTTGCGCGACGGAAAGCATGGGCGCGATCTGCGACCGCACCCAGGAGCACCTCGGCTACAGCGACAAAACCATTATTGCGTTGCGCAAACTGTTGCTGGCGGCCATACGTGTCATGGAGGACGGCGGCGAGCCGCCGCACGTCGTGGGCAATCCACGAGACGCCGACTTTTCGCGCTTGCGCTCGGTCAAAGGCGTTTTGCCGGCGGGCACAGATTGGCACAAGATCATGGAAGGGATGGGACCGAACGATGGGTGAATATATTTGCTTCAACCTGTTCAAGACGTTCAAATCGTTCAAGCCGTCGGGTGAGAATAATACGATCATCACAAAAAAGCAGATCACTGATTACCTCGGACGAAATCGACAGAGGAGTCGCGTTGCAGTCGCCGGGTTGACGTTTCTGCTATTCACTTCAAGCGCGGTTCCGTCGCTGGCCCAATCGCCGCAGAAAGCGGTGGCGATGATCGGCGCGCGCAGCGGCGCCTCGTGGCCGCTGTGGATCGCCAAAGAAGCGCGTCTCTACGCCAAACATGGTCTCGACGTCGAGCTGGTCTACGCGGTCCATCCCGGCCCCATCGCGGCGATCATCAGCGGCCACGCCACTATGACTTCGTCGGGCAGCGACCCGGCGTTGTTAGCGGCCGCGAAGGATCCGTCGCTGGTCGTGCTCGGTGGCTTCATGAACAAGGGATCGTTCGCGATGATCGGTTCGAAGACGGCGACCGACATGAAGCAACTCGCCGGCAAAAAAATTGGTGTCGGGCGGGTCGGTGATCCGCCGTATCACATGGCCGTCAGCCTGCTCAAGAAGTTCGGCATGACGGCGCGGGATGTGCAGTGGGTGTCGGTCGGCGTCGATGCGGCCGCGCGCGCGGCGGCTCTGCAGAGCGGGCAAATCGATGCGGCGTTGATTACGGCGCCGGCTTACTTTCGCTTGCAGTCGGCCGGCCTGCCGGTCCTGGCGGTGCTGCTCGAGCACGAGGACATCTACGTCTCGACCTACTATCTTTTTCGCCGCGAAGCATTGACCAGGGAGCGGCAGACCGCGCTCGCCTTCATCAAGGCTCACGCCGAAGCGATCAAAAGGTTCTACGACGATAAAGCTTACGCTACGGAGATCATGATCAAGTACGGCGGTACGCGAAACAGCGATGACGCCAACCGGGTGTACGAGCTTTACAAAAACGCGCGCGTGCTGGAACCTATCCCCTACGTGTTGAAAGGTTCGGTGGAAGCCGTAGTCGGGCGCCAAGGCGCGGAACTGAAGGGCGCGGAGCTCGCGAGGATCATCGATAACAGTTTGGTGGACCAGCTGGTGAAGGAAAAATATTTCGAAGCCGTATTCGGCGCGTCGATCCGCAATGAGCAGCAGCGCAAGCAGGCGATGGTTTTCGGCAGGTAAAGGCCAGCCTATTGACTATAATGCTTAAACAGCGTCTGCGGTCATGGTTCGAGAACCTCACACGAACGCTTCTTTCTTTGGCCGCTTAACCCTAAGCGTGTCAAAGGGTCTCAACAAACGGCTGCCACACTAGGGTTCTCATACGTTGTTTGCTTCCTGGTCAACTGAACGACTCTCAGTTCCAAACCGTGGGGTTCTGAATTTGTCGACTGGAGGTCGACTCTTAATCCCGTCGTTCCGGCGTTATCGTCACCCCGGTGAAGACCGGGGTCCATCCCCCTTAACCTGGATACCGTTTTTCAACGGTATGACGGACGCTGTCCGTCACCTGGATGCCGGCGTTCGCGGCATGACGAACTTTCACTTCGCCTGAAGACGAGGGATTTTCACCCTTCCCGAGAGAGACATTAACCTTATGTTCGCCCCGCTTTTTCGCGCTGAGTGTTACTTCTTTTCCAGCGCTTTGAGGGATCGGCCTTAATGTAAGGCCGGTCGGCTGATTCCGGCGCCCAGATATGAACTTGCGCGTCGATGATGATCATGGAGATCTTTCGTTTGCGGAGAATTTTGCGGAAAATTATTTGCCATTGTTTAGCTGCCGGACAAAGCGGTCGTCGAAAAATTGCGCCGGCTTGGCGTTTTTGGCTTCGGGGATGGTCTCGGACAAGAAGTCCAACATGCCTTGCAGTCCGGGCTCGGAGGTGACCATTTCGCGGCGAAAGCCTGCCCTCTTATAAAACTCATAGGTGCGCTCGAGAATCTCCTGATCGCTCTCCTTGGTGTATTTGCCGATCACTTTCATGGCGAACGGTTTATCCGAGTAATAGCGCCCGATCCCTTGGCGCACCGCGCGCAACAACGGCGTGAGTCGCGGCGCCAACTCATCGAGACGGCTGCGCCGGACGACAAGGCCGACGTTCTGATACGGCACATCCAAGAGGCTCACGACGGAGCGAAATCCGGAGCGCTCCATCTGAAAGCTAGCGGGGGGAGAACCGACGCCGCCGGCAATCTGGCCGGCATAAAACGCCGCGACGATCTGCGGGCTGCTGCCGAGCGGCCGGAGCTGGACGTCCTTAGGACCGAGCCCCAGTTTCTTGAGAGCGACTAGTGTGCCGTAGGCCACCGGGGTGGCCGGCCGGTCGGTGCCAACGATCTTGCCTTTCAGTTGCTCGATGGTTTTGATTTCCGGACGTACGTAAAAATCCCAAATCATCGTGTTGAGCAAACCGGCGACGAAAACAACGTCGAGACCGCGCACCGACGCGGTGATCACCGGCGCGGCGGACACTTGCACGACGTCGAGCTCATTGGCGATCAGTGCTGCTATAGCCGAGCTCGACGGCATCGAGATGACTTCGGTGTCCAATCCCTCTTTCGTCAACGCGCCGGTTTCCTTCGCCATCCACACCGAGGCCATGGTCGCCGAAGTGCTGAGATAGGCGATGCGCAGCGGCCGCGCCGGGCGCGCGCTCGATTGCGCATTGACTTGAGCCGCAGCGTTAAACATTAGCACGACCCCCAGCGCTAGGCTGGTCAAGAAAATCGAATACGAGCTGGTCACACGCAATTTATTCAACATGAGCTTCCTCTCCGGGCTGATAGTTTGTTGGTAAGTTGCGTTTTGTAAAGTAGGGCAACGCTACGATCGTCGTCAAGGGAAAAACTCGCTCACTGGAGCTTTCGTTGACAGTCGGCGGAGCGCGATGTTAAGTGATCCATTGAACGTGCCAATGAAGGGAGATTGCGATGCGCTTTGAAAATAAATCGGTGATCGTCACCGGCGGCGGCGGAAAAATCGGCAAAGCTTATGCGATCGGATTTGCCAAGGAAGGCGTCAAGGTGGCGCTGCCAGACATCGCCAGCGCCGATCATGTCGTGAAAGCGATCCGCGACATGGGCGGCGCGGCGATCAGCATGGCCTGCGATGTCTCTGACGAGAAAAGCGTTAAAGACATGGTCGACGACGTCGCCAAACAATTCGGCAGCATCGACGTGCTGGTCAACAACGCCGCTTACTTCATGAACGTCAAGAAGAGCCCGTTCTGGGAAATGGAAGTCGACGAGTTCGACAAGGCCATGGCCGTCAACGTGCGCGGGTCGTGGTTGTGCGCGAAAGCGGCGTTTTCTTACATGAAGCAGCAAGGCAAGGGAAAGATTATCAACATCTCTTCCGGCACCGCTCTCAACGGCGGCCAGAATTATATCCATTACGTCACGTCCAAGGGCGCCTTGATCGCCATGACCCGCGCCATGGCGAAGGAGGTCGGCGATTACAACATTTGCGTCAATACCGTGAGCCCCGGCTTCGTCGTCACCGAAGGGCGCACGGTGGACCCCGCGTTCAACGCCAGCCGCGTCGCCAATCGCGCTCTGAAACGCGTTCAGGTCGAGAACGACTTGGTCGGCACTGTCATGTTCTTGGCGTCCTCCGAGAGCGATTTCATGACTGGACAGTTGCTCAACGTTGACGGCGGCGCGCATTTTGTCGGGTAAAAGGACGTAAGGGGTTGCACGGTAGGGAGTCAGGGGTTCGGGGTCCGAAACACCTTACACCTAACGCCTGACTCCTGACGCTAAGGAGTTCCAATGCGTTTCAAAGACCAGTCAGTCATCATCACCGGCGGCGGCGGGAAGATCGCCAAAGCCTACGCACTGGCGTTCGCCAAAGAGGGCGCGAGATTGTCGCTGCCCGATATCGCCAGTGCCGAGGCGGCGGTGAAAGCGATCAAAGACATGGGCGGCACGGCGATCAGCATGGCTTGCGACGTTTCCAATGAACAAAACGTCAAAGCGATGGTCGACGAGACGGCCAAGCAATTCGGCACCGTGGATGTGTTGAACAATAACGCGGCTTACTTTATGACCGTCTGGAAAGGCCCGTTCTGGGAGATGACGGTCGACGAATTCGACAAGGCGATGGCGGTCAACGTGCGTGGTTCGTGGCTCTGCGCCAAGGCCGTAGTGCCGCACATGCAGAAACAGAAGAAAGGCAAGATTATCAATATCTCGTCCAATGTCGCCTTGACCGGCAACCCCAACTACATCCACTACGTAACTTCCAAAGGCGCGATCATCGCCATGACCCGCGCCATGGCGCGCGAACTGGGTGACTGGAACATTTGCGTCAACACGGTCAGCCCCGGCTTCGTCGTCACCGAGGGCCGCCAGGTCGATCCCGAATACGAGAAGATCCGCGCCCAGCAGCGCAGCCTCAAGCGCAGCCAGGTCGAAAACGATTTAGTCGGAACGGTGTTGTACTTGTCTTCACCCGAAAGCGACTTTATGACCGGACAGTTGCTGAACGTGGACGGCGGATTTCATTTTGTCGGATAGGATACTTACCAGCCCGCCTCTGTGCCCCCGCGGCTCCGCGGTGAAATATCGAATCCTTGTCGCCTCTCCCGTTTCAATAGCCGCGCTGCCAGTCGATCACGTTTTTCAATGGCTGGCCTGCGAGGTAGCGCGCCAAGTTTTCGCAGAATAATTTGACGCCCTGGTGCTCAGAGACGTCCGTTACCGCCGACACATGCGGCGTGATAACGACGCGTTCGTCCTCCCACAGGCGGGAATCGGGCGGGCCTTCGAATTCACCGACATAGACATCCATGGCGACGCCGCGAAGTTTGCCTTCGGCCAGAGCGTCCTTTAACGCTTCTTCGTCGACGATTTCACCACGCGAGATGTTGACCAAAACGCTTCCTGGTTTCATCGCGTTGAAAGCTGCGCGACCAATGAGGTGCGTCGTCTCCTTGGTCCATGGGCAGCAAACAGCGACAAATTCACTCTCGCTCAGCAGCTCATGCAATGCGCCGGCGGTTTCCAAGC
This sequence comes from Binatia bacterium, assembly GCA_050735675.1. Lineage (GTDB taxonomy): Bacteria > Desulfobacterota > Binatia > UBA9968 > UBA9968 > DP-20. The sequence continues at coordinate 4,686 of JBOHVN010000118.1, read as the reverse complement.
GCGCAAAGCCCAGTGGCAGCGCAACGCCAGGAGCGACTCGCCGGCGCGTGCCGACCACGCGCATCCCCGCCGCCGCACAGAGGTTTGCAACTTCCTTACCAATACCGCCGGCGCCGACAATGCAGACCGTCTTTTCCCGGATGTTTACCGGATCGTAGGTTCGATGATCGAATTGGTGGCGCCGTTGATCGCGGTAGCTCAAATGAAGCCCGCGAGAGAAATGGAGGAAGCTCGCCAACACATACTCGGCCATCGGCAGTCTGTTCGTTAGCCCGCGCGAAGTGGTCACGATCACATAGGAGTCCCAAAGATCGGTACCGAGCAAATTGCTCGCTCCCGCCGGCGTTTGATGAACCCATTTCAAACGCGGCGCTCGGGTGCGAATATCTTTGACCGGCGGCCAACCCAGTAGCGCGATTTCCGCCGCAGCGAGCGCGTTGTTGCGCTGATCGAGGCTCGTCGCCGGAAATTTCCGGTCGCCCAGATACCGATCAACGGTCCACCGCGGCCAAGTGGCGCGAAACTCGCCGTCGAACCATCCTCGCGCATCGATGACCTTGACCCGCCGATCGACTCTGGCAATGCGGTCAAGCACCGCGTCCGGCACTTGCGGGATGACGAGAACTTCGACGTTTCCCATAGCTGGCATGTTAGTGATTCAGGGGGGGCTTTTAGTCGCGACAGCGTATCGTTAGATGTTTTGAAGATACGTGCCGTTATGTTCTGGGCTACCTCTGGCTTCGAAGCAGTTTGAGTGGTGGAGGTTTGGGGTGATGGGTAGGGCGGAATCCGACTTTACCCAATGCTCCAGTATTCCAGTACTCCATCACTTCAATTTTCTGGGTCTTCAGGCTTTGTATGGGTAATTGCAGAGGCGGATTGCGGCGGGATGGCGGCGATATGCACTTTGCCGCCGTTGCGCGCGGCTTTGCCCGAAACGTCGTAGACGCGGCGCTTCTCGACGCTCAGCACTGGGCTTTCGCCGATGCGCGCGCAGGAGACCAAACCGGCAACACCGGGGAGCGAGGCAAAATGAGTCGTCAAGCGGGTTAGGCTCTCGATATCCCGGCATTATCAAAAGGCGTGACATGGGGGATAAAAAGACCGCTGAATCGTTCATGAAATGTAGCCATTGAAACCTCCGGTGCGCGCCGCGATCGATTGAAAATAAGATCACGCTTGAAAAACCTGTGGGCATAAGTAGAACAGACTGCGTTGGCAGGTCAAGGCAAGTGAGAGATAAAGAAAGATTTCTCGCGGAGTTTATCCTGAGTCCCGTTGAAGGGCTCGAAATGACGGCTGGGGCGTTTCTCAGCTGATTCGGAGCGCGCAATGAACGTAGTTATTTCATGTGGCGATCTCGCGAATTTGATGGCGTCGGAGCAGCTCTACGCGCTGTTCGACGCGCGCGAACGGGGAGAATTTAACGAGTGCCAGATTCCCGGCGCGACGTCATTGCCGCGCAGCCAAATTGAATTTCGTATCGCCGCATTGGTGCCGGATCGCCATATCCCGGTGGTCGCCTACGATGAAGGCGGTGCGCGGGCGCCGTTGGCGGCGGCGACACTACTGGGGCTCGGGTACGTACAGGTTTCGATTCTCGATGGCGGCTTGAGCGCTTGGCAAACGGAAGACCGCCCGGTTGCCAGCGGTGTCAATGTGCCGAGCAAAGCCTTCGGCGAGAAGGTCCATCATGAACGAAATACTCCCGATTTGGCGCCGCAGGAGCTCAAGGCCCTGCAAGATCGTTCGGCGGACCTGATAATTTTGGATGTGCGCACTCCCGAAGAGTACGGCAGATTTTGCATTCCCGGCGGCATCAACGTTCCGGGCGGCGATCTGATTCTTTGGGCCGAGATGTTGAAGCAGCAAAAAAACACCGCGGTGGTGACCAACTGCGCCGGCCGCACACGAAGCATCATTGCCGCGGCTGCGCTGCGCCGCCTCGGTTTAACCCATGTTCGTGCGCTCCAAAACGGCACCATGGGTTGGGTGCTCGCCGGCTTCGAGTTGGAGAATAAACCGCGGCGGAGCGCGCCGCAGGCGCCGCAGACCAGCCGTGAAAATGCCACCGCGCTGGCCAGGCGGGTTGCGGAAGAGGAACAGATTCCCTCGATCTCGTCTCGAGAGCTAGCGCGCCTGATCGGATTGAAGGCCGGCATGCACTATCTGATCGACGTGCGCTCTGAAGACGAGTATGCGACGGGCCACCTGCCGGGCTCGTTTAACGTCCCCGGCGGTCAAGCCGTGCAGCGCGCCGATGATTTCATCGCCGTGCGCAACGCGCCGATCATTTTCATCAGCAATGAATCGGCGCGCGCCGTCATGGCCGCCTATTGGTATCGCCAAATGGGATTTCGCAACGTCAGCGTTTTGCGGGGCGGGCTGAGCGCATGGTCGAAAAGCGTTGGTGATCTCGAAATAAGAGAGTTGGGAGACGAACCTCTTGGTTATCAAGCGGCAAAACAGACGGCGCGCTTTATAGACGCGCCGGCGCTCGAGCGCTTGCGGCGAGATTTAACGACTTTGATTCTCGATGCCGGCACCAGCGTTGAATTTGAAGCGGCCCATGTGCCCGGCGCCCAGTGGATTTCGCGCGGCTGGATTGAGTGTAAATTGCCGGAGCAATTTACTGATCGCAAACAGGCAATTGTCGTGACTTGTCCGGACGGCCGGCAATCGCTGTTTGCGGCGCGGACGCTCGTGGAGATGGGTTACACTGATGTTGCGGTTCTCGACGGCGGCGTGCGCGCGTGGTCGGCGGCGGGATTCGCCACCGAGCAAGGATTGTCCGGCTGTCTGACGACGCCCAACGACGTGGTTTTATCGCCGTCGATTCGCGGCACGAAAGAAGATATGCAACGCTATTTGGATTGGGAGTTGAAACTCAGCCGCTAAGCTCAACGATGGTTTCAACAGTTGTCGTATTTCGGGCTGGCGAAAGTCTTGACTGTCTTGCTCGAAACGTCGAATCGTAGGCGCGGCATATCCGTAAGCTCCTTGCCGTAGATGTGAATTTCCACCGTGTCGCGATCGGTGACGTTGTTCATTTCATGGATGTCGTCGTTTGGCGCGATCAGACAAGAAACCATTCCAGCTTTGTTCTTCAATACTGCCGTGATTTCCAGGTCCGCGTAATCGGCTTGCGAGCCGGCGTCCTTGCGGCGAAAGCGGGTTTCCTGGATTTCATTCTCGACCACGCCGACCATGCCCCAGGTATCGTGGCTATGAGCCTTGGCGTTATCTCCCGGGCCCCAGACCACGGATGATATGTTGAAAAGCGGCGCGCGATGCAGCATGTAGCGGCCGTAGGCGGTCGCGCCCCGCCGCCTGTGCTGGGCCTCTATCCAATCCGGCTGCTGCACGAGGCGGGCGAGCAGCGGTTTCGCCTGGGCGACGATGCTTTCCTGCGAATCTTCCGAGCACGTGATGCGATCGAGATCTTCAATGAAGTCGTTGAGTGAGTACTGACCGGACATTTTCAAAAACTATTTTCCGCGGACGGTCATGACCGGGCAAGTCGCCAGCGAAACAACTTTGCCGGCGATGCTGCCCATGAAAAGTTTCGACAAGCCGGTGCGGCCGTGCGTGCCGATGACGATCATATCGGCCTTTTTGCTCTTGGCCGCTTTAACGATTTGCTCGTGAGCTGAACCACGAAGCAATAAGCTTTCGGCCTTGATGTGCAATTTTTTGAGCCGCTGCACGAGCTCGCTCATGGACGACTGGGCGTTGCGGTTGGCCATGTCTTCCAACTTGGTGTAAATCTCCGCCCCGCCAAATTCGTCCCCGGCGGCGTAAGGCGTCGGCTCGATGACGTGAACGACCAAAAGTCACGCGCGCTTCTCTTTGGCCAGCTTGACCGCCTCTTGCAGCGCGCGAGCCGACGCTTTGGAAAAGTCAGTCGCGTGAAGAATTTTCTTGATGCGTGCCAAGGTTCTAAGATCTCAAAAGGTTTAATGCAAATCCTTTACGCGGCTTTTTTCTCGATGCGCGGCAATTTCGACGCGTCGATCTCGTAAAGCCGGCAAACGTTGCCGCACACGACTTTACGCTGGGTTTCCGGCGGCAGATGGCCGAGGTCGCGTTCGATAATTTTGATTGAATTCGGCCAGGTCGAATTGGGATGCGGAAAGTCATTCGACCACATGATGTTGTCCTGGCCCCAATATTTCAAATTCTCGCCGCAAACGTGATCATTGAAGAAGCAGGCATAGATCTGATCTTTGACGAAGCTGCTCGGATTACGGTTGATCGGCGGCGGATTCTGTTTCTTGAAACGATTGTAATAATAGTCCCACTGTTGAAACATCCACGGCATCCAACCGCTTTCGTTTTCGACCGAGACGATCTTGAGCTTCGGATTTCTTTCGAGAACTCCGTAATGGATGATTTCGAACAGCGCGTTGGCGATGTCCATCAGCTTCAAATTGACGCTGCCTCGATAGCGTTCGACGCCCTTGCGATTTTTGTCCTTGTTGTAACTGTGGCCGGTCAGAATATGCAGGCTCACCGGCGCATCGAGATCCTGGCATGCCGCCCACAATTTATCGTAGTGGCTCGACTTAAAGGGCAAATCCGGATGGGGCGCTTGCCAAATAATGCAGCCTTTCAGTCCCGCTTTGCGGCATCGCTCTAACTCTTTGACGCCGTTGTCGATGTTGTAAACGGGAATCGCTGGTATGC
>JBOHVN010000117.1:0-9223 GCA_050735675.1 Binatia bacterium | reverse complement strand
AGGGGTTGACGAAGCGCAGGGCGCGATAGATCTCAAACGGATCGGTGGCCGTTTCGGTCTCGAGCCGCTGGCAGAGCACGACTTGAATGATGTCACCGGCTTCGATGTATGCCTTGGCTTTGCTGACCGCCTTTTCAAAGCCGGACTGGGTTAGATTGGAGCGAAATTTTCGCTCGCCGGCGCCTTGGGCTAAATCTCTCGGCTCGATACCGCGGGGTGTTTTTTGCAAACTCGAAATAACCTTGGCAATTCGCTTGACCGAGGCATCGTAAGCGCGGCGAAGATCGGTCTGGTCAGCGACTTGTACGTTGTCGATCACCTTAATCGTGTGTTTCAAGTTGTCGAAGGCAATCAAGGTCTGGACGAAGACGAAAAATATCTCCGGTAAGCCGAGCGGGTCCTGCTTGGTGCCGGCAATCTCGTGGAACTGTTCTACGGCGTTGTACGAGACGTAGCCCAGGGCGCCGCCGAAAAACGGCGGAACGCCGGCCACGGTGACAGGTCGGCAGTCCTTTAAGAGTTCCTCCAGAGTTTTCAGCGGCGCCTCGGAAGTTAACTTTTGCGATTTGCCATGTTCGATGATCTCGACTTGCTTGCCGCGCGCCTTAAAGATCCGCTGCGGCCGAGTTCCTAGAAACGAGTAACGCGCCCAACGTTCGCTACCTTCCACGCTTTCGAGCAAAAAAGAATATTTATCGCGCTCGAGCCGCTTGAAAAACGAAAGCGGAGTTTCAAGGTCCATCAGCAATTCTTGATAGACCGGAATTAAGTTGCCCTGCTTGGCGAGTTGGCAAAATTCTTTGTAGGTTGGTCGAATCATGGTTCAGGAAATGAAAAGGGCCATAAGTTTCTCACCTATGGCCCTCGAATGATGCACTTTTTTGACGGGAGTCAGCCATGGTGAAGACGCTGTTTCATTGCCCAGCGCCACCACTCCAAACGCGAGAGGATACGTCGCCGCATGCCGCCATATTGCCGCATTGGTATTACGCGGTCAAGCTGACGTTTAAACGCAGGCAACGACTAACTTGAGAATCGAAGAAGGAAAGGCGTTTCGGAGCCCATATAACGCGAAGATGATCCGGAGCTTGCTTCCGTGTTTTGGTTTATTGCGGAATTTTCCTCCGTGATTGATTCTGTACCTCGGAGTCTGGTTATCACTGATGCGCGCGCAATGATCCGGGGACACCGCCAAGTTTTCCCCAGCCAGGTGTAGTTGACATCAACTAACCGCTAGGCTAAAACGCTTTTTTGGAACTGCTCCTCAGTTAGTTTGAATCACGGTAGTTTACTTAACAGGTAATTATCCGGGAGGAAACATGGTTCGGCGCGAGAAATCCAATTACGTTATTCAGTCGGTATCACACGCGCTCGATGTGCTGGAGCAGTTCCATGGCAATATCGACGAAATCGGCGTTACCGAATTGAGCAAACGATTGAAACTCCACAAAAACAACGTTTTCCGCCTGCTCGCCACGCTTGAGGCGCGCGGCTATATCGAGCAAAATAAAATCACCGAAAACTACCGTTTAGGCTTGCGCTGTTTGCAGCTGGGACAGACTTTCATCCATCAAATGGGGTTGCTGCTGCAATCTCGGAGCGTGCTCGAAGCTCTGTCGCAGGCGACCAAGGAAAGCGCCTACGTCGCGATTCGCAAGAGTAATGCAATCATTCCGCTCGATTTCGTTGAACCGGCCAGAACCGTGCGCGTGGTATCCTTCCTAGGTACGGTGTTGCCGACTCATTGTACGGCCGCCGGCAAGGTGCACCTGGTCTATGAGGCCGAGGGGACGCCGGGTCAGAATCTCCCGGAAAACTTGGACCGTTTCACCGACAGCACGATCGTCGACCGAAACGTTCTGCGCGAACAGATGAAATTTATCGGCGAGGCGGGCTACGCCGTCGAACGCGGCGAATTCGCCGAGGACGTCAATGCCGTGGCCGTGCCGATTCGCGACTACACGCGTTCGCTCGTCGGAACGTTGGTCGTGGTGGGGCCCGCGCATCGCTTAAGCAACGAGGCGGTTGCCAACGATATCGCGCCGGTGCTGCTCGAAGCGGGGACCGAGCTTTCTAAACGGCTAGGTTTTCCGGGCTGAGGCTCGAGATACTGCGCGGTGTTGTCGCGGAGTGCTTGCGAACCCGAGCGCCAAAGTCGCTTTCCCTTGAGACGGTCGCCTGGCTTTCGCCGCGGCCAAATCCAATCTTTTAAAAATTTATTCCCGGGGAGTGAAGTTTGACGAGAATCGGCTGACGCCGATCGAGCGCATCTCACTCTCCTTTTGACAAGCGCTTTGCCGCAACGGTAGTAGTAGTACGGAGGTCGATGAGTCCGTTATGCTGACTTTGATCGAAAAAATCCTTTTTGTGTTGCTTGCGCTGGGATCGGCCTACTACGGCGGGACTAGATTCTACGCCGTTTATCGTACGATTGCGCGCGGTAAGCCGGATACGCGCCTCGATAAACTCTCCGAGCGCGTTTGCCGGGCGATCTGGATCGTGCTCACGCAGCAGTCGGTGTTTAAGGCCCGTCCGCTCGTTTCATTTCTCCACGCGCTGATTTTTTACGGCTTTGTTTTTTACTTTCTGGTCAATCTCGTCGACGTGCTCGAGGGCTTCTTCGGTATTCACGCTCGCGGCCGCGCCTGGAATGTCTTTAACTTGCTCGCCGATTTCCTGACCACCAGCGTGTTGATCGGCATTATCGGCATGGTGATACGCCGGCTGGTTGTCCGGCCCAAAGATTTCGAATTTCCAGCCAACGTGCCGGTCCAGCCGGAAGTGCGCGCGGGAATCTTTCGCGACTCGAGCATTGTCGCCGGTTTCATTATCTTTCACGTCGGCAGCCGGCTGCTTTTTAAAGCGACGCAATTGGCGTCGCAAGGAGCGGATCCGTTCCAGCCGGTAAGCTCGGCATTTGCCTTGATGTTCACCGGCGTTGGGGCGGACGGGCTGATGTTCTTAAACCACTGCTTTTGGTGGGGCGCCTTGGGCTCGATTCTATTGTTCATCCCTTATTTCCCGTACTCCAAACATATCCATTTATTTCTCGCGCCCGTTAATCTGGCCTTAAAAAGGGATAAACCCGGCGCGCTGCAGCCGATGGATTTTGAAAAAGAAGAGATCTTTGGCGCGGCGAAGCTCGAAGATTTCACATGGCCGAGGTTGTTGGATTCCTACAGCTGCATCATGTGCAATCGCTGCCAGGATGTCTGCCCGGCGACGAACACCGGCAAGGCATTGAGCCCGGCCGCGATTCTGATCAATGAGCGTTACGAGCTGAATAGAATCTTTGCTACTTTTTCCGCCGGCGAGGAAAGTCCCCGCCCGCTGCTCGATTTTGCTCTCAACGAAGAGGCGGCCTGGGCTTGCACGACCTGCAATGCCTGCATTGAAATTTGCCCGGTGGGCAACGAGCAGATGCTCCACATCATCGACGTACGGCGCGAGCGGGTGCTCACCGCGGCGGAATTTCCCAAGGGTCTGCAAAACACCTTCAATCATATGGAGCGCGCCGGTAATCCATGGGGCATGGCCGCCGAGGAGCGCCTCGCCTGGGCGAAGGATCTCCCCTTTGCCGTGCCGACTCTCGCGCAAAAACCCGATCCCGAAGTGCTCTACTGGGTCGGTTGCGCCGTGGCTTTTGATCCGCGCGCACAAAAGATCGCACGTAGTCTGGCCGCCATATTCAACGCAGCCGGGGTAGGCTGGGCCGTGCTCGGCAAGGATGAGAAGTGCACCGGAGACACGGCGCGGCGCGCCGGCAATGAGTACCTGTTTGCCCAGATGGCTGAAGAAAATATCGCGGCGCTCAATGAGATCAAGCCGAAAACCATCGTGACGACTTGTCCCCACTGTTTTCATACGATCGCGAATGAATATCCTCAATTCGGCGGCAACTACGTCGTCAAGCACCATACGGAATACATCGACGAGCTGATGCGCGCCGGCAAGCTCAAGCTAGGGGCCAACGGCGCCGCTTCGGTGACCTATCACGATCCGTGTTATCTGGGACGCCACAATGGCGTGTTCGATCAGCCGCGTGGATTGATTCAGTCCACCGGCGCTAAACTCACCGAGCCGAGCCGCAGCGGAAAAAACAGTTTTTGCTGCGGCGCCGGCGGCGGGCAGTTTTGGAAAGAAGAAGAGAAGGGCAAAGAGCGGGTCAGCACCAATCGCTACCGCGAGCTCAAAAAGACCGGCGTCAAGACGGTCGCCACCGGTTGCCCGTTTTGCATGCGCATGATGACTGAAGAGGCCGCAAAAGAAGAACCGGAGACGGCCATGGACATTTTGGATGTCGCCGAAATCGTCGCGAAGAATCTCGCCAAATAAAATGCCCCGTCGGCGACTGTTCTTTGTACTGATTGGCCTTGCCGCAGTGGGCGGCGCGGCAGCCTGCGAGGCGCGGCCCAGGGTCGCGATCTCGACTCAGTCAGGCCACGAGGTCGTCTTTCAGGTCGAGGTTGCCGATACTCCGGCAAAAAGAGAGTTGGGCCTGCAATATCGCCAAGCGCTCGGCAACGATCGCGGCATGATTTTCCTCTTTGCCGCGGAAGCGCCGCAAACTTTTTGGATGAAGAACACGCCGATTCCGTTGGACATGATCTTTATCAATCGAGATCGCAAAATCGTCGGCATCGTCGAGCAGACTGTGCCGTATTCGCTTGAATCGCGATCGGTGAGGGCGCCGAGCCAATACGTTCTGGAAATCAACGGCGGCTTGGCCAAACGCCACGGCATTAAGACCGGCGACAGCGTGCGTTTCGAAGGCATCGCGGCGGAGCGCGTGACCGAATAAAAAAAGCGACCAACAGCGCGAGGCTCTTGATCCCTTAGCAGGCTACTTAAGAAGACCCGTATGCCCGATCCCCCTTAGCAAGTCGAAGGGTGCGCTCAATCGCTTCATCGAAACTGGAGTGGTGGAGTGATGGGTTCAAGACCCAATACTCCAATATTCCATTACTCCATTTGTTCGCGCCTGAACCGGTTTGGCGTTCAGATCTCGCTGAAGAAATACGGCCGTACCGGCGCGAGTTTTTCTTCATAGGAATCCGGATACATAAACCAGAGCGCGGCGGCGATACTGCTGAGCAGCGAGTTGCCGTCCTGCGGCGTAAAACAGGTGCCGACGATTTCCTTGTCGCCGCGCATCGCCAAGCTCTGAGAGACGATGACGGTTTGATTTAAAATCCTGCCGAACATGCCGTGGTCGCGGCCGAAGGAAAATACCGACGCCGATGATTTTTTATTGGTGAGCGCGACTCTCAGATTGCTTTTTAGCCGGCGCATCAATTCGTCCTTGGTAATGCCCCGGCGCAATTTGAGATTGAAATGAATCGTGTGCATGTATTGCGTGTTCAACTTCAATGCCGAAGAATAGACGTCGAGATCCAAGCCGAGAGTCTTGAACAGATAATGCGCGTCGCGGCCCTGATGGGTGCCAAACTGAGGATCGTCGTGTTTGCCGGCTTCCGGCGCCGGGATGAAATCACCTTCTTGGCTTAGGTCGTTGGCGCGGCGCATGCAGACGAAGCGGCTCTCCGCCAGGTTGTCTTCCTTTTCCGGACCCAAGGCGATGGTGTCGATCAGCACCGCTAAGTTGTGCGTGTTGCAGCTTACGACTTGGATGAATTGATCTTTGCCTCTTTCGAGAGCTTTGTCGTTGATGCCGCGGGCGTACTTTTTGCCGAAGCCGTCTTCGCTGCCTTGAGCGATGAAGCCGCGGCCGTTGCCGGCGTATCTGTTATACAGCTTCTCTTTGTTTTCATTGCCCACCGGAGTGCAATCGATAATTACGCTGGCGCGCTCGATCGCTTCTTCGGCCTCCAGGCTGGGTTCCATGCCCATGTCGACGAATTTCTGCCAACGCTCTTTGTCGACGGCGAGATTTGCGCCCTTCTTGCACGAGACGATGACCTTGGAGCGGTCGGTAAGCAGGGGCGTGCGCTTGTGAAAAGTCACTTCATCGATGCCGAAGGGCTCTTTGAAAGTTGACAAGATGCCGACCAGCGGCTCGCCGATGGTTCCGGTGCCGACGATGTGTACGATTTTTTTCTGCGCCATGGTTTTCCGCCCCGGTTTTTTGATAGCCGAATACTAGCCCAATAAGCAGCAGCGATCAAATACATTTAAAAGCTGGTCGATGCGCTCACGCGCCATTAGTTTAATCGTGAAACGTCTTAACCAGCACGGACTTATATGGTAAAAACTCAACTAGGGAGACACCATGGCAACAGAAAATCTGCCGGCCACTTTTTTTAACGAGAATTTCGGTATCCGCTCGCACGATCTGCACAAGGTGCTCGATGCCGCGCTCGGCAAGAAAGCGGACTACGCCGATCTTTACTTTGAATACCGCAGGAACGAGGGAGTCGGTCTCGAAGAGGGGTTGGTGAAAAACTGCTCGCAGTCGAGCGCCAACGGCGTAGGCGTGCGGGTTCTGGCCGGCAGCAAAACCGGCTACGCTTACACCGACGATATCACGATCGAGAACCTCGAGATTGCCGCGCGCACGGCGCAATACATCGCGCAGAACCGCTCGGCGCAAGCGCCGGCTCCGGTGGGCCAGCGTCGCGGCGAAGCCCTCGACCTCTATCCGGTAAAAACACCCGTCAACGACGTCGCCCTGGAGAAAAAAGTCGAGCTGCTTTACGAGATCGACAGGTTTGCGCGCGGTCTGGACCCGCGGGTGAAAAACGTTTTTGTTTCTCTCGGCAGCGAGTACAAAGTGATTCTTGTCGCGACGTCCCAAGGGTTGGTGGTGGGCGACATTCAGCCGTTGACGCGGCTCAATATAAGTTGCATCGCGGAGGAAGGCGGAAACCGGCAAATCGGCAGTTACGGCGGCGGCGGCCGGGTCGAGTTTGGCTTCTTCGTCGACAACCAAGACTACGAGCGTTACGCCCGTGAAGCCGTGCGCCAGGCGATTCTCAATCTGAGCGCGGTCGACGCGCCGGCTGGCACCATGGATGTAATCTTGGGCTCGGGCTGGCCGGGCATCCTGCTGCATGAAGCGATCGGGCACGGTCTCGAGGGCGATTTTAACCGCAAAAAGACTTCGGCCTTCTCGGATCGCATCGGCCAAAGAGTGGCGTCGGAATTGTGCACGGTTGTGGATGACGGCACGATTCCTTCGCGACGCGGTTCGATCAACGTCGACGACGAGGGCACGCCGACCAACCGGACGGTGCTCATCGAGAAAGGCATTCTTAAGGGCTACTTACAGGACAAGCTCAACGCGGGCTTGATGAAAATGCCGCTCACCGGCAACGGGCGGCGTGAAAGCTACGCGCATATTCCCATGCCGCGCATGACCAACACATTCATGCTGGCCGGCGAATCGGCGCCCGAAGACATCATCCGCTCGGTGAAGAAAGGACTCTACGCGGTCTCCTTCGGCGGCGGCCAGGTGGATATCACCAGCGGCAAATTCGTTTTCTCGGCGAGCGAAGCCTATCTCGTCGAGGACGGCAAGGTGACCCAGCCGGTTAAAGGCGCGACGCTCATCGGTAACGGCCCTGACGTGCTGACGCGCGTGTCCATGGTCGGTTCGGATTTGAAACTGGATGAAGGGGTCGGCACCTGCGGCAAGGATGGCCAATCGGTGCCGGTCGGCGTAGGATTGCCGACGATTAAAATTGACGGGCTGACCGTCGGGGGGACGAAGGCGTAATTGCTTCAGTTCCAGTGGTTCCAAACGTTCCAATTGTTCCACCAATAAATGGCGTCAGGCTTTTGAGTCTCTGGAACGGGTGGAACTCCTGGAACGAATGGAACGTTTGGAACAAAAAGGTGAAAACATGGATCGCGTGGAGCTAAGTAAAGAGTTAGGCCAAGAAATCTTAGCCATGGCAAAAGCCAAGGGCGCATCGCAGGGCGATGTCGTCATGGCGGAGAGCGAATCTTTTTTCGTCACCGTGCGCATGGGCGAGATCGAGAAGATCAGCCAAGCGGGCGAGAAGCGTTTGGGCCTTCGGCTATTTTTCGCCAACAGCTCCGCTTCCGCGTCGACTTCGGACATCTCTAAAAAATCGATCGAGAAGCTGGTCGATGACACCACTCGCATGGCCAAAGTAACGGCGCAGGATCCGCACGGTGGATTGCCCGACGCCGCCGAGCTTGCGCGCGACTTGCCGGATTTGGATTTGAGCGATGAGACTGCCCGTGGAATTGCCGTCGAAGAAAAAATTCAAATCGCCCTGGATGCCGAGAACAGCGCGTTGGCTTATGACGCGCGCATCAGCAATTCGGAAGGCGCGGAATTTTCCAATCAGTTCGGCCGGGTGATTTACGCCAGCAGCCAGGGTTTCGCCGGCGAGTATTCGGGTTCGACCTTCGGCCATTCGGTCGCGCCCGTAGCCACGCAAAACGGCGCCATGCAGCGCGACTACTGGTATTCGTCGAATCGAAAATACGCCAAGCTGGAATCGCCTCAAAGCGTCGGTGAAAAAGCCGCGCGGCGCGTTTTGCGCCGGCTCGGCGGCCGCAAGGTCAAAACTTGCGCGGTGCCCGTGGTTTTCGATTCCGAGATGGCCGCGTCATTACTGCGCAACTTGGCGTCCGCGCTCTCCGGTTACGCGCTTTACAAAGGCGCGTCCTTTTTGGCCGGCAAGCTCGGAACGCGGATTGGTTCCGGTCTTCTCACCGTGATCGACGATGGCACGATTTCAGGCGCTCTCGCTTCACGGCCGTTCGACGGCGAAGGATTGCCGATGCGCAGGAAGATCGTCGTCGATCAGGGCGAACTGCAAAGTTATCTGCTCGATAGTTACAGCGGTCGGAAGCTCGGAATGAAATCGACGGGCAACGCATCGCGCTCCGCCGGCGACCCGCCGGGCGTGTCACCGGCAAACTTCTATCTCAAACCCGGCAAAGATTCTCCCGAGGAGATTATCGGCTCGGTGAAATCCGGATTGTACGTGACCGAGATGATCGGCTTCGGCGTGAACATGGTTACGGGCGATTTCTCGCGCGGCGCCGCCGGCTTGTGGATCGAAAACGGCGAACTTGCTTACCCGGTTGAAGAAATCACGGTCGCCGGCAATCTCAAAGAAATGTTTCACAACATCGAAATGGCCGGCAGCGACCTCGACATGCGCGGGCGGATTGCGTCTCCGACGATTAAAATTTCCCAAATGACCGTGGCCGGTAATTGAAAATTCACGAGGATCGAGGGTGGAGAATCGAGAATCGTTTTTCTATCCTCCATTCTCGATCCTCT
>JBOHVN010000116.1:0-13895 GCA_050735675.1 Binatia bacterium | reverse complement strand
CAGCAACCATCGACAACCTGTTCGTTGGCGAGGACGGTGGCGCATTCGGGACACCAATTCACCAATGCCTTCCGCCGATAGGCAATGCCGGCTTCGAGCATGCGCAGGAAGAACCACTGGTTCCACTTGTAGTATTCGGGCTCGCAGGTAGAAACTTCGAGGTCCCAATCGTAGCTGAAGCCCATGCGGTTGTGCTGGCGCTTCATGGCGGCGATGTTGGACAAGGTCCATTCGCGCGGATGTCGGTTGTTTTTCAGCGCGGCGTTTTCCGCGGGCAGACCGAAGGCATCCCAGCCCATCGGGTGAAGAACGTTGTAACCGCGCATGCGTTTGTAACGGGCCACGACGTCGCCAATGGAATAATTGCGCACGTGGCCCATGTGGATGCGACCCGACGGATAGGGAAACATTTCCAGCACGTAATACTTGGGTTTTGCCGGGTCCTCGGCGGCGCGGAACGTCTGATCCTCAGCCCACAGGCGCTGCCATTTAGCCTCGATAATATTGGCTTGATAGCGTTCTTCCATGGTTTTCAAATCACTGCGCTTTCAGATTGCCCGCGTGAGCGATTTGGTCCAACACCCCGTTGATGAAGTTAGCCGAGTCGGCGCTGCCGAAACGCTTGCCGATTTCGATCGCCTCATCCAGGCTGACCGTCGCCGGGATGTCCGGACAAAAGATCAACTCGTAGGTCGCCATGCGCAGGATCACCAGATCGACCTTGGCGAGCCGCGCCAGTTTCCAGTTTTCCGTGGATCGCTCGATGGTCTGGTCGATGGCAGGGCCTTGGCTCACGACGCCCGAGACCAAGCGGCGCGCGAATTCCTTCGCCTTGGCGTTGCCCTCGAAGTGGCGCAAAAATAATTCCACGGCGTTGACCGAGGGATCGCCCGTGACCTCGATCTGGTACAGCGCCTGGAGCGCCAACTCGCGCCCCTTGCGGCGCGTGCCCTTGCCGGAGTGGCCGGCGGGCGATTCCTGTTGATGGTCTGACAAAAGATGCTCCGAGAGTTTTGTGGTGATCGGCACGGTGCGTTTACGAAATGCGCTGGATTACGTGAATCATTTCAACGGCCGTGAGCAATGCTTCGTAGCCTTTATTGGCGTCCTTGGTACCTGCCCGCTCCATGGCCTGCTGGACATTGTCGGTTGTCAATACTCCGAAACCGATCGGTATCTTGTATGCCCGCACCGCGTCGGCGATGCCGCGCGTCACCGCGTCGCAGACATATTCGAAATGCGGCGTATCGCCGCGGATCACCGCGCCGAGACAAACCAGGGCGTCGTATTTGCCGCCGCTCGCCATCCTTTCCACGACCAGTGGAATCTCAAAGGCGCCGGGCACGCGCACGATAGTCAAGTTCTCCTCAGCGCCGCCGTGGCTCTTGAATCCATCGATCGCGCCGTCAAGCAGCTTCTCTGTGACAAAATGATTGAAGCGGCTGACGATGATGCCGATCTTGAGCCCGCGGGCGTCCTTTGTTCCGTCAACGACGTTTGCCATCGGTCGCGGCGCGATCTAGCGCGCTCAGTGCTTGGCGGATTTGCCTTCGAGGTTGGAAAAGAGATGGCCCAACTTTCTCTGCTTGGTGCGCAGGTAGTGGATATTGCTGTCGCGCGGCGCCACCTCGAGCGGAACGCGCTCGACGACATTTACGCCGTAGCCCTCCAGCCCGGTGATTTTGCGCGGATTGTTGGTCAGCAAAGCAATCTTGTCGATGTTTAAGTCGCGCAAGATCTGCGCGCCGATGCCGTAGTCGCGCAGATCTTCTTTAAAGCCCAACTCCAGATTCGCTTCCACCGTGTCGCGCCCCTGATCTTGCAGCGCATAGGCCCTAATCTTGTTGGTCAGGCCGATGCCGCGGCCTTCCTGATGCATGTAAATGAGCACGCCCAGGCCTTGCTCATCGATCAGCCGCAGGGATTGGCGAATCTGATCGCCGCAATCGCAGCGCTCCGAGCCGAACACATCGCCGGTCAAACATTCGGAATGGACGCGCACCAAAACGCAGTCCGCGCCGGCGACTTCGCCTTTGACCAGCGCCATGTGCTCGACGCGGTCGACCTCGTTGCGATAAACGATCGCCCGGTACATGCCGCCGTGAATGGTCGGAAACTCCTGCTCGGCCACTCGCTTGACTAAGCTCTCGTTGCGTAGTCGATGAGCGATCAAGTTCGCCACCGAGACGATCTTGAGTCCCTGCCGCTCGGCCAATCGTTCGAGCGCAGGCAGCAATGCCACCGAACCGTCTTCGTCTAAAATCTGGCAAATGACTCCGGCCGGCTTAAACCCGGCCAAGCGCGCCAGATCTACCGAAGCGTCAGTGCGTCCCGAACGCGCCAGCACGCCGCCGCTGCGCGCTTGCAGCGGCTGGACATGGCCGGGAATCACCAAATCTTCATGCTTGGTGTGATCGGCGATGGCAGCCTGAATCGTGTGGGCGCGGCCCTGCGCCGACACACCGTGCACACCCGCCAGGCTGATCGAAAACGACGCGCCGCAAATCAGCCCTGCCAGAGGACTGTTCTCCTCCGGGATCATCGGAATGCCGAGCTCGCGAATACGCTCGTCGGTGAGGGTCACATAAATAATGCCGCGGCCGTGGTGCATCATGTAATTGAGGCTTTGGGCGGAAACCTTCTCGGCCGCCAGACTAAAAAAACCGTTGCTGTCGGGCGCGTCTTCGTCGACCAAAATCACCATCCGGCCGTTACGGATTTCCTCCAGACCCTCTTCGATGCTTGAGATTGGCATGGGACTAAAGCGGGGCCAGCAATGACTTGCGCTGTTGCATGAAGCTTTGGACGTATTTGCCGATTAAATCGGTTTCGATGTTGACCTTATCACCAACCCTGCGAGCGCGCAAATTCGTATGACGCAAGGTGAAGGGAATAATCGCCACCGAAAAGCCGCGCGCGCGGCACTGATTGACGGTCAAACTGACGCCGTCCACGGCGACCGACCCTTTCGACACCAGCAGCGCGCCGAGACGGCGCGGCAGGCGAAAGTTAAAGATCGTAAACTCCCCTTCCTTGGCGATGGTCGACACCGTGCCGATGCCATCGACGTGACCGGTGACCAGATGGCCGCCGAGGCGCTCTTGCAAACGCATCGGTGGCTCGAGGTTGACCAGGCTACCGACGCGCAGTTTATCCAAGTTCGTCATTCTTAGCGTCTCGGGCGAAACATCGACGGTGAATACGCCGCGGCTCTTCTTAACAACGGTCAAACAGGCGCCATTGACAGCGAGGCTTGCGCCAAGCGGCATTGAATTGACGGCCAAACTGGTTTTCACCGTCAAAACCGCCGAACCTCTGTTAAGGCGCAGCGCGTGGACGACGCCGACATCTTCAATCAGTCCGGTAAACATCGAATCCATTCTCAATCATTCGATTGGCCAACGCTCCGCTCCGCGCCATTTCATAGATAGCCGGTCACCATTAAATCCCCGCCGGATTTCTTGACCCGAAGGTCTTTGACGATGACGGCGCTTTTCATCCGGTGAAAACCCAAACCTTCGAGCATCGGCCGGCCGTCGCCGCCGAGAATCTTCGGCGCGTAGAAAAACATGATCTTGTCGACGATTTTCTCTTCGAGCGCCGAGGCCGCGGTCGCGCCGCCGCCTTCGATCATCACGCTGACGATTCCCGCCTCCGCAAGTTTTCTCAGCAGCGGCCGCCAGGCTACTTTATTTTGCCTGAGCGGTAATCGCCACACCTGCGCGCCCAGAGCTTTGAGTGCGCGCACTTTGGCCGGCGCAACGCCGGCTCCGGCCGCAACGATGGTTCTCCCCGCGTCTTTATGGCGCAGGACTCTTGCCGAAAGCGGAATCCGTAGACGGCTGTCCAGAATGACGCGCCAGGGATTGCGCCCGCGCGCAATCCGGCAAGTGAGTTGCGGATCGTCGGCCGTGACCGTGCCGGAGCCGACGAGAACCGCGTCGATCTCATTGCGCATCCGATGAACCGTATGGCGCGACTCAGCGCCGCTGACCCAGCGCGAGTCACCCGTAGAGGTGGCGATTCTGCCGTCGAGCGTCGCCGCCAGTTTCAGCGTCACAAAAGGCATCCGGCGGGTGATGTACTTAGCGAAATCTTCGATCAGACTGCGGCACTCATCTTCCAGCAGGCCGACACGAACTTTAACGCCCGCCCGCCTAAGCTGGCGAAACCCCCGTCCGGCCACTAACGGATTGGGATCTTTCACGCCGCAGACAACTTCCTTGATGCCGGCGCGGATCAAAGCACCGGTGCAAGGCGGCGTGCGCCCCTGGTGGCTGCATGGTTCGAGTGTGAGATAGAGGATTGCGCCCCGGGCTTTCGCCCCGGCGCGCTTGAGCGCGATGATCTCAGCGTGGTCGCCGCCGGCGAAGCGGTGATAGCCGCTGCCGACAATCTTTCCTTGGCGCACGAGAACGGCGCCGACCTGGGGATTGGGACTGGTTCGGCCCGCCGCCTTTTGCGCCAACCGGCAGGCCATGCGGAGATAATACTCGTCTTGCGCGTCCCGGCGAGATTCGGACAACGGCGCTAATCCCTCTTCTGCCGGAGCTCGGCGACCTTCGCGCCAGGCGCGCCCTTACGCTCCTTTAGCAGCTCTTCCAACTCGACCATGAACTCATTGATGTCCTTGAAAGATCGATAGACCGAAGCGAAACGCACGTAGGCGACCGGATCGGTGTCATGCAGCTCGCGCATCAGCGTTTCGCCGATCACCGAGCTGGCGATTTCCTTTTCACCACGCTCCTGCACCGTCCTTTCGATGCGATCGGTGATCGCCTCGATCGTATTGATGCTGACCGGACGCTTTTCGCAAGCGCGCTTGAGGCCGTTGATGATCTTTAACCGGTCATAGGTTTCGCGCCGGCCGTCTTTCTTGACCACCAGCGGCATCATTTCTTCGACCCGCTCATAGGTAGTGAAACGGCGGCTGCACCGCTCGCACTCGCGGCGTCGCCGGATCATGTTGCTGTCTTTGCTCAACCGCGAATCGATCACTCGATTGTCGGTCTGATGGCAAAAGGGACACTTCATGGGTCACAGCCGGTGCGGGTAGACCGGGAATTTTTTGCAGAGCGCGCCGACTTCGGCGGCGACGGATCGCAGCACCGCATCATCGCCGACACGATCGAGCGCACGCGAAATAAAATCGCCGATCGCCGCCATTTCGTTTTCTTTCATGCCGCGGGTGGTGACCGCCGGCGTGCCGATGCGGATGCCGCTGGTAACGAAGGGCGAGCGCGTATCAAACGGCACGGCGTTCCGGTTTACCGTAATCCGTGCCTTGTCAAGGGTTTCCTGAGCGACCTTGCCGGTCAGCTCCGATTTGCGCAAGTCGAGCAGCATCAAATGATTGTCCGTGCCGCCGGAGGTCAGGCGAAAGCCTTTCCGCATCAAAGTATCGGCGAGTGCCTGGGCATTCTTGACGATCTGCTGCTGGTAGGTTTTAAACTCGGGACTCAAAGCCTCTTTCAGCGCGACCGCTTTGGCGGCGATCACGTGCATCAGCGGCCCGCCCTGCAGACCTGGAAACACTTTGCCGTCGATCGCTTTGGCGTGCTCGGCCTTGCACAGCACTAAACCGCCGCGCGGCCCGCGCAACGTCTTGTGCGTCGTTGTCGTGACGAAATCGGCGTAGGGGACCGGACTGGGATGAAGCCCGGCGGCTACCAGACCTGCGATATGAGCCATGTCGACCATCAGCGGCGCGCCGGCCTGGTCGGCGATTTTACGAAATCTCGCGTAGTCGATGATCCGCGGGTAGGCACTGGCGCCGGCGACGATCAATTTGGGGCGATGCTCCTTAGCCAGCCGCTCAACTTCATCGTAATCGATGGTTTCGGTTTTTTCAGTGACGCCGTAAGGAGCGACTTTGTAGATGAATCCGGAGAAATTCACCGGACTGCCCATCGACAGATGGCCGCCGTGGGCCAGGTTCATGCCGAGATAAGTATCGCCCGGCTTGAGCACGGCAAGATAAACCGTCATGTTGGCTTGCGAACCGGAATGGGGTTGCACGTTGGCGTGATCGGCGCCGAAAAGCTCCTTGGCGCGCGCGATCGCCAGCGATTCGACTTCGTCGACGAACTCGCAGCCGCCGTAATAACGTTTTCCGGGATAACCCTCGGCGTACTTGTTGGTCATCACGCAGCCCTGGGCTTCGAGCACCGCCTCGCTCACGACGTTCTCGGATGCGATCAGCTCCAGGTTGTCTTCCAGGCGCCGCGTCTCTTTTTCAATCGCGGCAAAAACCTGCGGATCGGTTTTTTCGAGGAATGACATACGATTGTCTATTTCCTTTTAACATGATCGGCGAGCGTCGTGCCGAGATCGACTTCGATTTGGCTGATTTTGTCGATGCGCCGCTGGTGCCGGCCGCCGGCAAACGGCGTCGCCAGCCAGGTTTCCACGATCTGCCGCGCCAACACACCGTCGGTCTTCGCGCCGCTCAGAACTAGAATATTAGCATCGTTATGCCCGCGGCTCGACCGCGCGCTATCGATATCTTGCACCAGCGCAGCGCGCACGCGGGGAAATTTGTTCGCCGTAATCGACATGCCGATGCCGCTGGTGCAAATCAGCACACCGCGCTCGGCTTGGCCCGACGAGACGTGGCGGGAAACTTCCTTGCCAAAGTCGGGGTAGTCCACCGACGCGTGTCCCTGACTGCCGAAGTCGCGGACATCCACGCCCTTGGAGCGCAGATATTTCACCAAGGATTCCTTGAGCTCGACGCCGCCGTGGTCACATCCGAAAGCGATCATGTTTGGCTCAACCGACTGGCTAACTCCGTCTTAGAATCGCTCTGCTGATAAAGAAAATCGCAGAGCCGTGGCTTTAATTTCCACTCCCCCTGCGATTTAGCAACTTTCCCGGGTCAAAGTTAGGGCGATCAACCGGCTCTACCGCGAGGCAGGCTGGCGAGAAGCCCTAGCGATGGGCTTCGATATACGTGATGACGTCCTGGACGGTCTTGATCTTTTCCGCGTCCTCATCGGAGATCTCCATCTCATATTCTTCTTCCAGTGCCATCACCAATTCAACGATGTCCAGCGAGTCGGCCCCCAAATCTTCAATAAAGGAGGCCTCCGGCGTCACTTCTTCCGCGCTCACTCCCAGTTGTTCGCAGACACTTTCCTTCACCCTGGCCTGAATAGATGCCGCCATCTTCACTTACCTCCTGCTACGAATTCCTCACATGTACAGCCCGCCATTAACGTTGAACACCTGGCCGGTTATGTATCCGGCTTTTGCTCCAGCGAGAAATAGAATCATTTCGGCCACTTCAGCGCAAGTGCCGAAACGGCCGAGTGGAATCGCCTTGAGAAACTCCTCACGCAATTTCTCGGGCAACTTGGCGGTCATATCGGTTTCAATAAAACCCGGCGCCACCGCGTTCACCGTCACTCCGCGTGACGCCACTTCCCTGGCCACCGACTTGGTGAACCCGATGATCCCCGCCTTCGACGCAGCGTAGAGCGACTGCCCCGCGTTGCCCATCTGCCCCACCACCGACGAAAGATTGATGATCCGGCCATAGTGCTGGCGAATCATGTACCGAGAAACGATTTTAGTGCAGAGGACGGTGCCCTTGAGATTGGTACCGATGACTTGGTCCCAATCCGCCGGCTTCATCCGCATCAGCAGATTATCGGAGGCAACGCCGGCATTGTTGACGAGAATATCAACTTTTTTGTGGGCGTCAACGATTTTTTTTATTGCTTCGTCGACCTGATCCTCCGCCGCGATATCAAACTGGCAAAGCTCGCCTTGGCCGCCCTGCGCTACGATCGCGTCCAATGACTCTTCGGCAGCAGCCTGGTTGCCGCGGTAGTTGACGATCACATAGGCGCCGGCCTGTCCTAAGGCCAATCCGATGGCGCTGCCGATTCCTCTGCTGGCGCCGGTGACCAGTGCGATCTGACCTGTCAAGCTCATGCACTATGCCGCCGCGATGTTCGATAGATCCTGCGGCGCTTCCAAGTTGGCAACTTCCATGGTTGGCACGATACGTTTCATCAGCCCCTTGAGGACTTTACCCGGACCGATTTCGACGGCGCGATCACAACCTAAAGCGGCTAGTTTTTGCACTGACTCTTCCCAGCGGACCGGGCGGACGGCCTGTTCGACCAGAAGCGATTTAACGCGACCGGCGTCGAGATTGACTTCGGCTTCGACATTGGTGACGACACCGATGCTAAAGGAATGGACTGAAATATCGCTCAAGACCTGTTTCAAACCGTCGGCGGCCGGTTGCATCAGCTGGCAGTGAAATGGCGCGCTAACGGGCAAGTCCAAAACCCGTTTCGCGCCGGATTGCTTGGCCAACGCCATCGCTCGCGCCACAGCGCTCTTAGCGCCGGCAATGACGATCTGACCGCCTCCGTTATAATTGGCCGGAGATACGACCTCGCCTTGGCTCGCCTCGGCGCAAAGCGCGCGCGCGGAGTCCATGGTCAATCCCAACACCACCGCCATTGCACCCTGCTCCGCGGGCACGGCCTGTTGCATCAAGCGGCCGCGTTCGCGCACGATTTTTACGGCGTCGCGAAACTCAAGGGCTCCAACGGCGACCAGCGCGCTATATTCGCCGAGACTATGGCCGGCGACCAACGCCGGCCGCACCGGCGTTTCAGTTTCTAGCACCCGCAGCGCGGCGATCGAGGCGGCGAGAATCGCCGGCTGGGTATTTTCGGTGAGTTTGAGATCGGTTTCAGGACCGCTGAAACAAAGTTGGCTTAGCGAAAAACCCAACGCATCGTCCGCCTCGGCAAAAATCTCCTTTGCGGCGCCAAATTGGGCGCACAGATCTTTGCCCATGCCGACATGCTGGGAGCCTTGACCGGGAAAAACAAACGCCACCCGACTAGCAGGCTGCTGAAAAAGACTCATATGCTTGGTACTGGGTAAGTACGCCTCCGCCTAGCTTGTCCTGAGCCAAATCGAAGGGTCGATTTTTCGCGCGCCTCGCCTCTGAGATCTTTTTGAGCAGCCTGTATTCAGAGTTTTTCAGCAAACTGCTAGTCGTCACTTTTGCGCCGCTCCGCCGATCCGCTCGCTGCTTCTGTCTTGTCGCCCAATGACTCGATTTTAGATTTGAAACGTTCCCACAACTTGCGCGGCAAGCCTTCCTTCTTGGCGCCGGCGGCGCCGTCCGCCTCGCTCAACGCTTCGGCGATGTGACGATTGATCTCTTGATTGACCTCGTCCCGCGCCGCACGGATGGCATTTTTGATCGCCACCGGACTCGAACCGCCATGGGCGACAATCCCCACGCCATCCAATCCGATCAGTGGCGCGCCGCCGTATTCCGCGTAGTCCAAGCGCCGGTACGCTTCCGCTAACGATTTGCGGCTGAGCAGGTAGCCCAATCGGCTGGAGACATTCGTTTGAAACGCGCTTTTTAGCACCGCGCCGGCGAAGCTCGCCACACCCTCCATGGACTTAAGCGCAATATTCCCGGTAAAACCGTCACAGACGATGACGTCGACTTTGCCGTTGAAAATATCCCTGCCTTCGACGTAACCGATGTAATTGATCGATGTCGCGGCAAGCTGTTCGCTCGCTGCCCTGGTGAGATCGTTGCCCTTGCTAACCTCTTCACCGTTACTCAATACGCCGACTCGCGGTTGGGAGACACCGAGGACGCGATCGGAATAAATCGCGCCCATCAGTCCGAACTGGACCAAATGGCGCGGCTTGCAATCGACGTTGGCACCGGCGTCGACGATCACCGTGCCCTTTCCCATACTTGGCACGACGACCAGGATGGCGGGCCGATCCACCTGCGATAACGTGCCCATGACGAACATGCCGATCGCCATCATCGCGCCGGAGTTTCCCGCGCTCACGACGGCGTCGACTTCGCCGCGCCGCATGAGATCAAACCCGACCGCCATGGACGAGTCTTTTTTGCGCAGGGCGGCACTGGGGGATTCGTGCATCAGCACCACTTGGGAGGCGGCGACGATATCGAACTTCGGCGCGCCGGGATGCTTGGCCAACTCGCGCTCGATGGCATCGCGCTGGCCGACCAAAACCATCTCGACGGCGAGATCCCGGGCAGCCAACAAAGCGCCTTCGATGACCGCTTGGGGCGCGTGGTCTCCGCCCATCGCATCGATGGCGATTTTCGGCATATGGGGGTGTGAGGCCGGTTAACTTTCTTCGACTTGAATCACGGCGCGGCCGCGGTAAAAGCCACAATGCGCGCAGGCGCGGTGCGGCAAGACGGTCTCACCACAGTTAGAACAGGCGCTCCACTGCGGTTTGGTCAAGCCGTCGTGGGAGCGGCGCTGATTTTTGACTCGCTTGGAAGTTCGTCGCTTCGGTACTGGCATCGATTCAGTCCTATCTTCTTTCTCCGCGCTATCGCGGCCAAACTTTTTAAAGCTGGGATGTGTGACTCAACGGCCGACTTTGAGATTGCGGAAAATTGCCATCCGAGGATCCCCAGTCGCGCTGGTACAACTGCAAGATTCTCGATTTAGATTCACACCGCAATTTCCGCACAGGCCCCGGCAACCCTCCGAACAGAGCGGCCTGGTGGGTAACGCCAACATCACTTGCTCGGCAATCAGCGACGCCAGATTGATTTCGTCGGTCGAATAATAGCTCAACCCCAGCTCGTCGCGGCCTAACTCCTCAGCGCCGCGCTCTGCGCGTGCCGGGTCGGGAGTCAAAATCAAATCGAACCGGCTCTCCAATGGAAAGTCGTAATCTTCCAGACAGCGGCCGCAAGTCCCGCTAAAGCGACCGCGGAAACTGCCGCTGAAAAAAATATCCAAGCCGGAGCGATAATAGACCAGGTCCACTTCCAATGAAGGTGGAAAACCAAAATCCCGGTTTTTACTCCGGCGGTAGATCTCGTTGAGTTCCTCAATGCTTTCGGAGAATTTTATCTCTTTGGGGGATTGAGGAATCTCGTCTACGGAGATTATCATCGGCAATTGCGCGGGCCGTCAGGTCTTTGAATATAGACAATCCATCCCTATTGTCAAGTTAGAGCTGTTCTGCCAATCGCGAAAAGCGCATGATTTATCGTTACTTCCGGGACCGAGACACGATAGTGCGCGGCGCTTCGAGGGCGTTCCACATATCATCTCATGGTGGTGCACCGTGCCTTGAGTATTTCTAGTCTTTTTGTTAACCGTTTTGGGTCAAGTCATGAATTTTCCTCTCTCATTAAGGGATCAGTGGCGCGGCAAGCGCTTCAATTCGTTTAACCGCGAGCTGCGCGAGGTTTTCAACGCGCGCGTCTATAAGATCGGCTTGCGGCTCGACTTCACCTGCCCCAACCGCGACGGCGCGGTGGCCGTCGGCGGGTGCATTTATTGCAACAACGCGAGTCACACGCCGCAAGATTACCGGCCGCGCACTTCGATAACGGCCCAACTCGAACGAGGCGCGCTGGCGCTGCAAAGACGCCATAGGGCGGAAAAATTCATCGCCTATTTTCAGAGTTACACCAATACTTACGCCGCCGCCTCCAAGTTGGAAAAACTTTACCGCGAAGCCGTCGATTTTCCCGGCGTCGTCGGGCTCGCGATCGCGACGCGGCCGGATTGCCTGCCCAATGATACACTCGATCTGATCAGCGATCTGTCGAAACAAACCTATTTGTGGCTCGAGGTCGGACTGGAGTCTATGTACGATCGGACGCTTGCCTGGGCGAACCGGGGCCACGGCCTGAGCGAGTACGTCGACGCGGTGACGCGGGCGAAGGCGCGAAACTTGCGCATCTGCACTCATCTTATCCTCGGCTTTCCCGGTGAGAGCCGCGAGGAAATATTAATGACGCCTGACTTGCTCAACCGGCTCGGCATCGACGGCGTCAAGCTGCATAACTTGCACGTCATTAAGAACACGGCACTGGAGAAGCTCTACGATCTGGGACAAGTGCGGCTTTTTGCACGCGACGAATACGCCGCCCTGGTCGTCGATTTTCTCGAGCTCTTGAGCCCCAACACGATCGTGCACCGGCTCTCGGGCGAAACCTATCGCGCGATCACGGTGGCGCCGGTTTGGTCGGCCGATAAGATCGGCGTCCACAACGCCATCTTCAAGGCCTTCGAAGAGCGCGACACTTGGCAGGGGCGGCTGTTTTTGCGCGAGTCTGAGCGACTTCCGAACCAGGACCTCTCCGCTAGTTCTGAAGGAGCGGCAACTTGAACGGTCACATCGGTTTGATTCACTCGATTCTGCCGGCGACCGTAGATCTTCAAGTCAAGATCCCGGAAAGTCATCCGTCGGCGCGCAATCTGGGCTCGGAGCGTGTCGGTTCCGGCACGATCGTCGATCCCGACGGTTATATTCTGACCGTGCACTACGTCACCATCGGCGCATCGTCGATCACGGTGACGCTGCCCGATGGCGAGCAGTATCCGGCGCAAGTGGCGGCGCAGGACCAAGAGACCGGATTATCTTTGGTAAAAATCTCGGAGCGGAATTTGCCATGTCTTAAATTGGCTGAGCCCGATTCGGTCGCACCCGGCCAGCCGGTGGTCATGGTCGCCAGCAGCGGGCAGACCGGGAGGCGGGTCATGGGCGGTTACGTTTCCTCCCTCGAAGGCTACGATGGTCAGTGGGAGTACATGATCGACAAAAGCATTCGCGTGACCACCTTCAATCCCGGCTTCGGCGGCGGCACGCTCGCTAACTTTCGCGGTGAGTTAGCCGGCGTCGTTTCGCTCAATTTAAATGAAGTGGGCAAATTTTCGCTGGCGATTCCGATCGAATACTATCGGACTTACGAGCACGAATTGAAACAGTACGGTCAGGTGCGCAGCCGGCCGCAAAGGCCGTGGCTGGGAATTTACCCGCAAGCCATGGCCGGCCACGTCATCGTCGCCGGCGTTGTGCCCAACGGGCCGGCGGCGAAATTCGGCCTGCAGCAAGGCGACATCATTCTGACAGTCGAAAAAAAAGAGGTCCGCACGCGCCAGGAGCTTTACCAGGAAATGTGGCGAAAGCGCCCGGGAGAACGGATCTCCTTGAGAATACTGCGGGACGATCAGTCCTTTGATCTGGAAGTCGTCGGCGGCAACCGTGCCGACCGTTACCGCACCTAGAGACAATTAGCTTTTGAGCCAATCGTTTTACTGCAGGCCGAGAACCAGTTTTATTCCGTCACCTACTTGCTGCATGATTTGAGAGGAAAGAGCTTTCACGAGTTCCGTCACACGGGGTTTGTCGAGCGTGTAAATTTGACCCTGTCTTCGTTACGTATTCCGCTCTTCCGGGCGGTTGCTAGAATTCCTCTTCAAATTCCTGACCCCACATTAAAAACAAAACGGCTGTTATGGGGTCACGGCTGTTATGGGGTCAGGACTCTTGATTCTTAAATCTGTCCTGGATCGCTTTCACCGCCTGCGCCATGGTGCGCGTCGGTTGCTCCGACACCCGCGTCACCGCATTGCCGGCCGCACTGAAATGAAGCCCCACCCGCTCACCGATCTCCCGTAACCCCAGCAATCCATGTCTCCTCATCAAATAACTCGCCACATATCTGGGCTCGGTGTACCGCTGCTTTCTCCCCTTCATCTCTTCGGGCTTGAGTCCGAAATACTCCTCCACCGCCGCCAGGATCGCTTGCGGCCGGATACCTGCCAGCTCGCGCCGGCGGGCGACTTCCGCTTTCTTTCCCTTTCTCCCCACGTGCTTGCGCACGACCTCTTCGATGAACTCCTCTGAGCCCATCACCGCTTGCCCGCGCACGTCCTCCCACGGCGTCCTGATCCCCTCCTTGACTCCTTCGGCGACAAACTCCCGGTACCCGCGCTTCCCCTTGGTGCCGAAGTAACTCAGAACTTCCTTCACCGTAAGCCAACCCGGTACCGCCCTCCTCCCGACGTAGGCCCCGAGACTGCTCCACGGGTAGTGGATCGGGTCAAGGC